>CAYPNI010000036.1:0-33363 GCA_964411925.1 uncultured Nitrospirales bacterium
CAAGGACGGCATGCGGATCGTGATCGAGGTGCGGAAGGGCGACGAGCCCGAGGTCGTGCTGAACCAGTTATACAAGAACACGCAGATGCAGGACACGGCGAGCGTGATCATGCTCGCGCTGGTCAACAACATGCCGCGCGTGCTGACGCTGCGCGAGTTGCTGTATTACTTCATCGAGCACCGCATCGAAATCGTCGAGCGGCGTACGCGGTTCGATCTCAAGGCCGCGGAGGACCGCGCGCACATCCTCGAAGGCCTCAAGATCGCGATCGACAACATCGACGAGGTCATCGACCTCATCCGCAAGGCCAAAGACACGGACGACGCGCAGAAAAAGCTGATGAAGCGCTTCAAGTTGTCCGAAGTGCAGGCGAACGCGATTCTAGCGATGCGGCTGCGCCGCCTGACGGGCCTCGAGCGCCAGGAACTCGACGACGAGTACAAGCAGATCCTCAAGGAAATCGAACGGTTGCGCACGATCCTGTCCGGCCGCAAGACGCTGCTCGCCGAGGTCCAGCGGGAAACGACCGAGATCCGCGAGAAATTCGGCGACGACCGCCGCACGGAGATCCTGTCCGAGACGGCGGAGTTCACCGTCGAAGACCTGATCGCGGAAGAGGACATGGTGGTGACGGTGTCCAACGCGGGGTACATCAAGCGCCTGCCGGTGAGCACGTATCGCAGCCAGCGTCGCGGCGGGCGCGGCGTCGCGGGGATGGAGACGAAGGAAGAGGACTTCGTGCAGGACCTGTTCATCGCGTCCACGCACGCGTACATGCTGTTCTTCACGAACACCGGGCGGCTGTACTGGCGCAAGGTGCACGAGTTGCCGAAGGCCGGCCGCACGGCGCGCGGGCGCAGCATCGCGAACGTGCTGGATCTCAAGGGCGAGGAACGCGTGACGGCGTTCCTGCCGGTCCGCGATCTCAACGCGGAAATGTACGTGCTGATGGTGACGAAGAAGGGCATCATCAAGAAGACCGATCTCAAGCTGTTCAGCAACCCGCGCAACGTGGGCATCATCGCGTTGGGGCTCGACAAGGGCGACGAACTGATCGAGGTGATGCTCACCTCCGGCGAGGACAACATTCTCATCGCGACGCACGAGGGTATGTCGATCCGCTTCCCGGAGAGCGACGTTCGGCCGATGGGCCGCAGCGCGCGCGGCGTCATCGGCATGCGCATGGGCAAGGACGACCACGTGATCGGGGTATCGCTGGCTAAGGACGACATGACCGTGCTCAGCGTCACCGAGAACGGCTACGGCAAGCGGTCCAAGGTGTCCGAGTACCGCCTGCAGCACCGCGGCGGCTCGGGCGTCATCAATATCAAGACCTCCGATCGCAACGGGAACGTCGTCGGCATGATGACGGTAGACGACCGTGACGAGATTGTGCTGATCGCCACGAACGGGATCGTGATCCGGTCGGCCGTCAAGGACATCCGCACGATCGGGCGCAACACCCAGGGCGTACGGCTGATGAAGCCGACGGAAGACGCCAAGGTGAGCGCGGCGGCGCGCGCGGTGGGCGGCGATCGCGAGGACGATGTGACGGGGCCCGAAGGCGACGCGTAGGGAACCGTTATCGATGAGGATGGGTGGCAGGCCTAAGCGGGGTTCAGCTTAGGCCTGTTCTCGTTCGAGCGGGAACTACGGGCGCGAAAGCGGCGAAGACGCTGCCTCTACGTTACGCGCCCCGGGCGGCGTCCGGCGCGGCTTCGATCTCGTCTTCGCGCGCGGGCCGGACCGGTTCGGACAGGGTCACCTTCAGCGAGCGCCACTTTCCGCGCGCGAACACGCCGTACGTCAGCAGGAGCCGGCTGACATGGCTGGTCAGAATCGCCGACCAGATGAGCGTGGGGGTCAGTTCGAGCCAATCGGTGTAATACGCAACGGCGCAAATCCCGAGCAGGATGCCGATCTGCGTGACAAACGCGATGATCATCGGCGTGACGGTGTCGCCCGCGCCCTGCAGGCCGCCGGTGAACGCGAGCATGACCACGACAAAGACCCCGGAGAAACTCAGGTAGCGCAGGAAGTTTTGTGCGAGCTCGGTGACTTCTGGTTCCTGGCCGAGGTCGAAGACGTTCAGGAGCTGCCCGGGAATCGCCCAGTAGAGAATTCCGAAGACCGCGGCCCAGACGAAGCCTATCGCCGCGCCCCAGTAGACGGCGCGTTCGCCGCGCGCGAGTTTGCCCGCGCCGATGTTCTGCCCGATGACGGTCGCGCACGCGGCGCGCAGGCCGAACCCGGTCCACGTCACGAAGTTGAACAACTGGCCGTAGCAAATCGTGTACGCGGCGAGCGCTGCGGCGGACATCGGCAGCTGATTGATGAAGAACAACAGGACCGCGCCGCCGACGTTGAGCAGCACGGCCTGGATGCCCGTGGGGATGCCGATGGCGGCGCTCCGGCGCAGGATGGTGAGATCGGGGACGAGCGTGAACGTTTCCGGCGGCCCGACGAATGCGCGCCGGGAAAGAATCAGCCAGATGGCGATCGCGACGCTGGGGATGGGCCCGACGACCGTGCCGACGGCCGCGCCGACGGTGCCGAGCGCGGGGAACGGCCCCAGGCCGTTGATGAACACGATGCTGACGATCGTGTGCGTGATTGCGGTGAACAGGCCGAGCATCATCGGGATTTTGATGTTGCCGCTCGACTGCAGGGCGCCGGCCAGCAGGAACATGAAAAAGAGCGGCGCGTTGCCGACGAACAGCACACGCAAATACGGCTCGGCGTGGACGGCGACGGCGTCCGACACGTCGATGGCCTGGAGCATGTACGGCGTGAGCAGGTAGCCCACGGGGGCGACGATGAACAGCAGGAGGTACGCCGACGCGAGGAAGGTGTGGTAGGCGATCCGGTTGACCGCGGAGGAGTCCTGGCGGCCGACGTACTGCGCGACGAGGATATTCATGCCGTGGAACAGCGAGGAGAGGAAGACGACGACGACCAGGAAGAGCTGCCACGATGCGCCGACAGCGGCCTGTCCCTCGAACCCGGCCTGGTGGCCGATGAGGGCCTGATCGATCATTCCGTGGATGCCGGCGACGAGCTGGGTCAGCACGACGGGCCACGCGACCTTCCAGATGGACCGGAAGATGCCGCCGGACACGATTTCCTGATCGAACTTCTTCATGGACCCGCACGTTCCGCCGGGAGCCGCCCCAACGCGTCCCCAGCCTTAAACCCGCGCGATGGAGGTGTCTGTTCCATTTCCACCCAAATGAATGCCCCAGCAGCGCGTGAAACGGGCGCAGTGAGAGGGAAATTCAGTCGAAATTCGCTCATGATGGTAACTGGCGACTGCGCCAGAAATCCAACGGCGGCGCACCGGTGAACGGGATTGATTGGTCGCGAACCCCGCCGCTCGCCATGATGGGGCGGGAGACGATTGCGCGACGTATGCGCGCTGCGGGTCTAGTCGTCGCGGCCCGTGCGATCGCTGAGGTGCTCGACCATGCCTTTGACGCCGCCGAGCGTCATATCTTCCATGTGGAAGACCTCGCGGATTTTTTTGAGCGTGAACGCGCCGTAGTTTCCGCCCCAGCGTTCGCGCGGAATCGGGTTGAGCCAGGTGTTGTGCTTGAACCGTTCGGCGATGCGCTGCAGCCAGTAGAACGAGGGCCGCGCATCTTCGAGATCGAAGCCCGTGATGGAGCCGAAGGGGGACATCAGCTCCTCGGGGGCCATCGTCGCGTCGCCGACGACGACCACGCGGGTGTCGGCGCGTTCCTGGAGAATCTTGTCGGTGTTGATGGAGCGGATGCGCCGCTGGTCGACGTATACCTTCTCGTAAATCGTGTTGTGGAAGTAATACGTCTTGACGTCCTCGAAGCGATCGTGCAGTTTCGCGAACAGCAGGCGCGTGAGGTTGATGTAGGGCGTCATCGAGTATCCGCCGTTGTCGATGAGCATGATGAGCTTCATGCGATCGCGCAGTTCGCGCGCGAAGAAGAGCTCAATCTCGCCGCCGTTCTTGGCCGTCCGCCGGATGGTTTCGTCCAGTTGCAGTTCGTTTGCCGCTCCGGCGCGTTTGAGGTGCTTCATCGATTCGAGCGCCTGCCGCAGGTTGTCGTTGCGCAGTTTCGTCGAATTCGAATAGGAAATGTAACGCCGATCGCCGATGACCTTGAGGGCGGAGCCGCCGCCGGGCTTGCCGCCGACACGCACGCCGTTCTCCGCGTTGCCCGAATGCCCGAACGGCGAATTACCCTTGGTCCCGACCCACTTGCTGCCGCCGTGGTGCTCTTTTGTCTGTTCCTTGAGCCGGTCCCAGAACTTTTTCATGAGTTCTTCGGGCGACATGTCCCATTTCGCGCGCGCGGGGAGTTCGCCGCTTTCGATGGCGCGGTTGAGCCAGTCGCGGAACTGCTTGGTGCGCAACAGCGACATGTCGCCTTCCTCGACGGCGGGGATGTCCATGTCGTAGAAGTAAAGCGCGAACGCGCGCTCGAAGGGGTCCATATGCTCGACACGCCGGACGAAACACAGCCGCATCAACACGAAGAGATCGTCCAGCGTGTGGACGAGGCCCTTTTCGAGGCCGCGGTTCAGTTCGAGCAGGTCCTTGGGCGAGCCGGGGACGCCGTATTCGCGCAGCAGGTAGAGGAAGTCCACGAAGAGCGCGTTGTACCCTTCTTTTTGTTCCGGCAGCGCGGACATCAGACGTACCTCTTGGGCCCCTCACCCTCGCCGCGATAGGCCTGGATGTCGCTTGCGCGCTTGAGCAGCACGCCGACGAGCGGCGGGTTCTTCGGGTCGGGCACGGTGTCGATGTGTTCGAGCGCGCCGATCCAGTTCAGCAACTCGCTGGTCGCGGGCGGCTTCTCGAACCCGCGCTGGCGCAAGTCATAGAAGATCTTGACGGCGGCTTCCATGAGCTTCGCGTTCGTATTCGGGTAATGCAGCCGGACGATTTCCTTCATTTGTTCCGGCGAGGGGAACGCGATGTGGTGCGCGTAACACCGGCGCAGGAACGGATCGGAGAGTTCGCGTTTCGCGTTCGACGTGAGCACGATGAACGGAATTTGTTTCGCCTTGATCGTCGTGTTCAGTTCGCGAATCGTGAATTCGAAGTCTTCGAGAATGTCGAGCAGGTTGTCCTGCACGTCCGATTCCGTCTTGTCGATTTCGTCGAGCAACAGGACCACTTTTTTGTCGGCGCGGAACGCGCGGCCGATGGGACCCCAAACAACGTAGTCGTAGAAATTCTGGACCTGGCGTCCGGTATCGCCCGAGCCGAAGCGCGCGTCGTTCAGGCGCAGCACGGTGTCCTGCGTGTAGCACGCCTCCTCGCCTTTGATGGTGGACTTGCAGCGGAGCACCTCGATCGGCAGGCCGACGGACTTCGCCGCCTGGAACGCGAGCTGAGTCTTGCCCGTGCCCGCTTCGCCGGTCAGCAGCAGCGGCTTTTCCATCTGCAGCGCGATGTTGACGATCGCGCCGAGCTCAGGGTCGAGATAGTACTTGTCGGTGCCGCTAAAGCGCAGGGTCTCAGTCGTCATGCTTGCTCCGTCGAGAGTTCAGAAATGCGTGGGATCGCGCCCGAAATTGGGCCGATCCTATCAGGGAATATGTAAACTGTTCAAAACCTGCCCGAGGCTTCGCGCGAGCCGGCGGGTCGTTCGATTCGGTCCTCGGATTTGGCGGTGCGCGGCACGCGGCGGGATTCTTCGCGCGGTCCGAGACGATGTTACAATTCGGCCCTCGAGCGGAGGTACTGAAGTGCGCGGAATCGGTTCGTGCGTGGCGTGGGGGCTGGTGTCGCTGATTGCGATCGGCGCCGCCGCGCAGGATTCGCCACCCACGGGCAATTCGCTCAAGAGCGTGGTTAATTCGGCGGAGGCCATCCCGAAAGCGTTGCCCAAGACGGAAGCGGTCGAGCCGGAGAAGCAGACGCCCGAGGAACTCGCCAAGACGGCGGGTCTGCTGCTCAAGGTGGGGCAGCTCATGGTCGTGCGTCTGGAGGGCAGATCGGGCCCGTCTCCGGCCGACCGCCAGTTGCTGGAGCAGGTGCCGCCGGGGGCGGTCTTGCTGCCGCGCCTCATGCCCGCCGAGACGCTCTCGGCATACGTAGGGCTGCTGCGAGGCCGTCCGAGCCCGTCCGGCCAGCCGCTGATGATCGGGATCGATCTGATAGGCGCGGCGGGAATCGCTGGGCCCGGGCCGTCGCCCGGGATGCGCGTGCCGGCGATGCTGACGACAGCGGCGTCGGGCGCGACCGCGTTGACGGCGGCGATGTACGCGGCGCAAGCGGCCGACCTGGCGGCGTTAGGATTCGATTTCCACTGGGGACCGGCGCTGGGCCTGGCGCCGTCGATCCAGACGAGCGCCGTGTGGGGCGACTCGTTCGGATCGCTGCCGGTGGTTACGGCGGCGTTTGCGTCGCAAATCGGCGGCGCGCTCGGGCAGAAGAACCTGGCGTGGGCGCCCGGCAACTTCCCGGGTGGCACAACCGACGCCGGGCAGCGCGCGCCGGCCGTTCTGCTGACGCCGCGGAGCCAGTTGCGCGAGCTTGACCTCAAGCCGTACGAAGCGGCGATCGCCGCGGGGGCAGAATTAATGCACGTGGGCACGACGCTGGTTCCCACGATCGACTCGGAGCGGCCGGCGTGCCTGTCGAACATCGTGATCCGCGACGTATTGCGCGACGCGCTCGATTTCGACGGACTCGTCATTGCGGGGCCGATGGACTCGCCGGAGGTTTCGCGGATATCGGACACCTCCACGGCGGCGGTCGAGGCGCTCATTTCTGGCGCCGACATGATTTATTGGAACGGTTCGGGGCCGCGGGTAGCGCGCGCGATTGTCGATATCGTGCAGGGCGTCGAGAAGGGCATCATTCCCGAATCGATCGTGAACGATGCGTTCACGCGGGTCGTTGCGTACAAAGAGCGGCGCGGCCTTGCGCAGTGGCCCGCGCCCGACCCGGACCAGGCGCGGGAGGTGGCCAAGAGCGCGGCGAAGCGCCGCGAGGCCGCCGAGATCGAGCGGCACGCGATCACGTTGCTGCGAAACCGCGACGAAGTCCTGCCGCTCGTCAAAGAGAAGTCCGAGATGATCGGCATCACGGGCGCCTACGGCGTGCAGGAATTGCAAACGGCGCTCGAAGAGTATTTCAAGACCGTCGCGGCGCAGGCGATCCGCAACGCGCGGCACGCCACACGTATTCAGGATTTCGAAATCGCGCGGCTCACGCGGCCGGGCAGCCCGATCAAGACGGCGATCGTGGTGATGTCGGGCGATATCGAGTTGGTCAGCCAGCTCAAGCTCATTCGCGGGTTGAAACTGGCCGGCCAGCGCATCGTGGTCGTGCTGCTGGGCCAGCCGCGAAACGTGCAAGCGTACGAGGACGCCGATGCGCTGATCCTCGCGTATGGCGACGTCACGAACCCGGCTGAAACGATGACGGCGGTGGCGGACATGCTCGCGGGCAACGCGCCGGTGGAAGTGCTCGCGCCCGTACGCGAGCTGGAGATCCGAGCCGGCGAAGCCGCGACGTTCGACGTGCACGATGTCGTCCGATCGCCGACGGGGCGGCTGCCCATTTCGCTCGGCGAACCGTTTGTCGCGGGATTTGCGGTTTCGTATCGTTCGGGCGCCGTCGTCGAAGGCGTGCGCTGGGATTTCGGCGACGGAAAACAGTCGCGCGATCCGATCACGTCGCACGCGTACAAAAAACCGGGCACGTATGAAATTACGCTGCGCGTGGGGAAGAAGTTTCCGGGAGAGGGCAAGTTCCGGGTCGTGGTGAAGTGAACCGGCGAGCGTCGGCGTCCGCGGGGCGGGAGGCGGCGTGGACGCGGCTGGCCCGGTCGCGCGGGTTTCGGCCGCGCGTAGTCGCGTGGTTCCGCCGCGAGGCGCGCGACGTGCCCTGGCGTGGGACGAAGGACCCGTATGCGGTCTGGGTCGCCGAAATCGCGCTGCAACAGACCCGGGTTGAGCAGGGCACGCCCTACATCGAGCGATTCCTGCGGCGACTTCCGACCGTCGGGGCACTTGCGCAGGCCGACCTCGACGATGTGCTCAAGCTTTGGGAGGGCCTGGGCTACTACGCCCGCGCGCGCAACCTGCACGCCGCGGCGCGCGTCATCGTGCGCGATCACGGCGGTTCGCTTCCCACGACTGTAGATGAGTTGCTGCGATTGCCCGGAATCGGGCGGTACACGGCGGGCGCGATCGCGAGCATCGCGTTCGACGCGCGGGAGCCGGTGTTGGACGGCAACGTGAAGCGCGTGCTCGCGCGCCTGCTCGATTACGACGAGTCGATCGACACGCCGCGCGCGGATGCGCCGTTCTGGGATGCGATGGGCGCGCTCGTGCGCGGGCCCGCGCCGGGCGACTTCAACCAGGGCATGATGGAACTCGGCGCGCAGGTGTGCACGCCGCGGCGCCCTCGCTGCGAGGCCTGTCCGGTGGAATCGTACTGCGCTGCGCACAAGAACGGCACCGTGGGCGAGCGTCCCCTGCGCCGCGCGAAGGTGCCGGTGCCGCATCACGAGATTGTGATCGCGGCGATTCACAAACGTGGGCGCTATTTGCTGGGTAAGCGGCCGGAAGGAGGGCTGCTGGGCGGCTTGTGGGAGTTTCCCGGCGGCAAAGTCGAACGGGGCGAAAACCACGCGCAGGCGCTGCGGCGCGAGGCGCGCGAGGAGATAGGCGTCGGCATCGACGTCGGCGGCCTGGTCGCGTCGGTCGATCACGCGTACAGCCATTTTCGCGTGACGTTGCACGTGTACCGCTGCGCGCATCGTTCAGGCACGCCCGTGGCGCGGGCGCACACGAAACTTCGGTGGACGGCGCCGGCGGAATTCGGGCGGTTCGCGTTCCCGAAGGCGAACCACAAGTTTCTGCACTTGCTTTGATGCGGCCCGGACAGAGAACAGGCCCAAACCGAACCGGGCTTGGGCCTGTCGCGGGATACCGTTATGGTTGTTCGACGATCTTGAGCAGTTCGATCTCGAACTTGAGCACGGAGTACGGCGGGATCGCAGGAGGCCGGCCCGCATCGCCGTAGGCGAGGGCATAGGGAATGACGAGTTCCCACTTCGCGCCTTCCTTCATCATCAGCAGCGCCTCGGTCCATCCGGGGATGACTTGGGTAACGCCGAACTGCGCGGGCTGGCCGCGCTTGTGCGAGCTGTCGAATTCCTTGCCGTCTACGAACGTTCCGCGGTAATGCGTTTGCACTGTGTCGGTCTTCGCGGGCGTCTTGCCGGTTCCGGGCTCGATGACCTTGTACTGCAGGCCGGTGGCGGTGGTCTTCCATCCGGCGGCCGTCGCGTTCTGCTCGAGATATTGTTCGCCGGCGAGCTTATTAGCGGCAGACGCCTTCTCCATTTGTTCCCGGGAAGCGGCTTGCATCTTCAATTGCAGGTCCTGAACGACGCGCGCCATTTCCTCCTCGTCGATTTTGGGGTCGGCGCCGGCGATCGCGTCGCGCAGCCCGACGATGAGCGCATCCTGATCGATGAGTTCAGGCGCGCTGGAGACCATCTTCCCGAGCTGCAGGCCGACGCTGTAACTGGCCTTTTGCTTGTCCGTGGACAATTCGGGGGCCGGCGCATCCTGCGCGAACGCAGCGGCGCCGGCGAGCATCGACACGCAGGCAAACAGGGATGCGAAACGGACGGGGATCATTGCGCGCTCCTCATTCATCGCCGGGAACGCGATGAGGTGTGAACTGGTGAGATCGAGAGACGCGGAATCATACGTGATCGGTGTAATCCAAACAACCGGGACCGCCCCGCGTATTTCGCGGTCAGCGTTGTAAATCGGCGAGAAACAGGCGAATGCGCGCGGCGTTCGCGCCGAGGTCGCCCTTGCCCTCGCGCGATTTTGAGCGCATATCGACGACGCATCCGTTCTCGGTGTCCGTGACTCGAATCACGAAGTCATCCACGAACCCGAAGACGCGCGACGTGGCGGTGCCTTCGATAGTCGATTCCGACTCGGCGATGGTGGTGGATGTGATCTCCCAGCCCTCTCGCGTCTTCGCGAGATCGAGCGCCTTCGCCACGACGTCGTCACGCTTGCGTTTGAGCCCGGTCGAGCGCAGGTCGGGATAGGCCTCTTTGACTTGCGCCTTGAACGACTCGGGGTAGGCGAGGTTCCGGCCCTCGTTGGCCGGCAGCGTCTGCGCGTGGGTGAACGCCGGCGGGTAGACGAGGTTGGTCGTGATGTCGTTGATCGCGGGCAGGCCGCGCGCGACGGTTAGGGTGTAGACGAGGACGAGTGCCGGTATGGCGCCCAGCAAGGCGACCACAAGGCGCGCGCTGGGTCCGCTGCGCAACGCAATGATGCCTGCGAGGAGCACGGCGAGTACGCCGAACAGCATGCCGAGCGCCGTCAGGCCGAACGCGGCGATTGGAGGGATCAGGCGCCCGTAGCCGAGTGAAATGCCAGCGATGAAGAACGTGATCGAGATCCCGCCGATGGTCGCGCCGATGGTGCCGAGCATGGTCTTCATCTCCGTATTCTCCAGTCTCCGAAGGTCAAGACCTTTACCACGAAATTACACGAGTGGTCCACGAATTATCACGAAGCGCGCCACAGGGAGTCGATTACCCGCTCTTGACACTTCGCGCTCTGATCCGGATCCGTGATTAAGTGAATCCGCTCACCGCGCGGCGCGCATGGCCGCTAGTGCCGACAGAATCGCTTCGTGCAGCGCGCCGTTCGTCGCGCAGACGCCGCGGTTGGCTTCGAGATGCTTGCCACGGCCGAAATCGAGCGCGCGGCCGTCGAGGTCGGTGACGCGGCCGCCGGCCTCCTCGACAATGAGGCTGCCCGCGGCCTGGTCCCAAATGCACTCCCGATAGTCGGGCCGCTTCGGCGACAGCAGGCGCAGCAATACTTCGGCGTGGCCGCCGGCGAGCACGGCGTATTTCGCCTGGCTGTCCAGTCCGACGGAATTCGCGCGCACGCCGAGCGACGCGGCGAGTTCGCCGATCTGGTCGAGGTTCGTGTGGCCGGATTCGACGCTGCGCAGGAACCGGGCGTCGCGGATGTCGCGCACGTTCGACACACGCAGCGGCATGCGCGTCCCCTGCGGGTCGTCCAGAGGCGTCCAGAATGCCCCTTGGCCGCGCACGGCCGCTGCGACGATGCCCGTCTCGGCCGTGAGCGTGCCGCCGGGGCCGAGGGAAGGACACGCCAGCGCGGCGACCTCCACGCGGCCGTTCACGACAAGCGCGAGCGCAATCGCATACTGCTCGCGCCGCAGATAGCCCTTCGTGCCGTCGATGGGGTCGAGCGTCCAGAAGCGGTCGCCGGGCGAGCCGTTACCGCGATCGATCCAATCGCAGACCTGTTGAGGCGAAATCGACGCGGCCGGCGGGCCCGGGCGGCCATGGGAGGCCGCCCCTACCGCGGGACTCGCGATCGCCTCGGCCACGAACCGCGTCACCTGATCTAGCGTAGCGGCGTCCGCGCGCAACGCTGCCGCGTCCTCCTCGCCGACCAGCACGTCCTGCGGGAAGGCTTCCGCCAACGCACGCGCGACAATGGCCTGCGACGCGAAGTCCGCTACAGTCACCGGCGACTTGTCGCCTTTTTCGAGCGTGCCAGGTGTCGTGGATGCCTGTACGGCCCGCGTCGTGCGGGATGCCAGGCGGACGGCGTCGATGGCGAAGGCCGATTCGCTGTCGAAGGGCATGGGTTTCCTCTGGCGATTCGAAGTCCGCGCGGATGATATCAAACGCGCGGCGTCAGGACGGAGCGTGAAACCACTCGCGCGATACGGTAGTTCGGTCGAACGATGCGGGCCGATCCGGGACGCTCACCGCAGCATGCGCAGCAGTGCTTCGCTGATTTTTCGGGCGCGGCGGGCGACGGGGCTGGTGAGGCCGAGCCGGCCGTCGCGGACGGCGGCGCGGAACTCGAAGCCGTGTTTGATGAGGCCGACGGCGCCGCAGTATTCGGCGCCGCGGGCTTCGGCGGGGATGATCTCGACGCCGAGGGGCATGCCGATGCGCACGGGGACCTGGAAGACGGTCTCGGCGAGGCGGCCCATGTTTTTGATGGACGCGGTGCCGCCGGTGATGATGATGCCGCGGACGAGGTGCTTGGCGAATCCGCGGGACTGCAAATGCTGGCGGACTTTGACCATGAGTTCCTTGGCGCGTTCGTAGACAATGATGTCGAGCTCGTGGCGATCGACGACGGTCGGCGCGCCGTGGACGGCGGTCTTGAGTTTGAGCTGGTTGTCCTTGCGGTGGCGCGACCAGGCGTCCGGGTCGGTGCCGCCGCCGTCCGCCGCGACGCATTCGTCGGTGATGCCGTATTCGAGAATGAGTTCGTCGGCCTCTTCGAACGAGACATGGAGTCCGGCGGCGACGTCGCGGGTGAGGTGGTAGCCGCCCCACTCGAACGAGTTCGCGCCGAGGATGCGTCGGTCGCGGAACACCGAGAGGCCCGAGGTCATGCGGCCGAGATCGAGCACGGCGACGCCGAGTTCGCGGTCCTCCGGCGTGAGACAGCCGAGCGCGGCGGCGAGCGGCATGAACACGACGTCTTCGAGGTCGCGCCGCTGCGACTCGACGCAGAGGGCGATGTTGTCTTCGATGACGGCGGGGATGCGCGCGAAATGGACGCGGGTCTTGAGGTTCTGGCCGGTGATGTTGATGGGGTCGTTGACGCGGAGGTCGTCCACGTACCATTCCTGGGCGATGAGCGAAGAGACGACGCGCTTGCCGGCTTCGTTGATGTCCTTCGACGCGAGTTCCAGCGCGTCGTCCATGCTTTGTTGTTCAACGATTTCATTTTCGAGCGGGACCGTGGCTTCGCGGATGAATGAGTCCACGTTTCGGCCGTTGATGCCGCAGAAGAGCGTCATGACCTTGAGGCGGGCCTCGGCTTCTGCTTCGCGCAAGGCCTCGCGCAGACAGGATTGCACGGCGCTCAAGTCCTGAATGACGCCCTGCGAGACGCATCCGTGACCGGGCGCCGCGCCGTGGCCGATGATTTGGACCGCGCCGTCGCCGTCCTTTCGCGCGATGAGTACGCGAACGTCACGGGAACCGAAATCCACAGCGCCGACGATTTCAGACTTACCACGCATAGACAACCTCCGGTTTGAAGCGGGAAGCGGGGAGCAGGAAGCGAGAATGAACAGAAACAGGGCCCGGGAAATCCGAATCGGTGACGAATCGTTGAAGGCGCAACATCATTTTGATCGCAGTTTCCGGATGTAGGAAGCGAGTTGCGCCCGTATTGAACCCAACGACTTTCTCAACATGTCGGTTTCGCCGTAACCCAAGTCCTTTGCGAGAATGCAGTAGTAGTCGCATTCGTCCGCCGACGCTTCGGCGGTATTCATGAATCTCGCCTTGTCGGCGCTGGTGTAGCGACGAAACCCTTCGGCGATGTTGGCTGGAATGGAAACCGCGGCGCGCCGGAACTGACTCGTCAACCCGAAGCGTTCGTCCGAGGGGAATTCCTTGGTGAATCGATACGTGTCGAGAACGAATGCGTGTGCGTTTCGCCATACGTCAAGATCCGAATAGCTTCTGGCCGGAGCCCGAACGGGGGATTCCCGCTTCATGCTTCCCGCTCCCCGCGGTTGGTTCTTAATTACGCCTTAGAAGAGAAGGCGATCCTCGCCCTGATCGCCCGTCTTGATGGGCTCGGGACGGTTGATCGTTTGCATGATATCGGCGAAGGAGCCGCGCTGCCGGCTGAGCGTTTCGCGGGCACGCTCCATTTCGTTTTCGATTTCCGCGGCGATGCGCTGGTGATCCTTGACGCGCTGGCGCGCGGCCTCGAGCGACTTGCGCGAATCCTTCTCGGCATCGCGCAGCGAATCGAGCTGGGACTCCGCGCCGGACTCGACGCCGCGGGCTTCTTCGAGACGCGACTTGCGCGATTCGACATCGCGTAGCTGATCGTCGCGGCGGGCTGCAAGTTCGGCGATTTGGCGATCAATCTCGGTGACTTCGGCCTCGGATTCCTGCAGTTCGTGGAGGGACTTTGCCGTGAGGCTCTTGGCCTGCCCGAGATGCGTCTCGCCGGCGGCGACGTCGGAGGCGGCGTTCATCACGAGTTTCTCGGTGTGCTTGACCTCGCTGCGGGCTTCTTCGGTCGCGCTGACGTTGCCCTTGAGACGCGCCTCGGCGTCGCGCAGGCGCGCTTCGGCTTTGTCGACTTCCGTCTCCGCGATCATCGCGGCGGCTTGCAGGGCGAGCACCTTGGCCGCTTCGCCGTCGCCTCGCGCGAGCGCTTCCTGCGCGCGGATGAACAGGTCGGCGGACTTCGTGCCTTGCGTTGAGAGCCGGGCCAGTGCAGACGCGCCGGGCTGGGCCGGCGGCGCAGACGAGATTATCGTCGGGGCGGGTTGCACGGCGGCAGCGGTGACGGGCTCTGGGGCCGGCGCCGACGCAGGCGGCGGGACCTGCTCCGCGCGAACCGGTTCGGGCGGGGCGGGCGCTGCAACGGGTTCCGCGACAGCTTCCGCGGTGGTGGTCTCGGGCGCGGGTTCCGCGGCGGCAGTTTCGGCTTCGGTTTCGATAAACCCGCGGCATTCGCCGCGCCACTCGGCCACGTTCTCGCTGTCGGGCGTGTTCATGGCTTCGACATACACGCCGCAGAATCCGAAGGCCAGATCGGTGAACCGTTCGGTGTTGGCGTCCTCGCCCTGTCCGACGAAGAGGCAGGCTTTCATCATCTCGTCGCAGAGTTCGGCGGAGTGGCGCATGTTGGCCTTGACGGCCTCGCGTTTGAGCGCGCCGATGCCGCCCTGGATCATTTCGAGCGAGAGTACGCGCTCGTCGTCGGAGTGTTGCGAGAGTCCAGCGAGTTCCTCGCAAATGCGATCGACGAATTCGACGACGGTCTGCGAGGGCTGCGTTCCCTTGCCGGACACAGCGGCAATCTCGGCTTGCTCCATCGCCCGGGCGGGGCTGCGATCATTTCTGGACTTCGCTTCTTCGGCTTCGCGAGCGACTTCGATGGGCGACTTCGCGACGCGCTGTTGCGCCGGTTTGGCTTCGGGGCGCTGGGGCGCAGGCTGTTTTTTCTGTTGGGCCCCGGAGATGACGCTGTCGAGTGGGGGCAACTCGTCGAGGCTGGGCAGGTCTTCCTGCGGCCGAAGCTTGACGATGTTTTTAGCCGCAAGATCGGGCATGTCGAAGGGGGAGTCCGGTTCCGCGGCGGAATCGCCTTCGAAGTCGTCGCTAACGAGCGCGAGCCCGGTAGCCTCCAGCGTGGCGATCTCTTCCTGGTAGCGGGCGCGCCATTTCTCAATGGTTTCGGGGCGTGCGGCGCCGTTCATGGAGTCCGTGACGAGTGCGCAGAGGAGATCGTAGGCGTCGATGAGATAGAGCGTGGAATCGTCGGAGCGTCCGCCGGATTCATAGGATTGCAGGATGCGACCGGCGTCGGAAAACGCGTCAACCACTTCGTTCCAGCCCTGGGCGAGCCCGAGTTCGACGCCCATGATGAGCTGGTTCATGCATTCGTCGGCCCAGAGCGCGCCTGCGCGCCCGTCGACGACGGCTTCGGCGATGTCGCGGATTTGCGCGAGCACGCCGAGGACTTGCTTGGTCGAGTCACCGGAGCCGGAGTTTTCGCGATTGCCGAGCAGCGTCGAACGTTCGTCACGGCTCATGCCCACGTCCCCCACCAATTTCGCCGCGTGGTTCATGACAGTATCCCCCCGCTATCATTGTATGCAATTGAGGCGTACACGCACGGGACCGCAGCCCGACGCACGACACCACAGGTTTCCCCCTGTGCGAAAGTATAGTCCCGCAGGGGTGCGGATACAAGCGTGAAGGATGGGCGATTTTGGTGCTGGGCGTGGGAAGAATGGGAGGAATGGGAAGGATGGGATGAGCGGCGATTGCTTCTTTGTGCTGGCGCGCTGCACGCCATGACGGTGCGGGGGAACGTTTGAGTGATTCGGGGGATCACCGGTGGAAGAGATCCCCGCCTGCGCGGGGATGACGATGGGGTGGTTCAGTCGCCGCCGCCGCGGCTGGCATAGCGCGTGCCTACGTCGGAGCCGTAGTAGCGCTTGATGGCGTCCACATAGGCCTCGGCGAAGGTCTGACGCCAGGAGGGATCGGAGAGGCGCTCGCGGTCGGTGGCGTTGTTGAGATTTGCTGTCTCAATGAGGATTTTCGTGGGGACCTTTGTGTTCCGGATGACGGCGGGGACCCACTTCTCATTGCGATTGCGTACGACGACGTTCCGGATGGGATCGCCGTTGTCGTGTCGCTTGATTCGGGCGCGGCCGAGTTCATCGAGGAACGTATCCGCGAAATTGCGCGAGAGGGCCTCGTCACGCTTGCGCTCCGCGGCGTTCGACGTGAACCGGTTGTAGCTGCGCCCCTCGGCGTATTTCGCGTAGAGCGCGTCGCTGCGCGATTCCGAATCGCGGCGGTACTGGGCGCCGGGGACGTAGATCATGGCGCCGCGGATCTTCTCGTTGTAGATCATGTCGGTGTGCACGCTGGTGAAGATGATTTTTTTGGGATCGACTCCGGCGCGGACCTCGCGGTCGTACATGGAATTGACCAGCATCCATCGCAGATTGGCGGAGGCGTTCGCGTTATCCGAGTTCGGATATCGCGGAGAGGTAAGCAGGTCTTCGTCCGAGTCGGCTTCGAACCGTTTTGCGTTTGACGGCAGGTATCCCTGGCTGCGATCGAGCAGGGTCACGAGGACACGCGCGCCGGTCTCCTGTTCGAGCAGCAGCTTGATGCGACAAACGATGTCGTAGTTGATTTCGTCTTCGTAGAGTCCCCCGCGCGTGTAGCGCGCGCCCGGGTCTCCGCCGCCGTGGCCGGGGTCGAGAATGACGACGACATCGGAGAGGTCGCGGGAGAGTCCCTGGCCACCTTTGAGGCGCTGGGCTTCGACGAGCGAGGCATCGTACGAATCGCGATCGGCCGTGCCGCGCGGCTGGTATCGGGCGGAGAGCATATCGAGCGGAATGAGAATGGTGCGGCCGGTGTCGATGTCGCGCACGTCGCGGATACCGCTGCGCTGCGCGATTCGTTCGCAGGCCTGAAGCACGTCGGCGTTGTCATGAAAGTCGGTGAAGCGCACGGCGACGGCGGTGTAGAGCGTCTCGCCCTTCTTTAGCGTGTAAGCGGCGTAGGGTCCCTGCGCGTCCGAGGCGAAACGGAGGCCATCGGAGAGCGAGGCGAGTTCGACTTGCGGCTCCCGTATGGCCGCGCGCGGCACCATGCGATCGGGAGTGGCCTCCCCGAAGCCCTTTTGGAGCGCGGCTGCCGGGATGAGGATGATGTCGCCGCGGTGAAGCGTAGCGGCGATGTTGTTATTGGCCGGGTGCGCCGCGACGGTGCGGGCGTTCGCGCTGTTACCGGTGAGGAGCGCGCACAACGTGGAGGTCGATTCGCTGCTAAAGATGACCTGGTGCCACCAACCCTGGGCATCCACGGCGTCACGTTCGAAGACGGCGAGCAGTACCCTGCGTTGATACGCGGGCTTGAGTTTGGCGATCGGGACGAACGAATTGAGGCGCCCGCGGTATTGCGTCCAGTCGGACTCGACCGCGAGGTACTTGGCAAGGACGCGCTGCGCGTTGGCCGATTGGGTCAGGACCACTTCCAGGCCGACGGTGCCTCCGTCGCGGGCCAAGGCGTAGACGCCCGTTTCCAGCGGGCGGCGGATGACTTCCGCGGCGTCGGCCACTTGGGGAAACACACAGGCGAGTGAGCTGACAAAGAGTAAAAAGACACGACTAGAGCGCACGCAGACCAACTCCCCCGTTGCGGCTTCCGGCCATGGGGCGTCCGGAGCGACTGATGGGCGCGCCCACGGCCCGAGAAGGTCTACATATAGTATCACGGCATATGCTGGACAGCAAGGGGTAGTTTCGGGATGACGCGAGAATCAATAGGTGGGTGATCGAATCGTGGATGGACGAGACGGTTGGGGCAGAAGAATGTCCGATTCCGTTGGGAGGTTGGTCCGCCGCACGACCGACCCCGAGTCACGACAGAGCCGAGATAGTTGCTAGTCGAGCATGCAGATATAGAACGCGAGGACGGCGTCATCGAGGCAGGCGCGGCGGACATCGAGATAGAGATAGCTTCGCAGGGCGTAGATGCGGCCGACGAGGACTTCGTTTTCGAATAGACCACCGTCGCGGAAGTGCACGACATGATCGCCGGGATCGCCGCAGCGAATCTCGACGCGGCCTGGACCGACGGTGAGAGGGCGCTCGATTTCGGCGAGACGCTTGTCGCCGCGCATGACTTGGAACTGGCTGGGCACGCCCCAGTCGAAGCTGAAACTTCGCGGGGCGCGGGAGGCACGTATGGCGAAGACGAGTTCACCGGCGGGATCGTGTACTTCCCAGCCGTGGCGGCCGTCGCGCGTGGCGGTGTACACCGTCTCGCCTTTGTTGCCCGTGATGATTCTTGGCGAGGATTTGTCGGTGCGGTAGTAACGCAGGAGCGCGTGAGACGCGAAGGGGTCGGGGAGTTCGTCGAACCCGGACTCAACATTCGGCATTTGACCGGCGTTGCGCAGGGCGTCGCGCTGGCGAATGGCGTAATACAGGGCGCGGTAAATGAAACCGAGAATGCCGGCGCACGGGACCAGAATGAAACCGAGCGTTCCCCAGAGTTTCCACGGCTGGAGGTCGTTGAGCAGGCCGTGGAGCATGGCGGCGAATGCGGCGACGAGCACGAGCGCGTACGCTGCGACGACGCCGAGCGTCATCGGGCGCGTGAATTGGGGCAGCGTGTCGTAACACACAGCACGCTCGAATTCGGTGAGGCGCTCGGCTTTTGGATCCGGCAGGTCCATGCGCGGTTAGCTTCCGCTCGATGCCGCCTGGTCCACGGTCTGTTGCACGTCTGCGGCCATCTGGGCCGCTATGGCCTCGACGGCACGGGACAGAGCTTCGACGGCAGCACCGGCGGACGACGCGGCTGCGGGCTCAGTGAGGTTGTAAATCCGATCGAACGAGGCGGAGTTATTGCCGAGCTTTCCTTCACGAACGTCGAAATGTACGTCGATCTTGACGCGGACTTCGGGTCCTGCGGGGGACTCAACCTGCTCGAACGCCATCAGGGTTGCATCGAGATTGACGCGACAGGCGCCGGGGCCGGGCGATGCGAACTCCGTCTTGAGCTTCTCGGTAATCTGCTGATCGAGGCCGCTCGCCCAGCGATCGAGCGCGTAATATTCGACGCTGGTGGGCGAGGTGCGCACGAGGATTTCGGGCTTGGAGAGGGCCTCGTTGACGCTGATGCGGACACTGTCGAGTTGAATCTCGCCGGTACCCTGCGAGCGGGCAGACATGTCGAGCGTGTAATACCGGAACTGCGGGACGGACGATACGCAGCCGGCAAGCACGAGCAGCAGCGCGGGAGTCAACGAGCGGACGGGCATGCGGATTCTCCTTGTGGCGTCTTATGGGCGTCCGACAGGTTCGCGGCCGCGGATAATCGACTGGGGTTGATCGGCGAGCGTCCGGGTGAGTTCCTCGAGATTGCGCAACGTATCGTTGAGCGTCGCGAAAATCTCGTCGAACTCCGGCCCGTTACGCTCCATGACGGACTGCAGCGAGACGACCAGATCCTGCACGTGGATCATGAGTTCGTTGATTTTCTCGACCGCTTCGCCGGCGCCGGCGAGAGTTTTGTCGATCGACTCGCGGTTCTCGGCGATCAGTTCGTCGAGATTGACGACGAGTTCATCAGCGGAATTGCCCACCTTCTTTGCCGCTTCGAGGACTTCGTTGATGGTTTCCTTGTTTTCGGCGAGGATGTCGCGCGTGTCGGTGAGCAGGCCGCGGCCGTCGTCCACCGCGTTGTCGAGATTGGCCATGATTTGGGTGAGCGTCTTGCGGTCCGAGGCGGGTATCGGGTTGCCTTGATCATCGACGACGCCGACGATGGCGCGCAGGTCCTTGAGCGTATCGTCGAGCGAATTGAAGAGATCGGCGATCGTGCGCGACTGGTCCTCGATGAAAATGCTGCGCCCCTCGCTGTCGGTGACGCCGAGGAGGACGGTGACATCGGCGAGGAGCCGGTCGAGCGAATCGGTGAGCTTGGTGAGATCGCCGAACATGCCGCCGGCGGACGAGCCGGGAATGCTGGCGCCGTCATCGAGCAGTGTGGCGTTTGGCTCGCCGGTGGTGATCTCGAGATGTTTTTCCGACGTGAGCGTGGCCTGGCCGGGGAACGCGCGGCTGGCGGAGTTCACGGGGATGTGCTCGCGGACCTTTGCGGTGACGATCATGCGCGTGTGGTCGGCAGGGTCGGGCTCGATTCGGGTGACGCGCCCGACGGAAAGCCCTCCGAAGCGGACTTCGGCAGAGCGATCGAGTCCGCCGGTGTCGGACATGCTGACGTGAAACGTTTTCATGTCGCGCGGCATGCGCACGCGCAGGATGGCGCCGATGAACGCGAGAAGAATGGCGGCGCTGAGCAGGACCATGATTCCCGCGCGAATTTCGGTGCCGGTGAAACTCTTTCGTTCGACTGGCATTCTGTTAGAACCCCCCCTCGCGCTTGGCTTTTACTTTGATGCCGGTGAGCGATTCTATATAGGCGTCTTTGTCGGCCGATTCGATGCTTGCGCGGCGCTCGAAAAATTGCTGCACGTAGGGATGGTCGACCTTCTTGACTTCGTCGAGTGTGCCGAGCGCGACGACGGTGCCGCGGTAGAGCATGAGGACGCGGTCAGCGACGACCTCGACGCTGGGCAATTCATGCGTGACGATGACACTGGTGAGGCTAAACGTGTGCTTGAGCTTGTTGATGAGCGAGTCGAGCCCGGCGGCGACAACCGGGTCGAGCCCGGCGGAGGGCTCATCGAAAAAGATGACCTCGGGATCCATCGCCATGGCGCGGGCGAGGCCGGCGCGTTTCTTCATTCCGCCGCTGAGTTCGGACGGCAGGTAGTTCTCGAATCCGCTGAGGCCGACCAGTTCGAGCTTGATCTTGACCATGATGTCGATGGTGGAGTCTTCGAGCGCGGTGTGCTCCTTGAGGGGGAGCGTGATGTTCTCGCCGACGGTCATCGACCCGAACAGCGCGGAGCCCTGGAAACACATTCCCATCCGCTTGCGCGCGTCGAGGCGTTCATTCTCGGACAGCCGGGTGATGTCTTTTCCGCCGAAGACGATGGAGCCTTCGCTGGGCAGCATGAGGCCGACGAGCGTGCGGAGTAGCGTGGTTTTTCCCGAACCGCTGCCGCCCAGAATGACGAACGTTTCGCCGCGTCGAATGTCGAAGGTGAGGCCGTTGAGCACGGTGCGATGCCCGAAACGCACGACGAGGTCCCTCACGTCGATGAGCGGCTCGCGGTCCGTTGAGTTATTCCCATCCATACCGAAGTGCCCGTCACGTTGAGAAGAACAAGAAAGTGAAGACTACGTCAACGACGATGATCATGAAAATCGACGTGACCACGGACGAGGTGGTCATTTTGCCGACCTCGCCCGCGCCGCCCTCGGTCTGGAAGCCGCGGTAAACGCCGACCCAGCAGATGGTCATGGCGAAAAAGACGCTCTTGGTCATGCCGTTGAGGAAATCGTTCCAGGTGAACGCGTCGGCGCTGCGCTGAATGTAGGTGCTGACATCCTGGCCGATGTACTGCGTGCTGAGGAGGAACCCGCCGAGCATCATGGTGAACGTGGCGACAAGCGTGACCATGGGGAGGGCAACCAGCGTGCCGAGAAATTTCGGGACGACGAGGTACTTGATCGGGTTGAGGCCCATGACGTCGAGCGCGTCGACTTCTTCGGAGACTTTCATTGTGCCGATTTCCGCGGTGAAGGCGGAACCGCTGCGGCCGGTGACGAGGATGGCGGTCATCAAGGGGCTGAGCTCGCGCATGGCGGCGACAGCGACGAGGTCGGGCACGAGATAGTCCACTCCGAACCGTTCGAGCTGATACTGGGATTGCATGGCGAGGATCGCGCCCATGAGCAGGCAGATGAGCGAGATAATGGGGACGGCGTTGAATCCGACTTCGACGAACTGCGTGACGGAGGCCTTGAAGCGGATGCCGCGCCCGCGAAACGGAGCGATGAGCAACCAGTCGAGCGTGTCGACGACCAAGACGGAGACGCTGAGATAGGCGCGCAGCACGGCGAGCGCGCCGCGACCGGCGTATCCGAGCAGTGCGGTCATTCCGGCGATTCCCCGGTGTATCGGGCCGTCCGCATCATTCCCCGGGCAGATTATCCCGAATGTCGAAGAGCGCGTCCAGCCGGGCGAGTTGAAGAACCTTGGTGACGGCGTTGCTGGGCCGGATGAGCGCGAACGATTTCTTCTTTTCGGACGCCCGTTTGAGGCCTTCAACGAGCGTGGCGACGCCGGAACTGTCCATGTAGCTTGCACCGGCGAGATCGACGCCTACCTTCGTCTTGCCGTCGATGCCGTTGAGAATGGCCTTGCGCAGAGCAGGCGACGAGTTGAGGTCCACCTCGCCGTCCACCCGAATCACGTGCCAGGCGTTTTCGTCACGCGTCTGAACGTTCAAATCGATCCCCTTGGTTGCGTGTCATGCCTAGTCGAATCGCCCTGAATGCCTGGGACGGCGGAGGCGCATGGTAACGCAATTGCCCGATTCCGGGCCCGAACAAAACGAAACCTCGTCGAACACTTCGTACATGAGCTGGACGCCAAGACCGCCCGGCTGCACCGAGGACAGATCGGCCGGGGCCGTCGGCGCGCGCCGTTGAAACGCCTCGGGCGGGGCGGGATCGCCCGAGTCGGCGAGTTCAATCTCGACCCAGGTCTCATTGATGCGGAACGTAATGCGGAACGTCATGTCTTCGCAGCCGCGGCAACCGTGGCGGATGGCGTTGGTGCAGGCTTCGTCCACCCCGAGCACGACTTCGTCGGTACGTTCGCGATCGAAGCCGGCCTCGGCGAGATACGAGCGGACCATGCCGCGAATGGTGCCGAGCAATTTGGGGTCGGCGGCGACCTCGATGAGAATTTGGCCGTTCATCATCCGGTACGCCTCACGGCGAGGAGCGTGCAGTCGTCGTGGGGGGTGAGGGGCTCGCAATAGCGGGAGATATCGCGCAGGATTTCGCGCACGACGACGCCGGGCGGCTCGCCGCGGAGATCCTCAGACAATCCGCGAAGGGATTCGATGCCGTACTCCTCCACGCCGGTTTCGGGCAACTTGGACGGACTGCCGCCACGGGCCTCGACAATGCCATCGGTATACAGGATAAGCGTATCGGCGGGTTCGAGTCGATAGCGGCCAATTTCCCAGGTGGCGTCCTCGAAGATTCCGATGGGCGGGCCGGTGGGCGGGCCGAGCACGTCGGTGCCGTGGCGGCGAACGCAAAGCGCGGGATGGTGGCCGGCGTTCGTGCAGACGACTTCGCCCGTGGCGGGATCGAAGACGGCGTAGTAGACCGTGCAGAACATGCCGCGCTGGGTGCGGGCGCACATGGCGAGGTTCATCGCGCGAATGACATCGACGGGCGGTTTTTCCATCGAGGCGTTGACGCGGAACTCGGTCAGTATTTGCGCCATGCTGAGCGCGGCGGGGACACCCTTACCGCTTACATCGCCGATGAGCAGGCCGACGCGGCCGGAGGGCAGGGGCAGGTAATCGTAGAAGTCGCCGCCGATGAGTTTTGCGGGGCGGGTCTCGCCGTAGACCTGGTAGCGCTCGTCGAGTTGCGGCCATTCATTGACGAGGAACCCTTCCTGGATGTTCGCGGCGAAGGCGAGTTCCTGGTCGGTGCGTTGCTTCTGGAGGATTTCCTGGTGCATGCGCGCATTCTCGAGCGCGAGACCGGCGCTGTTGCCGACGGCGGTGGTGAGGAGGAGGTGCGCATCGGTGTACGCGGAGCCGGGTTTGTTGGTGTCGATGTAGAGGATGCCGAGGTTGCCGTATTTTCCGCGGAGCGGGACGCAGATGATGGAGCGCAGCGCGAGCATGATGACGCTGTCCTGCGATTCGAATTCCTTCTCGTGCGCCGCATCGCGAATGAGCAGGCTGTCGCCGGCGACGAGCACGCGGCGGGCGGCGGTGTTGCTGATGCGGATGGTGCCGGGGCCGGCCTGTTTGAGCTCGCCTTCTTCGATGGAGTGGATATGTCCGCAGATGGGGCAGGGCTGGAGTTCGTGGTCTTCGCCGGCGAAAAAGACCGCGCCGCGCTGGCCGCCGATGGCCTTGATGGTCGTCTGGAGGATGCGATCGACGAGGCCGCAGGGGTCATAGTCGGACGAGACGGCGTTCATGACGGCGTAGACGGCGTCGAGCAGCACGTCGGCGTTCGTGATTCGTTCTTCTTCGGCGCCTTCCTGAAGTCGGCGGACGATGTCGCTGTTGAGCAAGATGCGCTCGGTATCGGGGCCGTCGTCGGTTTCGGCGAACTGGAAGAGGATGACCGTGGACCCAATACGGATTTTGTCGCCGGGAGCGAGTATGCCCGTGGTGAGCTTGTGCTCGTTGATATAGACGCCGTTGGTGGAATCGAGGTCGCGCCAGGTGTAGTCCTTGCCGCGCAGCGCGATTTCCATGTGGCGCCGGGAGGCGGCGGCGTCCTGGATGACGAAGCCGCAGTCGCTGGTGCGGCCGACGACGATGCCATCGCCGACGGGCACACGCGTGGCGCCCTGACTGTCGGTTTCTCCAACTAAATAGGCGGTCGGCATGCGTTTCGGCCCCGCTTCCCCCTTCACGTAACCCGGCCCGGTGATGGCCTGATTTTACCGGGGTGTGTTGTGGCAATACCAATGGGAGGTATGGGAAGAAGGGGAAAAAATGGGACGAGGATCCGGAAGCGCGATTGGTGGGAGCAAACGAGATACGCACCCGGATACGGCTGGTCTGCGAGGCGACGGCCCGGGGTCGCATTGCGAATACGACACGCCCTTCCGAATCGGGCCCGTTGCAACGTTTTTGGTATGGGGGATATACTGCGCGTTTGGCCCCGGGGGCGGGTTTCCGGGCGGGAATGGGCGAATCGCCCGCGTTTTTGAGGAGCACTTCGATGGTGATCGTGATGGCCTCCCGGAAGAAGGAGGACATTGAACTTGTCGTCAAGAAGGTCGAGGAACTGGGGTATCGCGCACACCTGATCGAGGGTGTGGAGCGGACGGTGATCGCGGCCATCGGGGATGAACGGGAGAAGCACCGGCTGCAACAACTCGAATCGCTGCCGAACGTTGAGAGCGTGTTCCCGATTCTGAAGTCCTACAAGCTCGCGGGGCGCGAGGCGCGCAAGGAGGACTCCGTCATCCCTGTGGGTCCGCATGCGATCGGCGGCAACCAGTTCGTGGTGATGGCGGGCCCGTGTTCGGTGGAGTCGCGGGACCAGATACTGGAGACGGCGCACGCGGTAAAAGAGGCGGGTGCGCATATTCTCCGCGGGGGCGCGTATAAACCGCGCACCTCGCCGTACAGCTTCCAGGGGATGGCTGAGGCGGGTCTGAAACTGCTCAAGGAAGCGTCTGAAGCGACGGGGATGCCGTTTATCACCGAAGTGATGTCGCCGGAACAGGTTCCGCTGGTGGCGGAGTATGCGGACATATTGCAGATCGGCGCGCGAAATATGCAGAACTACGGCCTGTTGCTGGCGGTTGGCCGTACGCGCAAGCCGGTGTTCCTCAAGCGCGGGATGATGTCCACGATCAACGAGTGGCTGATGTCGGCGGAATACGTGATGTCCGAGGGCAACCGGATGGTGATGGTGTGCGAGCGCGGCATCCGCACGTTTGAGACAGAGACGCGCAACACGTTCGACATCAGCGCGATCCCGGTGGTGCGGAAGTTGTCGCACGTGCCGGTGATTGCCGACCCGAGCCACGGCACGGGCCATTGGGAGTACGTGGCGCCGATGGCGAAGGCGTCTGTGGTGGCGGGCGCGCACGGGTTGATGATCGAAGTTCATCCGCGGCCGGGCGAGGCGTTCTCGGACGGATCGCAGTCGCTCAAGCCGGAAAAGTTCCACCAGTTGATGGACGAAATTCGTCCGCTGGTCGAACTCATGGGCCGCACGCTCGAGCCGGCGCAGGCGGCGACGGCCGGGAATCGTTAAGTGGCGAAGGCGCGCCGCAAAAAAGAGGACGCGTCGGCGGTTGCGGCGGACGGCTCCGCGCCGGAGGACGTAAACGGCGAGGCGGACGGCTCCGGCGGCGAGGATGCGCTGGAAGCGGTAGAGGCATTGTCGCGAGACGACGCAAAACGCGCGATTTACGCGTTGTTGTTCGCGAGCGATCGTCCATTGAGCGTGGAGCGGCTGGCCGAGGCGCTGGGCGACATGGACGACGACGTGGTGGAAGATCTGCTCGGCGAACTTGGGCCGGAGATCGAGAAATCGGACGTGCCGTTCCAGTTGCGCGACATCGCCGGCGGGTTCCAGCTTACGACCGAGGGCAAGTTCGCGCCGTATATCCGGCGGCTGTTCCAGCTCAAGAAGAAGAACAAGCTTTCAAAGGCCGTTCTCGAAACGCTGGCGATCATCGCGTATCGCCAGCCGGTGACTCGGCCGGACGTGGAATCGATCCGCGGCGTGAGCGTGTCACACGCGTTTGCGTTGTTGCAGGAGCGGCGGCTGATCAAGGCCGTGGGCGTGGCGGAAGTGCCCGGGCGGCCGCGGCTGTACCGCACGACGGACGAATTCCTGCTGCATTTTGGACTGCGGAGCATCGACGAGATGCCGACGATAGAGGAATTGCGCGAGATGGTCTGACGCCGGACCCGCTTGGGGGCCCGGCGAACAAATCCCGCTGAGACAGCGGCGTTTATCGGACGAGAGTTGGCGATTCGACTGCAAAAATTCCTGGCCGAATGCGGTGTGGCATCGCGCCGCAAGTGCGAGGAACTGATTCGCGCAGGGCGCGTGACGATCAACGGAGCGACGGCGCACCTGGGCGAATCGATCAATCCCGACGTGGACGCGGTCGCTCTGGACGGGGACGGCATCGCGCGGGACAAGCGCGTGTACGTGCTGCTGAACAAGCCCAAGGGCGTGATCACGAGCGTGCAAGACACGCACGATCGGCGCACGGTGCTGGACCTGCTCGACGGCGTTGACTCTCGCGTGTTTCCCGTGGGGCGGCTGGATCTGGACGTGGCGGGAACGCTGCTGCTGACGAACGACGGCGAACTGGGCCACCGGCTCACGCATCCGCGGTTCGGCGTGGACAAGGTGTACATGGCGTGGGTCGCGGGGCGGATGACTTCGAAGACGGCGGATCGTCTTGGCCGCGGAATCGAGTTGGACGACGGGCAAACCGCACCGGCGAAGATCGAAGTCCTGCAATACACGCCGCGCAACACGTCGCTCGTGCGGATCACGATTCACGAAGGGCGCAAGCGGTTGATCAAGCGGATGTGCGCGGCGGTGGGCCATCCGGTGCGCGATCTGTTCCGCGTTTCGTTCGGTGGGATATCCGCGGAAGACCTGCAGCCCGGGGAATGGCGTTACTTGAACCGGGAAGAAGTGGCGAAGCTGCGGGAGATCGCGGGGGCGTAGGGTAAGAACAAATTAGCCACAGATGGATACTGATGTACACAGATATTGGGAAAAGATATCCACGCCCCGAAGTGTCGTTCGGCAAGGAATTTGGAATCCGCTACTACATCCTTCTTCGTTCCTGCGGCCGAATCCGTTGTTAGCATTCGCGCATGTTCAGGATTGTTGACGGTTGGACGTCGCTGATAGTACTTGACGCCTTCGGCGCAATCTGTTTCGCGTTGTGGGAGAAGTTTAAGTAAGCGGTCACTCTACGGACACCTCGACTGCGTATCGCAAAACCGAGGAAGCGATCTGAGTTAAATCCCATCAACGAAAAGTGAGACAAATTGTACGAAGAGATTGCTTCGTCACGAACCCCGCTCCACGCAATGACGATTGTGGGGTCACTTCTAGTGCATCCCAGGAAAAACCGATCAAGAACTTGAGACTTCTTTAGGAACGTCCGTTTCCTCGCGGGCCGATGCCTACCGGTTTGTGCGGCGGTCGCGCGGGAGCGCGAGCCTCCCAATTTTCGAAGGGCTAGAACGGCAGGCGGTATTGGTGTCCCGTTCGCATGTCTTCGATGCCGATTGCGTTGCGCTCGACTTTGAACAGGCGCAGGGTCGTCGTCTGGATGCGCTGGCCTTCGTAAAATTTCATCGTGTTGGTGACGATCGTGCCGTCACCGGCTTCTTCGCGGACGGTGAGAATCGCGGAGCCCTGGGGATTGGCGGGGCCGGCCGGGCTGGGCATGTTGATTTTGAGTTGAACCAAGCCGGCGCGAGAGATGTCCGCGTCGGTGAGTGCGGGAAGCGTGCTGAGGTCGTCAGAGCGCGACGCGCGCGGGTTTGACGCCTCGGCGGCAGGGAGAGTGCGTGCGGACCGCGGGGTGATTTCGTCCGCGCTACGGGCAACGCGCGTGGGCTTGGCTGGTTCTTCACCGACGCCAGCCGCCGGTGCGGATTCGGGTTTGGGCGCGTCAACCGATGGCGCGGGCGGTGCCGGGGAAGGTGAAGGGTCGGGCTGGATCTGCGCCGATGGCGCGGGCTGCGCGCCGGGAGCCGGCGGGGAGACCACCGCGGGCGACGATTCGACGGGCGGATCGGGAACCGTGTTCGCCTGCGGTGCGGTATCACGCGGCGGCGCGCCGGCGATGGGCGGAGGCGCGGCCTGGACCTGTTGCGGCATGGGAGTCGGTTCGGGATCAGGCAGGCGCACGAACGTGGACGGGTCTTCCGTGGCGCGGCGCGGGCTGGCAAGCGTATCCGGCGCGCCGGTCGACGCGGCTGCGGGCGCGGCGGATTCAATCGGCGTGGCACCGGCGGGCGGGTCTGTATTCATCGCAACGGAATCGGTCGCGCGACTCAATGACAGCGCAACGACAATGGCGATTACGACGCCAATGATGAGCACAGCGGCGGCGGACACGATAAGCGCCGCGGGCGAGACGCGCACCGTGACGCGGTCGCGCAGCACGCTGCGGCCGACGAGGTCGTGCGCGGCAGTGACCGGATCGGCGGCCTCCTCGAGCTCGCGCCGGGACTGCGCTTTTTCCTGCTCGAGCTTGTTTAGGGCGTCGAGAATCGAGCTCATCGCTGGAGCGACTCCCTGTCGCCCGCGGGCCGAATCGGCACGACCTGGAACGTCGAGGGCGTAACCGCGGGAGAATTCGCGGGCGGGGCCTCGGGGAGGATTGGGGTGTAGGTCTCCGCAGGCGGCGACTGGCCGTCGCCGGAATCGGCGGGCGCGGGGGAGTCAGCGGGTGCGCCTTCCGCGGGGACGGGGTGAAATTCCATCTCCGGCTCGATCACGTCAGGTTGCGGCGCGGGCGGTGGCGCCGGCTGCGGCGTTTCGGCTTCGCGGGGTTGCTGCCGCGCGGGTGTGACGATGCCCTGGCGCGCCAGTACGCGGTCGCGCGCGCGATCGGTGAATCCCGAGTCCGTAAGTTGGGGCGTGCCGTCCGCTCCGAGCCAGGAGACGAGCACCATGCGCGTCTGCGGTCCGGCGATGCCATCAGCGCCGAGTCCGGTGCTGCGCTGGATTTTCGTGATGGTGTCGATCGTGGGCGCGTCGTAGACGCCGTTCGGGTCGCGGTTGAGCAGGCCGAGCTGCTGCAAGTCACGCTGCAAATCTTCGACTTGTTTGCCGCTGGTCGAGGCACGGAGCAGTCCGGCGCCTGGGCTTGGGTCCTTCCACAGGTAGTACGCTTCGCGCGCGTACTTCTCGCCGAGTTCGGAGAGGGGAACGGCGGTCTTCGCGCCGTCGCGTCCGACGAGATCGGCTTTGCCATCCTGAACATGGACGAGGGCGGCCCATTCGTCGCCGTTCAGGCGAATCAGCGCCGGCAGGCCAAGCGCGACGAGTTCATCCACTGTAGGTTTGAGCTTTAGGGTCTGCAGTCCGTTGGCGGCGGCGAAGCGATCGAAGGCGTCCGCCGTAACTTTGATGGGCGCGACCTGTTTCACGTTCGAAATCCACGCGCGCGCGAGGGCGTCAACGCCGAGGTGGACCGTGGGGCTGGTTTCGACGACTTTCATGCCTCCGGTTTCGGCGCCGCCGGGGACTCTGGCGAGATTGGCGAACGGATCGGGCGTGACCTCGGGCGTAGCGGCGGGATCCGGTTTGGCCAGCGCGGCGCGCGCCAGGATGGCGGCTTCTGCGATGCCTCGCTGAACCTCGGGCGCAGGGCCGGCCGTCGCGGCGACCAGGGATGGCGCAGTCGCGCCGGGGGAGACAGACGGGTCGTTCCTGGGCGCTTCGGGGAGCGAGTTCGCGGACGCGGAGGGATCGGTCACGCGTCCGGACACGCCTGGAACGGGTGCGTCGGGAAGCCGGATGTCGCCGCGAACGAAGAGCGCGGCGACGATGGCGAGTGCGGCGGTGGTGGCGAGCGCGGACACGGGCAGGAGGCGGACGCGGCGCCTCGGCCGGACGGGCGCGCCGTGGACCTCGCGCGCGGCCTTGCGGACGATGGCCGGAGTGATGGTACGCGCTTCCTTCGTGTAGCCGATGAGCAGGGCGCGGTCGCAGAGCGCATTGATGACGCGCGGGGTGCCGCGGCTGATGCGGTGAACGTGACGGACGGCGGCGCGCGTGAAGCGGACTTTTTTCTGGCCGCCGGCGACGCGCAGGCGGAAGGCGATGTAGTGGAGGGTTTCGTCGCGCGTGAGCGAGCCGAGGTGGTATCGGGCGGTAATGCGCTGGTTGAGCTGGCGCAGTTCATTCAGGGCGAGTTTTTCGGCGAGTTCGGGCTGGCCGATGAGCACGATTTGGAGGAGTTTTTCGGTCTCGGTTTCCAGGTTGGACAGCAGGCGGATTTGTTCGAGGGTTTCGGTGCCGAGATTCTGCGCTTCATCGATGATCAGCGCGCAGTTCTTGCCTTTTCCGGCGCGGTGGAGCAGGTGGGTGTTGAGTTCATCAATGAGTCCGCGAATCGTATCCGCACGGGAGGCGATTCCGAAGTCGGCATTGATGGTTTTGAGCAGTTCGATGGGGGAGAGTTTCGGATTGAAGATGAACGCGACTTCCGTGTCGGGATCGAGCTGCTTGAGCAGGCTCCGGCAGATGGTGGTTTTTCCGGTGCCGATCTCGCCCGAAACCATGACGAATCCGCTGCGGTTGCGGATGCCGTAGAGCAGGTGTGCGAAGGCTTCCTTGTGCTTGGAACTGAGGAAGAGAAACCTTGGATCAGGGGTGAGATTGAACGGCTTTTCGTTAAGCCCGTAGAACGCTTCGTACATGCCGGTTGCAGATCCGATATACGGTGCGTTTGGTGCAGCGCCAAGCGCGGGAAATTATTGACACGTAAAGATAACACCGTGGGGGATCGATGTCAACTTTAGGCGCAGGATCAGGCAGGTCGAGCGGGTGTCGGGGCGGCGAGATTACAGGGCGACGTTTAGCAGCGATTCGAGCATGCGGTCGGTGACGGTGATGACGCGCGCGGAGGCCTCGAAGGCGCGCTGGAAGAGGATGAGCGAGGCGACTTCCTCGTCGAGCGAGACTCCGGAGATCTCCTGGCGGCGGCGTTGAGCGGATTCGACGAACGTTTGCTGGACGGTGAACGTCGCGTCGGCGGCGCGGGCGTCGATGCCGATGCCGACGACGAGGGATTCGTAAAAGTCATTGATGGTGGCGGATCCGCCGAGCAGGTATTTGCCGTTCTGTACGGCCGCGAGGGCAAGCGCGGCGGTGTTGTCGCCGGTGTCGGCAGGGTCAGTGCTGAACGCGCCGGCGAGGAGTTGGGGATTGGCGGCGATGGCCTGGTTGACGCCCATCGTCTGCGCGTTGGTCCCGGTGAAGAGGGCGTTGGTGCCGAGGGCCGCGAGCAGGCCCGTCTGATCGTTCGAGAATCCGAAGGTGAACCCGGGCGCGGAGGTAATTTCGAGCGCGCCGTCGCCGTTGACCGTGGCGGCGATGTTGGCGAGGGCGTTGATCTGCGCGGCGACGTCGTTGAGCGAGTCACCCGCGGCGATGGTAATCGTGAACGGCGAACCCGCGACGGCGGCGCCGGTGTTGTCGTAAACGTTCAGCTCGAAGGTGCCGGGGGTGAACGAGAAGGGCAGGCCGGCGGTAGCGAGGTCGATCGTCGGGTCGGAAACTGTGTTCGAGCTCGTGACGGTGCCGGAGAGATCCACGAGGCCGTTTGCCTGCGAGTGAATCAGGTTGATTTGCTGGATGATGGTGCCGGCGAGTTCATTGAGGTCGTCCAGGATGGCGGGCAATTCGACGTCGCGGATCTGGAGCGCGCCGAACAGTTCGCCGTCGGAGACCCGGAGGACCTCGCCGTTATCCACGAAGCGAATCTCGATGAAGTCGGGGCGGTTGGGGTCGATGGCCGCGGTCTGCACGGCCTCGACTGCGCGGAATTCGCCCGCGAACACAATCTGCTGCTCGCCGATGAGAACTTCGTACTGGCCGGCATTGTCCTCACGGACGAAGACATTGGCGATTCCGGCGAGTTTGTCGACGAGGAGATCGCGATCGTCGCGCAGGTCATTGGCGGGATTGCCGCTGCTGCCTTCGCTGACGCGGATCTTGCTGTTCAGTTCGGCGATACGGGCCGCGATGCTGTTGATCTCGGGGACGAATGCGGAGACTTCTTCGTTCGCGTTCGTGCGCAGGAAATCGAGCTGGTTGAACGTCTCGTTGAAGAGCGAGGAGAGTGCGCCCGCCTCGACGAGGACGCTCTGGCGGACGGGCAACGATTCGACATTGGTCGAGAATTCCTGCAACGCCTGGAAGAACAGGTTGATGCGTCCGCTCAGGCCGTTTTCGCCCGGCTCGAGGAAGACGTCTTCGATGCGGTTGAAGAATTCGGTCTGGAGTTTGGCGTTGTCGCGGCCGGAGACCTGATTGCGGAACTGGATGTCGAGGAGCGTGTCGCGGACGCGGCTGATGTCGGCGATCCGGACGCCGCGGCCGATTTGGCCGTAGGTTTTGTTGATGGGCGTGTAGCTGACGAGATCCACGCGCTGGCGGGAGAAGCCTTCCTTGTTGACGTTGGCGATGTTGTGGCCGGCGGTGTCGAGTTGCACCTGCGCGGCCTGAAGGCCGGACTGGGCAATCGACAACGCGCTGAACAAGGTACCCATCGAAACTACTCCCCCGGTGCGCTGCTAAGGTGTTGGTTGAGCAAGCACCGTACCCGTATATCGGCGCGGGCGGATGGGCGCTTTAGCGTGGATAGGGCGTTTTGGGCTGGGAAAGGGCTGCCGGGTGGGGGCAGAAAATGCCGCTCGGCGTGGCGCTAAGCGATTGGAATTCTTGGCGTTACGTTGTTGAGTGGGTAGGCGTTTGATAGGATGTCAACGTGTGCCGGTCCGCATGTCTACGGGGCGGGGTTCAGTCGTCGCTCCGCGACTTGTCGTACGCCGGTACGCCGTCACCCGCCGTTGAAACGGCGGGCTACTATCGATCGTCGCTCCGCGACTTG
>CAYPNI010000036.1:33463-34563 GCA_964411925.1 uncultured Nitrospirales bacterium
CGGCGAGCGTTCGGCGTACGTCGGCGAGCGTTCCGATCAGGATTGGCGGTGGCTTGATTCGCTGAGGTTTCTTGGCGTGAGGAAGGAAGAGCGGCAGATATTCTGCCGGACTCCAAGGTATGGACAAGGCTTTTGAGATAGCGGGCCGGGCATTCCGGTCGCGGCTGATGATTGGCACGGGGAAATTTCCGTCCGCGGACGCGTTGCGTGCGGCGATCGAGGCGTCGGGTTCCGAGATCGTGACGGTCGCGCTACGGCGAGTAGACCTCGACCGGCCGGACGACGAAGGGATTTTGTCGGCGATCGATCGGTCGCGCGTGTTGCTGCTGCCGAATACGTCGGGCGCACGAAACGCGGAGGAGGCGGTGCGGCTGGCGCGGCTGGCGCGCGCTGCGGGAATCGAGCCGTGGGTCAAGCTCGAGGTGACGCCGGAGCCGCGCTACCTGTTGCCCGATCCGGTCGAGACGCTGAAAGCGGCTGAACTCCTGGTGAAGGACGGGTTCACTGTGTTGCCGTACATCCAGGCGGACCCGGTGCTGGCTAAACGGCTCGAGGAAATCGGCACGGCGACGGTGATGCCGCTCGGCGCGCCGATCGGGAGTAATCGCGGCGTGAAGACGCGCGACATGATCCGCATCATCATCGAGCAGGCGCGGGTGCCGGTCGTGGTCGATGCGGGTTTGGGCGCGCCGTCGCATGCGGCGGAGGCGATGGAGATGGGTGCCGACGCGGTGCTGGTGAACACGGCGCTCGCGGATGCGTCCGACCACGCGGCGATGGCGCGGGCGTTCGCGATGGCGACGGAAGCCGGGCGCATGGCGTACGTGTCGGGCCTGGGACCCGTACGCGGCGAGGCGGAGGCGAGTTCTCCGTTGACTGGATTCCTGGGCGATGCCGCCGGTGAGCCGGCGGTGTAGCGGGACGGGATGAATAGGAAGTCTGGGAAGTATGAGGAATGTGGAATTGAAACGAAGCGTGGCGCGGGGGTGAGGCGGGGAGGATGCCGCTTCCGTAGGAGTTGAAGTGAGTTTTCAGGATGAACTTGCGCAATGGCCGCGGGAACGGGTGGAGTCGCTGATCGAGGCGGCTACGCCCGGGGA
>CAYPNI010000037.1:0-28304 GCA_964411925.1 uncultured Nitrospirales bacterium
TACTCCGGGCCGCTCACCGAGTGGGTCGTCATGGGCAACCTCTCGCTCCACTTCCCCGGCCAGAAACTCGAGTGGGATGCGAAGAACATGCGCGTCACAAACGTTCCCGAAGCCAACAAGTACATCATGCGCGACTATCGCAAGGGATACACGCTCCCCGAAATTCCCACCTGATCCGACAATAACGTTGCACCTCGCGTGGCATGGGCAACCGCCCATGCCACGGTCTTTTTTCAATCACATCAACCTTCGCCAATCACGTTTACCTTCGTCCTTCCCGCGAAGGCGGGAATCTCAAATTCCAGTGCTTCTCTGACCGCGACGACACCATCGGTCAACCGGAACCATTCGTGCCTCCTTTCGTGTTCATTCGTGGTAAGCCCTTGACCTTCCGCTAAAAAACCAAAGGCCCTCCCGCACTCGCGCGCGGAAGGGCCCTCAGGTTGGGCTGCCCGGTGTTTTTACAGGCCGAGCTCCTGCTTGGCAAAAAGGTATTCCTGGCTGTCCGGCCCGAAGTGGTCCATCATTCGCCTCAGCGTCGCGCGGCGCAGTTCGTCCTTCCCCAGCCGCTCGTAACACGCCACCAAGTTCGGGTAGACGTTCTTGATTCCCTCGTAATTCGGGTGCTCCTGGATCAGCGCCTCGTAATACAACGACGCCTTCTCATAGTCCGGGACACTCGAATAGTAGAGATTCGCGAGGCGATATAGATTCGCCGGGGTTTCTTCGTTGCCCCGGTTGTACTTCAGTTCATTTTCGTACTTCTCGATCGCCGCCGCGACCTCTTCATCTTTCGTCGGCGTGGACCAGCGACTCTCCGACGTCAGGTTCGGATCTGTGAGGATCGTGGCGATCTCCGAATCGATCGGCATCGCATCGACGTCGTCCGCTTTTTCCGGCGATATCGCCATCCAGATCCCCGCCGCGAAGATCAACACCATCAAACTCATGAGGTGCCAGTTTCCACGTAGTATCGGCCCCAGCGATCGCGCGCTCATCGGTCATCTCCCTCTTCGTATCCGATCTACCGTTCCGCTACCGGATCGCAAGTTCCCGCCACGACAACGGACTCAGGAACATCACCGGATTAGAACCAATCATTCGCATATTCGCCGTCCACTGGTTCGCCAGCGCCGGCACCTGGTAAATCTTGGGCACTTGGCCGCCCATGTCGAAGTAATTGCCCACGATCGTCCCCATGATCGTCGTCTGCTTATTCACAACAATGCCGTCCTGAGCGTAAAAGCCGCCCATGATCTCCAGTTGCGAACTGATGCCGATTGACATGTCGTCCTGCGCGTGAATCCCAAACAGATTCGTCCCTGGGAACGCCGTAGTCTTCAGGTTGGCATCGATCGTTACGTCGCCGCCGCCTGCATTGTTGGGGTCATACGCGAGCATCGTGCCTTTGCCCTCGTAGTTGATTAGCTTGTTCCCCGCGCCGTTGCCCGCGATGAGGTTGATATTGCCCTTCACCGGAATTCGACCGTTGACTACCATCGTCCGAGTAGTGTCGTCGTACCAAACGTAATAGTGGTTTGAATTCAACTGCGCCTTCGTCGGCATCCCGTTCGTGCCGATCGCCTTATTGACCACCGTCGTGTTCGTCGTCGCGTCCCAGAAGAAGTTTCCGCCGCTCGGTTTAATCGTCAGATCACCCGTGTACTCGTATTGCAGGCCCTTGGTGGTGTCAGCGTCCTTCTGCAGGTAATAGGATAGATGATTCTGGCCGCCGTCGTTGGCGTACGTCGGGAACGGAACAGCGTTACCCAAGTCGTACCCGTTGTCCCAGCCGTTGTCGCTATATACATTCTTCGGGTCGCCGTTTGCATCGACCGAGTTGCCCGTCCATCCGTCATTCACATAGACACCATCCATGGTTTCCTTGTAGGTGTTGCCCGCATTGTTTGGCTGGCCGATTTCGCTGTTGCCCGACATCCCCACCAGGCCATTCTTCACACGCAGTTTGGCGCTCAGGGATCCGACATTCTGGCCGTTAAAACTTGTGTTCGGGAGCGCTGGCACGCGTCCCGCCAGGTCCACGCTAAGCCCTTCGTAATTGTTGTGGATTAAACTCGTGCCACTCATGTCGAGTGCAGCAATCGCCACGCCGCCCGCGCCAAGCGAATTGCCAAGCAGGTGCACGGATCCATGGATAGCGACGTTACCATTGATCAAGTTACCCGCCTGCCCCGACCCAGCGAAGATCGCGTTCTGCCAAATATTTACGTTCATGCCCTGGACAACCTGCTCGGATGCGCGCCGGGTCGTCACACTGCCGAAGCGCGAGGCGCGCGCGAACGCGTACACAGAGTAGTAGCCGTTGAGTTCCGGGCCCAAATCGGCAAGTCCGTCGCCGTTGTTATCGATGCCGTCCGTCGCCCAGTTCATGGCATACGCGAAGTATTGGATTTCCGGGGCGGTGGCCATCGACAGCGGCGCAACCATCGCATTGCCCCACGTCGGCGTTCCGTTGGCAAAGTTGAACGCAGGGTTGACACCCACGAACCCGTCGCCACCGGTGTTCAGTTCGTTCGTCGCCTGGCCAAGTGCCGCTTCTATCCCTTCAAACGTGTTCTGGTAGTCGACATATTTTTCGACATTGCGTGTGTTGTCCATCACGCGGCTTGTCGCCCATGTAGCCAGCAACCCCATCATGATGAGGAACACCATGGCCACTAACAGCGCCATGCCCTCCTCGTTGCGTTCAATCCGTTTCGACTTCATCAACCAAACCTCCCAATCCTCCCCGGATCAATTCCTCGGGGAGACGACTTCATCCAGACGCACCACCATCATGGGTAGAGACGGATCCGCTCGATGCCGCAGTATCAGCGTCACCTGGATGTTTCCGCCGCCTATGTCCTGAAACAAAACGCCGCCATTTGGCGCGCTGTACATGTCCCCGGTCACCACCGCCGGCGAGATATGGTTTGCAATCACTTCCACCACCTGGCCGAATTGATTCAGACGCACAAGCTGCGTCAACCTTTGGCCGTCTGCATTCGCATCGTTGGTGTCCCGTGTTATCCAGAAAGGACCGGTCGTTTCGAGGGCCATCAGGACGTTGAGTGCGTTGCCGTTTCCATCCACGTCCGCAACGCGCCGAAACTGAATGTTCGTTTGCGCGTTCCCGCCCATCGCCACGAAACCTCCTCCGTTATTCGCGAGGATCGTCGACCCTTGCGCTTGGCGAAGGTTGCGCACAATGATCGACATCGCCTGACGTGCTTCGGCGTTCAGCATCACCACGGAGTCTTGCGTGCGCGCTGTCTTCAGCATGGCCCAGGCCGCGCCGTATAACATGCCGAGCATGATCGTCAACACGGAGGTGGCCATCGCCACTTCCAACAGGGTGAAACCGCCGGCGTTTCGCCTGCGAATCGTCCGTCCGTCCATCACTCCCCCTAGTACGGCAACATCGTCGTCGAAGCGAAGTGCATTTGAGTTGAGCCCCCGGTCCCCCCGTGGACCGGTGTCACAACGAGACGAATTTCGATCGGGTTGGGAAGTGCTCCAACATTGAGTGTCGCCGGATCGTCCTTGCCAAGTTGAAAACTGGTGAAGCCGCCTTGGCCGTTGGGAATGATCGCGAAGGCACCCACGGTCGCCGTGCCGGATCCGGGCATCGTCACCGTCCCCTGCTGGGCGTTGTCGACCGGTACGTTGTACGTGAGAATCTGGTTGATCGTGCGCCCGCGCATGTCCTCAAACGTGCTTCGCGCATAATTCGTTGCTCGCGCACGCTCATCCGCCACGCGGCTGTGCGTCATCAACGTCATCAGCCCGCCCAGGAGCGTCACCGCGCCTGCGGTAAACACCGCCGCCGCGATCACCAATTCGATCATCGTCGTACCCGCGTCATTGCGGGTTATCGCATTTCGTTTCACGCCGCCTACTCCCCGGAACGCGGGCACCTCCGCGTCCCTTTTGTCTTCATCCGCCCAACCCGGCGGCCTGCAAGCGGTTAGGGTCATCCGCTCTACCAATGACTTGTACCATGGAATCGGGAGATTGCAAAATTTCGTCAATAGATTACCTTTTTGTACACCCCTAAATAATTGAGCCACCGATGCTTAGAACACCAGCGCTTTGCGCCCACCACGCGCCGTCAGCGTCCGCAAAAACAAAACGTCCCCGGCGGCTGGTGCGCCGCCGGGGAACACGTCTCGCAGAATTCAGGCTGGCCTCAAACGCTCTCTTAGACCGCCGCCTCCGTATCGAAGTCGTCATCATCCACGACGATCAGATCGGCCTCGACCTGCCCACTCACCGTTAACAGGCCCGTCACATCCACGGTCTGGCCGACCGCAAGGTCCGCGAACTCCAGCGCTACCCGCGGATCCGATTCCTCGACGCCACGCGCCGCATCGTCCGAATCGTCATCCGTCTCGATCGCCGTCTCCAGGTCCACCAGCACTTCGGCCGGTGGCGCGTCACCCTCGGTTTGCACTTCGATGATCATTGCGCCGTCGTCCTTCGACACGATCTCGCCACGCAACATCACGTTGGCATCCTGAAGCACAACTTCGCCGCGCAACTGCGGCGTCAGAACGTACTTGCCGCTGTTACCCGCTTGGACCAGATGAATCGATCCGAAGTTCACAATGATCAATACTTCGTCGCCGTCTTCCAGGGTGAACTTGTCCTTGATGAACAGCCGGCCGTTCGCCGTCAGGTGTACGTTCGTGATTTCGGTCTCAGGGTCCGCTGCAAGGTACAGCCGCGGGTTTTCGATGCGAATGATGATCCGGCAATACTGTCCCGCCGGAACGTCCACCATCGACAACACTTCGGAGAGTTCGATCAGATCGAGGATGTCAACGTCGAACGCTCCCTCGAACACGGTAGTGTGCCCGCCGTCGCCCTCTCCCTCGCCGTCATCGTCGTCCTCCACCACGTGGACCGTACCCGCCATGCCTTCTTCGATATCGGTATCCGTATTGCTGAAATACGGGTATTCGCCGAGATCCGCAAAAATCAGCTCGATGACCGTACCGGCCGCCGCCGCGGATTCGTCGAATTCCGATCCAGCATCCAGATCGCCCGACATGCCGCTCGTGATCGTGTGGAGCGTATCGGTGGTCCACACCCACCGCACCGTGCCGCCTTGCTCGATCGTCACCGACGTCGGATCGAACGCGAAGTCCTCCACCAGGACCGTCTCGACGTCTTCCCCGTCGTCGTCGCCGCCGTCCCCGCCACAGCGCTGCAGCGTGACCTCGGTCACCGTCACAATCAGACTCGCAATGTCCTCGATCGGCACCGGGCCACCGCCGGTGCCACGGACCACGGTCAGCGCCGATGCGGCCGCGCTGGAATTCTCCGCGGAAAGGACAATCGCCGCGCGCGCGGAACCGGTGGTGGAGCCCCCACCCCCGCCGCCGCAACCAACCGCGCTAAGCATCAGACCAGAAAGCGCCAAAAATTGAATCGAAAATCGGGAAATTGACACCACAGCCGCATCCTCCGACGAGAGATTCGTCATATTTACAGGTGTTTCGCCACGCGAGCCCCCAGCCACGTGTTAGGTATACATTACCAGTGGCCAGCGAAAAGTGTCAATAGATTTCTCCCGCTCGAACTAAGCTCAGCGTTTTTTTGGGGGGCAAGCCCATCGAACGAACCAATAGCGAGACCGCCCGCTGCCCTCGAGTACCCCGTCCCGATCCGGTTGATCCCAACCACTCTCAACTGCCCGGGGCGTCGTAATGCGATTCCCATCGAAATGCGGTAGGAAATTTCCTCGGTACATCCGTGGTGCGACCAAACCTCAGAAGTGTTCGTCCGAGCGCAGGAATCGCCAGGTCCCGTAAGGCAAATTGCCCAGCCGGACCGCGCCAATCCGAACTCGCTTCAACGCTGTGACTTCCACGCCCACCAACGTGCACATCCGGCGAATTTGCCGTTTTCGCCCCTCGCGCAGGATGAACCGCAGCCGCCCCGCCTTCTCCAGCGTCACCGTCGCCGGGCGCAACTTGCGGCCGTCGAGTTCGAGGCCGTGATTCAGCAGCGCGAGCGACTCGCGCGTCAGCGTCCCGCGAATGTGGACGACATACTCCTTGTCGATCTTCGTGTCGTTGCCGATTAGCTGCCGGGCGATCGTCCCGTTCTGCGTCAGCACCAGCAGCCCGGTCGAATCGATGTCCAGCCGGCCCGCGGGCGCCAGTCCGTTCCGATGCTTCGGCAAGAAGGAGACGCCGCTCCGGTCGCTCTCATGCTGCGTCTCCGGCCCGATTAACGCAATCGCAGGCGTGTAGCCGTCCTCCGCCTGGCCCGAAACGTAACCCAGCGGCTTGTTCAGCAACACGGTCACCCGCCCGCCGATCTCGCCCTGCGCGCGCGCGTCCAGCGTGATTCGCTGCGACGGCATCGCCTTTTCGCCGAGCGAGACGGTCACGCCGTCGACCCGCACCAGCCCCCGCGCGATGAAGTCGTCCGCCTCGCGCCGCGAACAAATCCCGCGCTCCGCGAGCAATTTACTCACTCGGATCCGCTCTTCTCCCGGTTTGTCGTTCGTGCGGTGTTGCTTCATGTCGCCGCGATCACGGTCGTTTCCTGAAGCGATCTCCACCCGGTCATTGCCGCAGACCAGACGGGCGGCCGATCAATCGCTTACTCCAGTTTGCCCGCCGTTTGACGCTCCCCGGCCACCCCGCGGATGCCGATCGTCACGACCCCTCTGACACCTGCCAGTTCGTCCGCGAATTCCAGCGTCAGGCCGGCCTCACCCGCGCCTTCCAGGTCGCGCACCCATGCACTGCGGACGACCGCGAACACGCTTCCATCAATTGTCACCAGATCCGCTTGTTGCTTCGTCGCAATGGCCGCGGTCACGTCCGGCAGCGGCCCCGCCGCGACCAGCACCTCGCCACCGGAAGCAATCATGAGCAAGGGCGCGCCGTTCTCATCCCGCAGCATTCTCCTGCGGGATGCTGGATTGATCCATCGACCGATCCGGTCCTGGTTTACCGAACCGAAGCGCATCTCCAGCGGCGGGGCCTGCGTCGCGGCCTGCGGCAGCGTCGATTCCAGCTCCAGCACCTGGACCGCGACGAATCGGGTGTTGTCCACAGTCCTCGCGAGGAACTGTTCTTGCCGCGGCGGTTCGTCATTCGGCGGCGGCTTCGTCGAGGCGACCAGCGCGTAGGCGATCGCCCCCAGCATCACGGCCCCCGCCAGCCCATTCGCACCCCAACGAATGGTGGTCAAGAGTCGAGAAGGGGAGGGGCCGGTCTCGGGCTCGTCAGGACGCTCGTTCACGCCCGAGAGAATTACATGCGCCGGTGACGAGACGCAATAACAGCGGACGGCGAACCTGAATCAATTGCGCCGTACGTCCGTCACAGGTTCTCTGTCTGCCTCCGGCGGAATCGCTTCCTTGCCGGCGTCGCCCGGCTCCGCCAGCCCCGCATCGGTCGTAGGCAAACGTCCCGGTGGAACAACGCTATCGCCGCTGAATCTCAACCAGACCATCACCATTAGCCCTACTCCGGCGGCCATGCCCAGCCGCGCCGTTCGTAATACGTCCTCCGTGGCGTCGCCCGAATCGGATGGATTCCCCACTGGATACACACCACGGTGTGCAATCCGATACCCAGCGCCAGGACCACCGCCGGCACCAACAGGCACCACGCGCCCACCGCGAAGTACAGCCCGATCGTGATCCCATGGATCGTCACCCATTTCGCCAGCATCGACAGGGCCGGCACCTCGGTCGCGAACCGTATAAAGAACGTTGGACCAATCACCTGTATCGCCAGCAGAATGGCCAACAACGTCGCGAAGCTCATGGGTGGCCTCCCGTAAATATCGACTATCTAAGTTAATCTAGCCTAATTTTATTGAGGCCAGCTAATAATGTCAAGCAAAAAAAGAAACCCCGGCCAGCCGCCGCTGGCCGGGGTCGTCAAATTCCTGAGGTCCCGCGGTTCGGCGCCCCAGCGTTGTCCCAATCCCGTCATTGCGAGGAGCGGCGTTTGCGACGAAGCAATCTCCCCGACCCGTCGCCTCAGAATCTCCCGCCGCCCATCAACCCTCCCCGTCCGATACCTCAATCAAGCAACTCGAAAACCCCCGCCGCGCCCTGGCCGCCGCCGATGCACATCGTCACCACGCCGTATTTCTCACCGCGGCGCCGCATCTCGTTGAGAATCTGCGTGCTCAGTTTCGCGCCTGTCGCGCCCATCGGGTGCCCCAGCGCGATCGCCCCGCCGTTCACGTTTACCTTCCTGGGGTCCAGTTTCAGTTCGCGCATGACGTACAGGGCGACCGACGCGAACGCCTCGTTAATCTCGAACAGGCCCACGTCGCTCAGCTTGATGCCCGCCATCTCCACAGCGCGCGGTATCGCGACCAGTTGCGCAGGCCCGAGGTACTTCGGGCTGTCCGCGGCGACGTTATAGCTCAGAAACTTCGCGATCGGTTTCACACCGTTCGCTTTCACGGCCTTCTCACTCATCAGCACGACCGCGGCCGCGCCGTCGCTCGTCTGCGAGCTGTTGCCCGCCGTGTGAAACCCGAGCTTCGGGCTCGCGGCAAACGCCGGTTTCAATCCGCCCAGCGCCTCCAGGTTCGTGTCGCGCCGCGGGCCTTCGTCAGTATCGAACACCAGCCGGTCGCTGCCCTCGGGCAGTTCCAGCGCGACGATTTCGTCCTTGAACTTGCCCGCGTCGATCGCCGCGATCGCGTTCTGGTTACTCGCCAGCGCGAACTCGTCCAGTTCCTGGCGGCTGATCTTGAAGTCCCGCGCCACATTGTCGCCCGCATTCCCCATCGCGATATATACGTCCGGCCGCTCGACCGCGAGCTTCGGGTTCGGTGACACGTTCGCCCCCGGCATCCCCACCATGCTCATCGATTCCGTCCCGCCGCCCACGCCGATATCGAGCAGCCCTGCCTCGATCTTCGCGCCGATGATCGCCATCGCCTCCAGCCCCGACGAGCAGAACCGGTTGATCGTCGACGCGCTCACCGTGTCCGGGAACCCGGCATCGATCGACGCGACCCGCGCGACGTTCATCCCCTGTTCCTGCTCAGGAATCGCGCAGCCCATCGTGACATCCTGCACCGTCGCGGGATCGATCCCGGCCCGCGCCACGGCCTCCTTCAGCACCACCGCCGCCATATCGTCCGGCCGCGTCTCGCGCAATGTTCCCCTCGGCGCACGCCCGACGGCCGTCCGGGCTGCGGATGCTACGTAGACGTTTTTCATGGACATGATTTGTTCTCCCAGTCACTCGCTGTTCTTTTCGATCGTGTATGGGTCACGAAAGCCCTCATCCTCATCTTTATCCTCATCGTTATCGTAATCGGCCGATTCTTCACGAACTCTAGAGCTTCTAGTGTTTGCCAAACCCATCAACATGCTTACGATTCGGACAAGGTGTTCTTTGCCTCCTGCGATCTGTGCGGCTGATAAAACCTCGCAGGCTACCAGGATGTCCAGCGCCGCAGCGCACTCCATCGCTGAGCCCCGGGCGATCTCGAAAAAACGACGACGGTCGGCGAAAGATAGTTTTCCGTTTCCTTCCGCAATGTTTAGCGGGATTGAAGTTGCTGCCCGCAACAATTGATCGCGCATGTGGCGCTGGTCAGCCGGAATTGCCTTTCCGACAGAATTCGCGAATTGCACGAACTCCAAAGACTTTGAGTAGACGTCCAGTTTCTCATGGTCGAACTTCGCCATCGCGAAAGTCTCCCGATTACGATAACGATGAAGATGAGGATGACGATAAAGAACCCGCGTTTTCGTAAATCCTGTAATCCTGTCCAATCAATTCCGCAAGGGCTTCCCCGTCATCAGCATCGCCTGGATCCGCGCCTGGCTCTTCTCCGTCCCGACCAGACTCACAAACGCTTCCCTCTCCAAGTCCAGAACATCCTGTTCCGTCATCTTCGTTCCCGGCCGCCGGTCGCCGCCGGTCAGGATTCGCGCGACCTTCTCCGCGATCAGCGCGTCATGCTCGCTCGCGAACCCGCCCAACTGGAACCCGTACAGCGCTATGCGGAACTTCGCGCGCGCCGGTTCGCCCAATGCCGTCAGCGTCGCCGGCATCGGCGGCTTGTACCCCATCTTGACGAGCCCAAGACACACGTCCTTCGCGCGCTTGATCTGCTGATCGAAACTCGGACACACCACGTCGTTCTCGTCGAGATGTCCGTTCTGAATCATCTCCGCGCCGCTCGTGCTCACCTTCGCCAGCGCGATGTTCTCGAACGCGCGCTGCACGAATGGGAACAACTCGACATCGTTCACGCCCTCCGGCACGTACTTGTGCGCGCGCCGCAACAGTTCCTTGCACCCGCCGCCGCCCGGCACCAGCCCGACGCCGACCTCCACCAGCCCGCCATACGTCTCACCCGCGATCACCGCCTTCGCGCCCGCCTGCGAAATCTCGCAGCCGCCCCCCAGGGTGAAATGGTGCGGTGCCGTCACGATCGGCCGCCGGCAGAACCGCACACCCATCAGCACCTGCTGCAAATCGTTCACCGCGCGGTCGATGTTGTCCCAGTTCTTCTGCATCGCCTCGCCGAGAATTAGAAACACGTTCGCGCCCGCGCAGAAGTGGTCCGCCTGGTTCCCGATGACCCCGCCCTCGAACTTGCCCTCGTTCAGCAGGTCCACCATGTCGCGGATCATCTCGCCCATGCCCGCGTCGATACTGTTCATCTTCGTGTGGAACTCGCAGCACACGATGCCGTCGCCAAGGTCCACCAGCGACGCGCTCTCGTTCTCTTTCACAATCTTGTTGTTCTTCTTCAGTGCCGGCAGCGAGAGGTTGTTCGGATTCTGCGGCACCGGCTTGTATCCCTTCGACGCGAGGTCGAAGTACATCCGCTTGCCGCCCTCTTCCTTGTAGAACGACTTTGCGCCCTTCTCTTTCATCGCCCGCACGATCGCCGGCAGCTTCGCGCCGTGTTTCTCCATTTCCGCCGTCACGCCTTCGAATCCCAGCAGGTCCCACTGCTCGAAGATCCCGATCTCCCACGCGAAGCCCCACTTCACCGCGTTGTCGATGTTCACCACGTCGTCCGCGATCTCCGGAATCCGGTTCGCCGCGTACAGCGCCGTGTTCGCGAAGAGCTTGCGCGAGAACTCCGCGCCTTTGTCCTCGCCCGAGAACATGATCTTCAGCTTTTCTTCGAGCGTCTCCGCCTTGCGCGCCGCCTTGAAACTCGGAAACTCCGCGCGAACCGGGTCGCGGTACTCCAGCGTCTTGAGGTCGAGCCCGAGGATGATGCGCTTGCCCTTGTCGTCCCGCTTGTCCGTCGCCTTGTAGAATCCGCCGCCGGTCTTGTCACCCAGCATCTTTTTCTCGGCCATCTTCTGCAGCACCGGCGAAATCTGCATCAGCTCGATCTGCTCGTCGTCCGGACAGTTGTCGCGCACGTTCCCCACCACGTTGATCAGCGTGTCCAGCCCCACCAGGTCCGCCGTGCGGAACGTCGCCGACGACGCATGCCCCACGACCGGCCCGGTCAGCGCGTCCACCTCCTCAACGCTCAGCCCGTCCTTCTGCATCTCGCTCAGGATGTACTGCGACCCGAACGTCAGGATGCGATTCGCGATGAAGTTCGGCGTGTCTTTCGCGTACACCACGCCCTTGCCGAGTTCGTTCTCCAGAAACGCCGCCATGAACGACACGATCGCCGGGTCCGTCTTCACGCCCGGAATGATCTCCACCAGTTTCAGATACCGCGGCGGATTGAAAAAGTGCGTGCCCAAAAAGTGGCGCGCCATCTCGTCGTCCATCGCCGGCGCCATCGACTTCAGCGGAATCCCGCTCGTGTTCGTCGAGACAATCGTCCCCGCCTTGCGGTGCTTCTTGACGCTCTCCAGCACCTTGAGCTTGATGTCCAGCCGCTCGCTCACCACCTCGATGATCCAGTCGCACTCGCCGATCCGGGCCATGTCGTCATCGAAATTGCCAATCTCGATCCGGTCCAGGTACGACGCGCGGTAGATGGGGGAGGGCTTCGCCTTCAGCAGGTTCGCCTTGCTCTTTGCGGCGAAAGCATTGCGCTTGGCCGCGTCCTTCGCGTCCGCGCCCTTCAAGTCCGGCGGAACAATGTCCAGCATCAGGCTCGGGATACCGCAATTCGCCAGGTGCGCCGCGATCGCGCCCCCCATCACCCCCGACCCCAACACCGCCACCCGCGAAATGGTTCTCATGTGCAATTCTCCTGCGAAGATCAAGGATTCGAAGACGCCCAGGCCCTATTAGTCTACATATTAACAAATCCGTGGGTACCGTTTTGTATACCGCTGTATGATGTGAGCCTGCGAGGGCCGTGCCGTGAAATCGTCCCAGATAAAGTGGCTCGCGATCGGACTCTGCGGTGCATGCGTATGCTCCGCACTCGTCGCCGCCTTGTATTTTCTCGGACTGGACGCCGTTCACGACGCGTTCGCTCAGGCCAGTCCCGCCACCGGCGGCGCTGCCGAATCTAGGACGAGCGAGCCTGAGAAATACGACGCACGGCAAGTATGGGAAAAACGAGTCGCAGATTGGAAGGCCCGCACCGAGCCGGGGCGGGCGGAGTATGAACGTATCAGGAACCTATACACGCGCATCAGCGCGCATCGCGAAATTCGCCGTCGGCTCTTCAATGAAGCCGACTTCATGTATTCGGAAGAGCAACTCCCGGTGCTCTTCGCTCGTATCGCCGATCCCCTGGACGCCCATGCCTACAGCGACGCGATCGCGGACCTTGCGACGTTTGCTTTTGACTCCGACCCCGAAGCGGTGCGCGAAACGATGCGCAAATGGACGGAGGCCCTGCCGGAGTCTCACTACGCCTGGCTTGTTCGCGGTAGGATGGAAATTAGCTATGCCTGGTTCTGGCGCGGCCCGGGTTTCGCCGATACCGTCTCGGACGAGGGTTTGGAACAGTTTCGCGGGGCCACGCATCGCGCGCGAGAATTCCTGGAACGCGCGGCCGATATAGAACCCATCGATCCGGAAATTTGGGCGGGTCTGGTTGAACTCGCGACCTTGCAAAGCCGCTCCCGAGACGAAATGGAATCGGCGTTCAATCGCGCCATAGCCATTGCACCCTCTCACTACGGAGCGTACATGTCGAAGTTCAATTATCTTCGGCCCGTCTGGTACGGGAGCTGGCCGGAGTACGAAGCGTTTCTCACCACGCTGGACGATCGAATCGAAGAAGTAGGCAATCCGCTTCTTAGGGTGGTGAGACACACGGCCCAAAATAACATGATCTCCGATCGAGAGCTCGATTATGACCATGAGGAGCGCGGGCGGACGTGGCTCGAAATATGGAAGGCGTGCGCTGATCAGTGGCCGAATGATGAGTTCATGCGCGGCCGGTATCTCGAGGTACTCATCGACCAAAAACGTTTCGACGAAGCGTTTGAACAATTCGAATGGCTTGGGTCGCGCTATCCCCACCGGATCAGCTTGGGCATCGAACAATTCCACCATTGGCGCATTCGCACACTGTTGATGCGCACGTTGACGATGTACGACAAGATCGAGCGCGATCGCGAAATCGCCCACGCGATAGAGATCGATCCCGAGTACGAACTTACGTATAGAATGGCCGGCGCGATTCACGCCGAGTTTGGAGAGTTCGACGCCGCCGAGGATGCAGCCATAAGAGCGGTCGAACTTAAACCCCTCGATCCCGAGCCTCATTTGGCGCTAGCCTGGCTATACGTGAAGATGGGCAATGGGAGCGCGGCTCTCGAATCGCTCAAACCCCTCAAAAACCTGAAGCTCGATACAAATCAACTGGGGCGTCGAGGAACGTTGCACAACCAGGCACTCGAACTCGGCGCCGCCAAACCGACGACAACTAATTGAGCAGCGCTCTTATTTGTCTGCGATTCCACTAGATCGGCAGCCGCTTCCTCAGCCAGCTAATCTGCCCCCGGTGGTTCGTCTCGTCCTCCGGCACGTGAAACCAGATGTAGTAATTGTTCGCCCGCGCGCCGCCCGCGTACGGACGTTCCTCCAACAGCCACGCGTCGTCCTTCGTGCGAAGCTGCGCCTTCGTCCGCTCGCGCACCGCCGCGAGCGCGCCGAGGTAATGCTCCAGCGGCTTGCCCCGAATCTCCCGCCGCGCCGCATCCCCCAGCGATAACGCCGCACCCATCCTCGCCCGTTCCTCTGCCGTCGGCCCGCGGTTCTCGAACGAGACAATCGCATGCAGCGTCTCGACCGCCGCCATGTGCGCGAGCAACGCCCCGATCGAATTCGCCCCTTCGTCCGCCAGGTGGTCAAGCTGCGCCACCGTCAATTCCGCCACCGCCTCCAACGTCCGCGCCCGTACCCGGTCCATCATGCAGACCAGTTCGCCGATTCTCGGCGAATACCCGTTCAATGAAACTACTTTGAAGCGATCAGGGTGCGTCATCGGTCAATCGATCTCGTCAAACTGGTCCGCAATTCGAGGCCAGGGATTCGTTGCTATGTTATTCGGTGCCCTCGTCCAGGATCACCGCGGGTCCCGGATGGTCCGGGTGCCGCAGCGACTCGACCATCTCGCGGACGTCGGCCGGCGGCGCGGGGGAGACCGCCGAAACGGCGATCATCACGACGAAGTTGAGCACCATGCCGACAGCGCCGATGCCTTGCGCTGAAACGCCGAAGCACCACGGCTGCATTCCATAGAACTGCACGCCGATGATGTAGTACGACGTGAACCCGAGCCCGGCCAGCATCCCCGCGATTGCGCCCTCACGCGTCGCGCGCGCGCTGAATATGCCCAGCAATATCACCGGGAAGAAGCTCGCCGCGGCCAGGCCGAACGCGAACGCGACGACCTGCCCCACGAATCCGGGAGGATTCACGCCGAAATAACCCGCGACGACGACGGCGATCAACACCATCGCACGCCCCACCAACACGCGCCGCCGCTCGTTGGCGTTCGGGTTGATCATGCGGAAGTACACGTCGTGCGCGATCGAACTCGAAATGACGAGCAGCAATCCCGCCGCGGTGGACAGCGCCGCCGCCAGCGCCCCCGCCGCCACCAGCCCAATGACCCAGCCGGACAATCCCGCGACCTCCGGAGTCGCCAGCACGATGATGTCGGGATCGATCGTGACTTCGTTCGCCGCCGAGTCCGGAGACATCGCGATCGCGCCGTCGCCGTTCTTGTCGTCGATCTTGAGCAAGCCGGTCGCCTGCCACGCGCGCGTCCAGGAGAGGTCCGCGCCGTCCTCGCGGCCCGGCGCGAGAATGTACGTCTGCGGCGGTTGTCCCGCGGAGCTGTTGATCTGCACCGACTCAACCTTCGCGCCGTGCAGGCTGGTCACGAGGTTATACCGCGCGAACGCCGCCAGCGCCGGCGCCGTCGTGTAGAGCAGCGCGATGAACAACAGCGCCCAGCCCGCAGAATACCGCGCGGCGCGCACGTTGGGCACCGTATAGAAGCGAACGATGACATGGGGGAGACCCGCGGTCCCCACCATGAGCGAGAGCGTAATGCAGAGGATGTCAATCTGCGATCGCTTGCCCGCTGCAAACGGTTCCGTGTACGAACCGAACCCGAGATCGATGAGTATGGAATTCAGCCGGTCAACGATATCGCTCGACGTGAACGCGACTTGCGGAACGGGGTTTCCGGTGAGCTGGTACGCAATCGCGACCGAGGGAATCAGAAACGCAAGAATCAACACGCCGTATTGCGCGACTTGCGTCCAGGTGATCCCCTTCATGCCGCCGAGTACGGCAAAGAACGCCACAATGATCACGCCAACGATGACCCCGACCGTGATCGGCACGCCGAGGAATCGGCTGAACACGATACCCACGCCACGCATCTGCCCCGCGACGTACGTCAATGACACGAAAATGGCGCACAATGCCGCAACCACCCGCGCCGAGTTCGAGTAGTACCGGTCACCGACGAAATCGGGAACGGTATACTTGCCGAACTTGCGCAGATACGGCGCGAGCAACAGCGCCAGCAGCACGTAGCCGCCGGTCCAGCCCATGAGATAGACCGACCCGTCGTAGCCCATGAACGAGATCAGTCCTGCCATCGACATGAACGACGCCGCGCTCATCCAGTCCGCCGCCGTCGCCGCACCGTTGGCGATTGCCGGCACGCCCTGGCCCGCGACGTAAAAGCCGGCCGACTCGCGGACGCGCGACCGCCAACCGATGTAGAGATAGCCCGAGAACGTGATCAGGATGAACAGAAACGTCCAGGTATCGGTGGAGAACATCGGCTACTGGTCCACGTGGTAGCGCCGATCGAGCGCGTCCATGATCCACGCGTACACGAAGATGAGCAGAATGAACACGTAAATCGCGCCCTGCTGCGCCATCCAGAATCCCAGCGGCAGCCCGAAGAAAGGAATCTGGTTCAGTTGCTCGACGAACAGCACGCCCCCGCCCAGCGACACGAGCCCCCACAGAATGAGCAGGACACCAATCAAGCGATTGTTCGCGCGCCAGTATCGTTCCAGGCGCGATCCGGAGTTTGCCGCCACAAGCCCGCCCTCCCAAGTCCGCCCCGATGTGTGGCAGAGTCAAGCGGCAGTATGCTTGGCCCTGTTCCGCCGGATTATTCACATCGGAACGGCGGGAGTCCAGACGCGCCCCGTCATCGGGAGTAGTCCCCAACCCCGTCATTGCGAGGAGTCCCGAAGCAGGCGGGACGACGAAGCAATCTCCTTAACCTGCAATCACGCTATCGCGCAACCGGCGCATGCATATTGAAGAACGCGAAGATCGCCGGCAGGTTTTGCGCGGCGACGCGCACGTGATCGCCGCCCGCGATTTCGATGTACTTGTGCGGCATGCCGAGCCGCTTCATCTCGTCGATCCACAGCCGCGTGACCTCGACCTTGACCAGCCGGTCCGCATCGCCCTGCACGACGATGATCGGCATCGACTTGATCTTCTCGAGTTGTGACGGCGACGAATAGATCGCCGGCGCAATCGGCGCGAGCCCGGCCCATTTCTCAGCGTGTTTCATTCCGAGATACAGTGTGCCGCCGCCGCCCATCGAATGCCCCATGAGATATACGCGCTCGGAATCGATCTTGAACTCGTTTTCGACGAGTCCGACAACATTGAAAACGTCTTTCTCGCTCAGTTCGCCGAGATTTTCAGGATCCGCCTCACCTCGCACTCGAAAGCGCTCGGAGAACCGGTTCTTGCCCGGCCCCATGCTGCCGTACCACCCGTGATTGTTGTACCCCTCCGGCGCCACGACGATGTATCCGTGCTCCTCCGCGAGGTCCGTCAGCCCGCGATAACGGATCATCTGGTGCGCCGAACTGCCCAGGCCGTGCAGCGCGACGATCAACGGGTAGGAATCGGAACCGTCATACGACGTCGGCACATAAAGCGAGTACGGGATGTCCTTGCCTGCGTCGTCGAAGAAATACGTGCGATCCTGGATGCGCCGCTCGGTCGTACGATCGCCGATTTGCAGGCTCTGGCCAACGGCGGCGTAAGCTGCGAACAACGCGACCAGTACCACCGAAGCGCGGGCAATCCGCCGGCCGGACAAACCTGAAAACGTGCTCATCTCGACGCCTCCCATTCACGCCCTCTAGTGGCAAGCAATTCGAATCCGGTTACCCGCCGCCAACTGCACTCATCCAATGGATCCTCTTCTTCCCATACTTCCCACCCGACCACGCCCTAAAAACACTCATACCCGCCGTCGATCGTCAGCATGTCCCCCGTGTGGTACGCCGACGCATCGCTGGCGAGATAGACGGCCAGGCCCCGGAAGTCGTCGCCCGAGCCCCAGCGGCGCAGCGGAATCCGCGTGAGCACCTTCTTCTGGTAGAGCTCGTTGTTGACCGCTTTCTCGGTCATCGGCGTGTCGATCCAGCCCGGCACGACCGCATTCACGCGGATGCCATGGCGCGCCTGCTCGACCGCCAGCGCGCGCATCATCGCGAGCACGCCCGCCTTCGTCGCCGCGTAGTGCTCCGCGCGCGGCGCGCCGAAGACGGCCGACCCGCTGCTGGTGACCACGAGCGACCCCGGCACCTTCGCCGCGATCATGTAGCGAATCGCGGTTTGCAGGGTGTGGAACACGCCTTCCATGTTCACGCGGAAGATCGCCTGCCATTCCGCAAGGTCCATGTTTACAAACGGCGTGCCCTTGCTGCCCACGCCGGCGTTTGCGAAGCACGAATCCACGCGGCCGAACTTCTTGACCGTCTCCGCGAACTGCGACTCCACGGCCGCGCGATCCCCGACGTCGCAGATCATCGCCTCGACGCGCGTCCCGAATGCTTTCAAGTGCTTGAGCGCCGCCACGTTCTTGTCTGCGTTCGTGCCCCAGATGCACACGTCCGCGCCGTGCCTCGCGAGGCCCTCGGCAAATCCAAGCCCGATGCCCGAGTTCCCGCCCGTAACCAGCGCGACCTTGCCTGTCAGATCGAAAAGGTTATTTGCCATGTCTTGTTGGCACCCCATTCACTTCGGCTGCATACGGATCGCGCCGTCGAGGCGGATCGTTTCGCCGTTGAGCATCGGGTTTTCGACGATTTGTTTGGCCAGCAACGCGAACTCCGACGGCTCGCCCAACCGCGGCGGGAAGGGCACCTGCGCGCCGAGCGAGGCCTTCGCCTCTTCGGGCAACGCCGCCAACAGCGGCGTGTTGAACAGGCCCGGCGCAATCGTCACGCAGCGCATGCCGAGCTTGGCGAGGTCGCGCGCGATCGGGAGCGTCATACCGACGATGCCGCCCTTCGACGCCGAGTACGCCGCTTGTCCGATCTGCCCGTCGAACGCCGCGACCGACGCCGTGTTGATGAACACGCCCCGCTCGCCGCCTTCGTTCGGCGTGTTGTCCGAGATTGCCGTCGCCACGAGCCGAATCACGTTAAACGTGCCGATCAGATTGACATTGATCGTGAACTTGAACATGTCCAGATTGAACGGCCCGGATTTGCTCGTCGTGCGCATCGCCGACCCGATACCCGCGCAGTTCACCGCGCCGTGCAGCGCGCCGAATGATTCGCGCGCGAGCGCTATCGCGGCGTTCACCTGGCCCTCGTCGGTGACATCGCATTTGATGCCCCGCGCGTTATCGCCGAGTTCTGTCGCGATTTTGCTCGCGTTGTCCGCATTCAGGTCCGCGACAACGACTCTGCCGCCGGATTTCGCGAACAGCCGCGCGGTCGCCGCGCCCAGGCCCGATCCGCCGCCCGTGATGATGAATACACTGCCCTTCAGATCCATCCTTCACCTCTCTCCGTACGAGCGGCCCCCAGTGGCCGCCCCGTGCATACCATTCGTGTCGAAACCCTGCGGGCGGCCGCAATCGCCGATCCGGCAGCGTGTCGTGTCAGATGGAGTTCACCGGCGCGAGCGGGATGTCGTGTTCCTCCGCCCACGCTTCGAGTTCCCGTTTCGACTTGCCCGCGAACGCCGCCGCGAGTTGCTCATGCGTGGCATTCGGCAGGCCGAGCACGTCGTGAACACGCTGCATGAAGTGCGGCTCCAACGCCGCGATCGCAACGTAACCGTCTTTCACCGCATACACGCCGTAGCACGGCACGCCGCCGCCCAGCCCGCCGCCCGGCACCGTAAACCCGTGGCGGATCGGCGGCGCAAATGATTTCGCCGCTTCCGCGAGCGACACCTGAACGTATGTCGCGTCGCCCGTGCGCTCGCGGTGCAGCAGCACGCCCAGCGCCGCCGAAAAGCCGCGCTCCGCGCCGCCAAGGTCCGCAAGCAGCGCGCGCGGCATGTGCGGCGGATCGAGCAAACCGTGGATCGCCTGGTACGTCAGGTCGTGTCCCGGCACGTTGTCGCGCGGCGCCAGTTCACCGACAATCGCAACCTGGCACAACTTCCCGAATTTCGCGTGTAGCGTGTTCCAGCCCAGTCCGAGCTTTTCCAGCGCCTGCGTGCGGTGTGAAGTCAGAAACAGGTCGGCCTCGCTCAATAGGGCGACCAATCGCAGAAATTCCGGGGGGTTCTTGACGTTGAGCCGGATGATTTCCTGACCCTTGGTGACCTCCGCGTAGTACGCCGCGCTCGCATAGCTCAGCGGATCGCCCGTCGGCGGCTCCACCTTCGTCACGCGCGCGCCGTGTTCCGTCAGCCGCTTGGCCGTCGTCGGCCCTGGCAAATTGATCGCAAGACTGACGACGCGGATTCCGTCCAGGACATTCATCGCGAGGGCGCACCCGATTGTTAACGTGTGAACGGCAGAGTCTACGAAACGCCCGCGCGACTATGCAAGGCCACCGCCCGCGCCCTCAGTTGCTGGACTCGCCGTAACCTGGCCAGCCGTACGCGATTCCAATCCGCTTCTCGATTTCCGCCATGAATGCCGTCGCGGAATACTTGTTTGTCATAATCGCCATGCCCACGCCGGCGTCGCGTGCGGCGACGAGACTGCACGCAAATCCCCAGTTGATCCCGTTGTGCTCGAAGTAGTGGGCGCCGCCTCGCTCGATGTCGTGGAATCCCACTGCGAAACCGCCCACACCGACGAGTGTCACCATCTCGCGCGCCGACTCGGCGCTCAGCACATGGTCGTCGTCGCCCCGCAGCGACCGTTGAAGGTCGATCGCGAGTTTGCACAAATCCCGCGGTGTCGTCCACAGTCCCGCCGCAGCCAGTTCGGGATAAATATGGTTCTTGACGCCCTCCGCCTTGCCGTCGCGAAAGTGGCCCCGCGCCGCGCGCGCTTCCAGTTCCGCCGGCAGCGGCTGAACGTAGAAGCTGTCCGTCATTCCAATCGGCCCGAACAACCACTCGTGGGCGAGCTCCGCAAGCCGTTTGCCCGCCGCGTCCTCCAGCGCGAGTTGTTGGATCAGCACGCCGCCCCCCGAGTACTTCATCCGAGTGAACGGCGCGGCGCCCCACGTCACCGGCGGAAGGTTCGACGGCGGCTCGCCATTCAGGATCTGCACGATCGTCGGCAGCGGGACCCCGGGATCGTAGCCGGGGAATCCGAACCCGTCGTCCGTCCCCGACGTGTGGCTCATCAGCATGCGCGGTGTCACCGCGCGCACGCGGGTGAACTCGTTGTCGGGTACGCGCCACGATTTGAGAATCGTGTTCACATCGTCGTCCAGCCCGAACAGCCCGTCCTGCACCGCTTTCATCGACGCCATGGCCGCCACGGGTTTGCTGATCGACGCGGCCTGAAACAGCGTCTCCGGCGTCACCGGCTCGCCCGTGACGACATCGGCCACGCCGTAGGGCTTGACCCAGGCGATTTCGAAGTTGTCGATCACCGCGATGGCAAATCCCGGCACGCCGTAATCCCGCGCCAGCTCGTCCAGCGTCTTGCGCGCGTTCCCCGCGCCGTTCTTGTCGCGGGGCCGCTCGATCGCCCGTTGCGCCTTCTCCGGCGATACGCTTTCCGCGGCCGCGGTCAGCGCGATCAAGCTCAACGCCGCGGCCGCCAGCGAATTGAACGTTCGAGACGCCAGGTTCATGGGATTGGACCTTCCTGCGCCCTCGTGGCGCGGCGAAACAGCACGTCGTAGTGGTGAAAGATGAATCGCGGTTCCCGGTGTTCGCGCACCAACTCAAATCCGGCGCTCGCGAATGCGCGTCCGGCCTCGTCGCGCGTATACAGGCTGACGATCCGCGCAGCGGGTTTTCCCAGCGCCGCGACCCAGCCCGGCACGGCAATGTCGTACCAAATCAACGCCCCGCCGGGACGCAGCACTCGCGCCAGTTCCGTGACGACTTCGCGCCACGACGGGATGTGGTGAAACACATTCTGCGCGATCACTAGATCGAATTTGGCGTCGGAAAAGCTGAGCGCGGTTGCGTCTTCGCGTTGGAACTTCAGAATCGAACTCTGAGGATACGTTGCCTTTGCGAGATCGACCTGTGCCGCGTCGTAGTCCGTACCGGTAACGTTCCAGCCGTGATCTTCGGACAATTTGGCCGAGACAGTCCCGATGCCGCAACCGATTTCGAGGACATCGCGGACATTCACATCTGCCGCGCATTCCAGCGCGCGCTCGATGCGCTCGAGGTTGGCCAGGCCTTTGGATTCGCGGTTGACGAAATGCTTTTCGAGCCGCGTCATTTCCATGATGCCGCCTCCGTTCGCCTCTTAGACCCCTCTGGCGTCCGGCCGGTTGCGATCTACTGAAAGTGGATGACGTTTGTGTGGACGCCGCCTTGTTGCACGACCAGTTCCGGAGGATACGTCGTCAGCTCGCCCGTCTCCTGAAACTGGTTTCGCTCGCCAAGCTCGTCCCAATACAGGTCGCCCGCAGCGATCCCGGGAAAGTTCTCTGCCCACGTCTTCGACGGTGCGCGGCCGTTTCGCGCGTATTTGTTGTGATGTACATACGTGTGCTCCGCGGCCACGCCGCTGCGCTTCGCATCCTTCGCGAGGTAACGGACGCCACCGCTGTCCGCCGCAAGCGTCACGATGCCCACCGTCGCGTTGTCGGCGATCACGCTCTCCGCGATCTCCGTGTGGCTCGCGCCCCACACCACCACGCCCGTACCGTCTGGGATCTTGAACGGGCTCGGGTAGTCCACGGCCGCGGCGCCGTTATTGCCGACAATGCGGCAGCGCGTGATTGTCGTGTAACGCGGCGGTTTGACGCCCGGCCCGCCCGCCATCCCGATCAACAGGCCGAGACGGTTGCCGTAAAAACTGCTGTTCTCGACCCGGATCTGTTCCGTGCTGAAAAGTTGCAGACCCACGTTCGAGCCGAACCCTTCGCTATTCTTGAGGGTGATCGCAGAGGCGTCGCCGATGCTGAACGCCGCGTCATTCGAGTTTCCGGCGACCACGCGATCGAGCGTGACCCGTTGGGCGCGTTCCACGGATACCGAGGCCGTCATCCCGCCATCCACGATCACGTTTCGAATCGTCACATCGGCGCAGTCCACCGCCGCCACGCCGAGATAGCCGAAGTTGCGCACGACGAATCCCTCGACCGTGACGTTGCTCGCCGTAATCCAGATGCCGCTCGACGCGGGTTCGGCTTCGTCGTCCACCTTTCCGTTCAGGATGACCCGTTCGCCGTCTTTCTCGAGCCCGCGCACTGTGACGCCCGCGATGCCCACGTCCAGGTTCTGCCGGTATTCCCCGGGCATGACTTCGATAACGTCGCCCGCCTTGGCCTTGTTCACCGCGAGCACGATCAGCTCACCCGGCTTCACAGTCACCGTTTCGCCTGCGCACGTTCCCGCCCAAAGCGCGCCCAACACAACGATCCACCGAGTCCATGTCATCGCAAGCACCCTTTCCTCAAGCAACAACGCAGGGATATTATAGCGGCGCGAACCCCGCGCGGGAACGGAGGCATTCATGCAGCACAGCGAAGGCTTTCTCAAGCTCGTCAATGACGCCAAATCGCGCGTGCGCGAGTGTTCCGTGGGAGATGTCGCTGCGATGCGCTCGCGCGGTGAAAAATTCACACTCGTAGACGTCCGCGAAGACAACGAGTGGGCCAAGGGCCACCTGCCCGGCGCGGTCCACCTCGGCAAGGGCATCATCGAGCGAGACGTCGAAACCCGCATCCCCGATCGCCGGGCGAAGATTGTGCTCTACTGCGGTGGCGGCTTTCGCTCCGCGCTCGCCGCGGACAATTTGCAGAAAATGGGCTACACCAACGTCATCTCGATGGACGGCGGGTACAAAGGCTGGGTGGGCGCGGGCTACTCGACCGAAACGCCGTAGGATTCATGGCGACTGCAATTCTGCCCAGTGCACCTTCACCGACCACACCATGCAGACGACCGTGATCGCCCACAATACCGCGCTCAATGCGCCCGCGGCGGCCCAGACCTTCCCCGATACGCTGTCCGCCCGGATGCGCGGTTCCGGCAGCGTACCGAATGCCAGCCCGCCCAGCAGCCCGCCGATGTGCGCCGAGTTGCTGATACCCCCCACCACGAAACCGAACAGGAGAATGAAGACGGCCCAGCGAATCAGCTCGTCGCGGATCGCCCTGATTCCGGCGCGATGCGCAAACACGATCCCGTAGCCGATCAATCCAAAAATCCATCCGGAAGCGCCGAGGACGGCGTTGTTCGGACTGAATACCCAGCAGGCGATCGCCGACGTGAGTTGCGTCACGGTCACCAACGTCAGCATGCGCCCCCGCTCGAGCTGTGACTCGACCAGCGGACCCACCTGCATGAGCGCGTACGAGTTGAACCCGATGTGGAGCAGGCCGCCGTGCACCAGCCCGAAAGCAAGCACGCGCCAATACTCCCCGGACTGTTCGACCCACGGACGAAACAGCAGGCCCAATACCGCCGCCGCATCGTTAGACGGCGATACAAGCCCCCGAATCCCCTGGTTCCCAAGAACGATTTGCGCGCCGTACACCACGAGTATCAGACCCAGAAACGCGATCGAGACGACGGCGCCTTCCTTCGGCACGGACCCAACGACCAGCCGCCGCACGCGGTACATGAACATCGACGGCAGGCGCCCGCTGCACGAGTTGCACACCGTTGCGTCGTGGTTATTGACCGCCCGGCAATGCGGACAGATCTTGTTCGGATAACTCCACCATGGGATGACGCGAGACGGGCGCACGCCCTCTTCCATCAGCCGCTCGGCCTGCTTCTGCCGCTGATAGATGCGCCAGCGAAGCTTGGTCGTGTTCACGCCCAGCCGGTCGAGCAGCTGAATGTACCAGGGGTCGCCTTCAGCCATCGTTCGCCCCCGTCACCACCGGCGCGATCAATTGTAGTAGCGCGAAAGCGTCTCGGCGACCGCCGCCGGTTTCTCGTTGCCATCGACTTCGATGGTGACTTCCGTAGTCACCTGGACGCCGCCCTTCACGTCCTCAACGTTGGCGAGTTTCGCCCGCGCGCGCACCTTGCTCCCCACGGGCACCGGCGCCGGGAAGCGCAGCTTGTTGAGTCCGTAGTTCACGCCCATTTTGACGCCGTTGACCTTCCAGACCTGCGCCATCAGATGGGGGATGAGCGAGAGCGTGAAATATCCGTGTGCGATGGTCGTCTTGTAGGGCGATTCCTTCTTCGCGCGCTCCGCGTCGATGTGAATCCACTGGTGATCCAGCGTGACGTCCGCGAAGAGGTTCACGTCCTTCTGAGTGACCGTGTGCCACTCGGACACGCCGATTTCCTTGCCCAGAAATGATTTGATGTCTGCAAACGCGATTTCGCGCGGCGCCATGGCTGCTCCTCCGGATGAAGTTTCATCCGCAGTCTATCGCGGCCCGACCCGTCATTGCGAGGAGTCCCGCGCATGGCGGGACGACGAAGAAATTTCCTGGACTGACAGCGTCAGATATTCCGCCCGATCGCCAGTCCCGCGAAAATCAGCGCCACGCCGGCCACGTTCTGCGTGATCACGTTCGCCGCGGCGAGCCCGTAGTGCGAGTCTCGCATCAATTCCGCCGAGTTGAACGCGAACGTGGAGTACGTCGTGAATGCGCCCATGAACCCGGTCAGGATGATGCCGCGCACGTCGCCGGGCCATTGAAGCCGCTGCTCCAACGCCGCGTAGACGACGCCAAACATCAGGCAACCGAGCATGTTCACCGTGAACGTGCCCCACGGAAACGCGCCCTGCGCCGATCGGTCCACTAGCATCGAGACGCCGTAGCGCGCGAGCGTGCCCAGCGCGCCGGCCGCCGCCAGCCAGAACAGTTTCGCCCCGAGCCCCAGGAGTCCGCTCCCGATTCAGCCGCGCAGGACCGACGCGATGCCGTCGCACAGCGCGTCCATGTTGCCCTCGGTCATGCTGGCCACGTTAATGCGTCCACTGCCGACTATATATATGGCGTGCTTTTCGCGTAACGCCTCGACGTGCTGCTTGGTGAGGCCGGAATACGAAAACATACCCTTCTGCTTCGCCAGAAACGAGAAATCCTGCGTTACGCCCTTCTTCTTGAGCGTCGCGACGAATAGATCCCGCATTCTCTGAATTCGTGCGCACATTTCCTTCAACTCGCGTTCCCATTCCGACCGGAGCGCGGCGTCGCCGAGCACGGTCGTCACCACAGAGGCGCCATGCGCGGGCGGGTTCGAGTAGTTCACGCGAATCGCGCGGCGCAGGTGCGTTAGCGTCGTCTCGGCAGACGCTTTCGAGCGAGCGACGATCGTCAGAGCGCCCGTCCGTTCGTTGTACAGGCCGAAATTCTTCGAAAATGAACTCGACACGAGCATCTCGCAGCCGTCCCAGGCGAATCCGCGCAGGCCGCGCGCGTCGGCCTCGAGCGACTCGCCCAGGCCCTGGTACGCGAAATCGAAAAACGGCATGAGCTTTCGAGCGCGCACCAGGTCCGCGATCTGATTCCATTGATCCGCCGTCGGATCGATGCCCGTCGGGTTGTGACAACAGGCGTGCAACAGCAGCACGTCCCCCGCATCCGACGACTCCAGCGCCTTGAGCATCGCGCTGAAATCGATCCCGTGAGACTTCGCATCGTAATAGGGATACGTGCGTACCTTGAGCCCCGCCGCTTCGAAAATGCCGGGATGGTTCGGCCACGTCGGCTCGCTCAGCCATACGGTCGTCCCCGGCCGCAGCGTACTCAGCAGATCGGCCGCAACGCGCAGCGCGCCCGTGCCGCCCGGCGTGTCCGCAGTGACCGCACGGCCGGATTTCACGATCTCGTGGTCCGCGCCGAACAACAGTTCCTGGACCCGCGCTGCATAGTCCCGCGCGCCTTCGATCGGAAGGTAGCTCTTCGTCGTCTCCTCGCGAAGCAGCCGCTCCTCAGCCTTTTTCACCGCCGACAGCACCGGCGTCAACCCCTTCGCGTCCTTGTAAACTCCGATCGTGAGGTTGATCTTCTTCGGATTCGGGTCCTGCTTGAACGCGTCCGTGAGGCCCATGATCGCGTCCGGCGGCGCCGGCTGGAGCTGGTCGAACAACATGCTTCTCCCTTCCGAATTGCGTAAGTAGCGGGGTAAACGGGCGCGGGGCCGTTCGTAGAGCGCCCGATTATAGCGCCCGGGGATGCGCACTCCCAACTCCGCCGGACGCCTCAGCCGCGGTTGGTCCAACTCCGGTAGGGATACTGCGCGAGGTGCGTGTTGCGATAACGAGGATCCGTCGAAACCTCTTCGCCCACCCAATCGGGCAACTCGACGGCGTCGTCTTCCGAGCCGAGCTCCACTTCCGCGACGACGAGCCCCTCGTTCTCGCCCTCGAACACGTCGATCTCCCAGACATGCCCGGCGTGATCGACCCGGTGCCGGACCTTCGAGACGATCCCGCCTGTGCAATGTGCCAGGAGTGCTTCCGCGTCCGCTGCGGGGATCTCGTACTCAAATTCGGATCTCGAGATCGCGAGGACGGACTCCTTGATATTGAGCCACGCCCGATCCGCCTCGATTCTCACCCGCACCGATACAGGCGGACCCATCGCGAGATAGCCCTGCCGCATCCGGACCGCGGGGTCACCCCCGCGCCAGGCATTCGACGCGACCAGAAACTTTCGCTCGATCTCACGACCCATCGATCGGCCCCCAACCCGCCCGTGAACGAATGATACGCGTCGGCAATTACGCGGCAAAGGCGATTGTACAAATTCGTTAATCCGGACGGATCGCGCGGAACCCCGCCACACGCTGTCCCAATCGGCGACAAAATTTGTTGCTTCCATCGCCAAAAATTGGAATTGCGTGGTACAGTTCGGATGCCTGTCAGTGGAATTGGGGGAGAAGACTGTACCCTTGGGGACCCGCAGCCAGCATCGCGCCCACGGTGTGCCCGACTCCCACTTAACTGTTGACAAGTGCAGGTGTGTCAACGGGTTAACGCCCGAGAAAGGTCTCGGGACGGGACGCCAACGTGCTACGACGCCTACGAAGCGATAAGGCCGCGCCGCGTGCAGAAGAGCGAGCGCCGTCTCCCGCGCAAGAGGTGCGTCCGGCGCAGGCCGCCCAGCCCGCTCCCGACGCAGCGCAACCGGCCACGTCTCGCCCTGACATCGACGTGAAGAGTCCCGGCAGTCGCCTCGGCGAAATTCTGGTCGAAGAAAAAATCATCACCGCCTCGCAACTCGAGGAAGGTCTCGCCAAGCGACAGGCCGAAGGCGGGTTCCTTGGGCAGGCGTTGATCGAGTTGGGCCATCTTGACCAGGACACATTGACCCTGGTGCTCGTCAAGCAATGCAAGATTCCGCATCTCAATCTCATGGAGTACACGATCTCGACCGACATGCGCGGACTCATTCCCCTCGAGTTGTGTCGCAAGTACAACGTATTGCCGGTGGACAAGATGGGCAAGATTCTCACGGTCGCCATGGTCGACCCGCTGAACCCGACCGCGCTCGAAGCGGTCCGCGCCGCATTCCCGGAATTGCGTATCAAGCCGATTCTGTGCGACTGGCCGGACTTCCAGGAAGTTTTCCAGCAGTTTGTCCCCAAATC
>CAYPNI010000037.1:28404-34109 GCA_964411925.1 uncultured Nitrospirales bacterium
AAGTCTGCTATTCGAGACGGAATGCGGGAGAGTTTGGTCGATCTCGAACGCCGCGTCGCGGAAGCGTCCGATGTGCTCCGCAGCGCGCGCGAAACCGAGCGGGCCGTCGTCCAGGACGTCCAGCAACGCGACCTTACAGTTGGCTCCGCACCCGCACCGTCGGCGTCCATCGCGCCCGTTACATCTCTCTGCGAGATCGCGCTGGGTCACCCTGGCGCCAATCTGAATTTTGAATCGTTCGTAGTCGGAGCGAACAACGAACCGCTCGTCCAGATGGCGAACGCCGTCGTCTCGAATCCAGGAGGCGACCAGAACCCGTTCTTCGTCTGTGGCGATGTCGGGCTCGGAAAGACGCACCTGATCACTGCAATCGGCAACGCGCTCAGCGCCGCACACGCCGGCTGGCGTGTCGGTATCACGTCCGCGGGCCGCTTCGTGGACGACGCGCTGCTCGCGCGGGCGTCGCACACCCAGGAAGCGCTGCGCCGGGCCTATGAATCGTGGGATGCGATCATCCTCGACGATGTGCAGTTTCTGGGCGGGCGCGTCGAGGCACAGGAAGACTTGTTCCACATTTTCAACGTAATGCAGGAACGCGGCAAGCAAATCGTGCTTGCAGGCGACCGCGCACCGGACAAGTTGGGGCTGCTGGAAAAGCGGCTCGTGTCCCGGTTCGACAGCGGCGTCGTCGCCCACATCCACGCGCCCGACTGGGAGACGCGCGTGCGGATCCTGCAGCAGCATGTGCAACAGATGAACGTGAAGACGCCGGATGAGGTCTTGGCGATGATCGCCATGCGTCATCCGGACGACATACGCCGGCTCATCGGCTCGCTGCGCAAGGTCGCGGCGCGGGCCAAGTCGGACGGGGGATGCGTAACGGCCGAGATCGCAAGCCAGGTGCTGGCGGAAGGGATGGCCGGGGTAGCGGCCTGACGCCCACAGGGGCGCGGCCGGTGTGTGTGCGGAACGGAGACGGTTTGGGGGTTTGACCCGTGGCAACGAAAACAGCAAAGAAACGATTGGGCGACGTCCTGCTCGAGCAGGAACTCATCACCCAGGAACAACTGCGCGAGTGCGTGTCGATGCAGCGCCAGACGGGCGCCAATCTCGCCACCATTCTCGTCGATAAGGGCTATCTCGACGAAGAAGATCTCGTCATTACGCTGAGCGAGCAGCTCGGCATTCCGCACATTCGCGTCGCGCACTACAACATTCCCAAGGAAGTGCTCGACGAAGTGCCCGAGACGCTCGCCCGCCAGTATCAGATGTTGCCGGTCTCGATCACCGGCGATGTGCTCACGCTGGCCATGTCCGATCCGCTCAACATCATGGCGCTCGACGACTTGCGCATGCTGACCAGCTACGACATTGAGCCCGTTGTGGCCGTCCAGTCCGAACTGCGCGACACGATCGAGAAGCACTACGGCGTCGGCAAGCAGAGCGCGGAACTCTACGAAGAACTTGTGGGCGAGCGCTCCGCGGACGGCGTCGAGACCGTCAAAGAAGTCGACGAAATGAGCGACTTGGCGCAGTTGAAGGCTGACGCCGACGACGCCCCGATCATCCGCCTGGTCAATTTGCTGCTCGTGAACGCGCTGGAGCAAGGCGCAAGCGATATTCACATCGAACCGTTCGAAAAGACACTGCGTGTCCGCTATCGCATCGATGGCAAGCTCGAGGAAACGAAGTGCCCGCCCCGCAATATTTTTGCGGCGCTGATCTCTCGTATCAAGATCATGGCGAGCCTGGACATCGCCGAGCACCGTCTCCCGCAGGACGGCCGGTTCCGCATCCGCTACAAGGGCCGCGAGATCGACTTCCGAACCGCCGTGCTCCCGTGTTACTACGGCGAAAAAGTCGTGATGCGCGTACTCGACAAGGGCAACCTGACGCTCGATATCGAGGCACTGGGCTTCGAGGAACAGCCGATGGAGGCCTTCCTCGACGCCATCCAGCGCCCCTACGGCATGATCCTGATCACCGGCCCGACGGGTAGCGGTAAAACAACGACACTGTACAGCGCGCTCCACAAACTCAATCAGATCAGCGAGAACATTGTCACGGTCGAGGACCCGGTCGAGTACGAGTTGTTCGGCATCAACCAGGTGCAGACCAAGTCGGAAATCGGCTTCACCTTTGCGAGCGCCCTGCGCCAAATCCTGCGCCAGGACCCGGACATCGTCATGGTCGGTGAGATTCGAGACGAGGAAACCGCCGACGTTGCTGTGAAGGCGGCGCTCACCGGTCACCTCGTCCTGAGCACGCTCCACACCAATGACGCCGCCAGCGTCATTACGCGATTGACCGACATGGGTCTCGAACCGTTCCTGGTTCAATCCTCAGTCGTGATGGCCGCCGCACAGCGACTCATGCGCAAAGTTTGCGCGGACTGTAAAGAGCAGATCGCGGTGCCGAGGGAAGTGCTCGATCGCGTCCAGTTCCGAAATACGACACACGGTTCCGCGCCGGTGTGGGTACGCGGTCGCGGCTGCAACAAGTGCAAGGGGCTCGGGTACAAGGGCCGCGTCGCCGTCATCGAGGCGATGCCGAACTATCACGAACTCGAGCCGCTGATCCTTGGCCGTGCCGCGTCCACGCAGATCAAGGAACAGGCCATCAAGTGCGGTATGCGCTCACTGCGCCAGAACGCCCTGTCCAAAGCGGCAGCGTCGGTGACAAGTATAGAAGAGGTCTTGCGGGTTACGGCGGCGGACTAGTCCGCGCCATCAGGGGGTATAGGGGGAGCCATGGCAGTTCAACAGATGCCCAGTCGAGAAATTAACATGAAGGATCTGCTCACGCGCCTGATTCAGATGGGCGGGAGCGACCTCCACATCGCCGTGGGCATCCCGCCCGTGGTACGTGTGGACGGCCGGTGCGAGCCGCTTCCAGGCTTTCCGGTACTCAAGCCGGACGAGACCCAGGAGCTCATCTACTCGGTGATGAAGGAGGAACAAATCGCCGAATTCGAACGCGAGAAGGAATGCGACATGTCCTTCAGCGTCAAGGGGCTGAGCCGTTTCCGACTCAACGTCTACCGCGACCGCGGCTCGGTCGTGGCCGCGTTCCGTACGATCCCGTTCCAGATCAAGGGGTTCGACGAGCTCGGCCTGCCCAAGTGCGTCTCCGACTTCGCGTACAAGCCCAACGGCCTCGTGCTCGTCTGCGGGCCCACCGGTAGCGGTAAGTCGACCACGCTCGCCTCGATCATCGACAAAATCAACCGCGAGCGCGAGGTCCACATCATCACCATCGAGGACCCGATCGAGTTCCTGCATTCGCACAACAAGGCCGTCGTCAATCAGCGCGAACTGAACGCCGACACCAAGTCGTTCGGAGCGGCGCTCAAGCGCGTCCTTCGCCAGGACCCGGACGTGATTCTCATCGGCGAAATGCGCGACAAGGAAACCATCCTCGCCGCGCTGACCGTCGCGGAGACCGGTCACCTCGCGTTCGCGACACTTCACACCAACGACGCGCTGCAAACCATCAACCGCATCGTTGACGTGTTCCCCGCCGAACAGCAGGACCAGGTCCGCACGCAGCTTTCCTTCGTGCTCGAGGGCGTGCTCGTCCAGCAGCTCCTGCCACGTTCCGACGGCCATGGCCGCGTGCTGGGACTCGAGATCATGCTCGCGAATCCCGCCATCCGCGCGTTGATCCGCGGCGAAAAACTTCAACAGATCCCCTCGATCATCGAAATCTCGACCGCCGAGGGCATGATGACCATGAACCAGTCGCTCTACCGGCTGCTCAAGCGCGGCGTCATCAGCTACGACATCGCGATGAAGCGCAGCGGCAATCCCGAGTCGCTGCAGGCGCTGATCGACAAGGGCGCCACGCTCTGACATGACTTCGTTGCAGGGGATACAGCGTATCGGGTTCGTCGGCGTGGGCGATGCCTCCCGCGCGGAGCTCGTGTACGACCGCCAGATCATGTGGCTGCGCTATCTTGGCGTGGCGCGGATCGGCGTGCTGTCTTTCCTGGCCGTCGGCGCCGCGTTCCTCGATCTCGAACGCGGCCAGAGCGTGTTGCTCTCGTGTTATGTCGCGGGCTTTGTCGTCAGTCTCTGGTCGCTGCAGACCGTGCAGCGGCAGGACCGGCCCGGCACCGCCCAGCGCTGGATCCAGATCGCCGTCGATTACACCATCGTCGCGACCACCGTCGCGTACACGCAGGGCTCGACTAGCCTGTTCACGTTCCTGTTCGTCGTGGTCGTGCTCGAGGCCGGGCTCCTGCTCGGCTTGTCGCAGGGGTTCATCCTCGCATCGATGGCCACGGCCTTTATGGCGCTTCAGATCCTGCTGCCCGTCACCTCCGGCCGGATCCTGTCCAGTTTCGAGCTCGTATACAACCTGCTCATCCAGTGCATGTCGTTTTACCTTGCCGCGTTCGTCTCGGGCTACTGGAACCAGCGCATCCACCGGTTGCAGGAGTTCCAGCGCGACATTCTCGACAATATGAACAGCGGCTTCATGATCACGGACGCGCGCGGCCTCGTCACCGTGATGAACGAGTCGGCGTGCGATCTGCTCGGCGTCTCGTCGGAATCGGCCGTCGGCCGTCATGTGTCCACTGTATTGCGCGTCGCCGGCGCGGGCGAGTGCCCCATCGTCACCGCGATGCGGTCCCGGCAGGATTTTTCGAGTTACGAATTCAAGGCGCTGAGCCGCGGTACGAGCGACGAAGTCCTCCTCGGACTGACCACAAACTTCATCCGGGACGCCAAGGACGATGTTACCGGCGTCATCGCGTCGTTCACCGATTTGACGGAAATGGACGCCATTCGCCAGGAACTGCGCCGGCACGACCGCCTGGCGGTGGTCGGCGAACTTGCGGCGGGACTCGCGCACGAAATTCGCAATCCGGTGACGGTCATCCGCGGCGCGCTCGAGGAACTCAGCCACAGCGCGCCCAAGGACGCGCTCGAAAAGAAACTGCGCGACATGGCGATTCGCGAATCGGACCATCTGAACGAAATTGTGAGCGGGTTTCTGAGTTTTGCGCGCGAACCGTCGCGCAAGCGCGAACTCGCCGACGTTCGGACGCTCGTCGAGGAAACGGCGGAACTTGTTCGCCGGGAACACGCAGTGCACGAAGGCCTCGAAGTCAGCGTCGCGTTTCCGGAGACGTCGCGCAGGATTCTGTGCGATCCGTCGCAAATCAAACAGGTGCTGGTGAATCTCGCGAAGAACGCCGTCGAAGCAATGGACGCCAACGGCACGCTGGCGATTTCCGTGAGCGCGGGTCCGGGACCCGTCGAAATTCGTTTTGACGACACCGGCCCGGGCATCGAGCCGGAGAAAATGGGCCGCATATTCGAACCGTTCTATACGACCAAAGATTCGGGCGTGGGCATGGGACTGGCCGTGTGTATCCGTATCGTTACGGCGCACGACGGCACCATTCGCGCATCGGCCCGGCAGGGTGGGGGTTGCTCGATGCGGGTCGTGTTGCCCGCCGCAGAGTAACGAAGGGAGCATCAATCGTGATCGCACGAAAAAAGGTCCTGGTCATAGACGATGAGGCGGGCATGCGCGAGCTGCTCGAGATCATCCTGGGCGGCGACGGCTACGTCGTCACCACCGTGTCGAACTGCGAGGAGGGCAAGCGCTTCCTCGAAACCGACACCTGCGACGTTGTGCTGACCGATCTGCGCATCGGCACCGACGCGCATGCCGGCATGCGATTTCTCGAGTGG
>CAYPNI010000038.1:0-5541 GCA_964411925.1 uncultured Nitrospirales bacterium
ATCGTGCGCGGCGGCGACGGCGGCACGCACGTGGATGACCCCGAGGTGAAGAATTACAGGCCGGGCGCGGGGGAAAAGCAGTGCGAGGTGAGCACGGGCCAGCACACGAACTGGCTGGAGACCATCCGCGGCGAGCACAAGCAGACGATCATGAACATCGACGCGGGCTACAACATCGCGGTGAACTGCATCCTCGCCAACATCTCGTATCGCATCCGCCGGCCGGTCGAGTGGGACGGCAAGAAACAGCGCATCGTGGGCGACGACGCGGCGAACATGATGTTGGGCAACGCGGGCCGCGGGGAATATCACCTGTAGAGTTGCGGCGTGCCGGGTTAGGAGATTGCTTCGTCGCATACCCCCGCTCCTCGCGATGACGGGTGTGGACGCGCAGGAGACGGGATTGAGCACGATCGTCGTGACTGGCGCGAACGCCGGGATCGGCCGCGCCGTCGCGCTGCAACTCGCGCAGGCGGGGCACCACGTCGTGGCCGTGTGCCGCGACGAACTCAAGGGGCGCGAAGCGGTCGATGACATCCGCGCGGAGGCGCCGGGCGCGGACATCGACCTCGTCGTGGGCGACCTGTCCACCGTCGCCTCGACCCGGGACCTCGCCGGGCGTCTGCTCGAGCGCTATCCGGCCATCCACGTGCTGGTCAACAACGCGGGCGTGTGGCTGAGCAAGAGGACGCTCAACGCCGACGGCATCGAAATGACGTTCATGGTGAACCACCTCGCGCCGTTCATGCTGTCGCTGTTACTGCTCGATCGGCTGCGCGCGTCCGCCCCGGCGCGCATCGTGAACGTGAACGCCGGACTGTACGCGCTCGGCGAAGCGGATCTCGAAAAACTCCCCACCGGCGCGAACTTCAAGCGTTTCAAGACCTACATGCACTCGAAATTGTGCAATGTGTATTTCACGACCGAGCTTGCGGCGCGGCTAAACGGCTCGGGCGTCACCGTGAACGCGCTGCACCCCGGCGTCGTTCGGACGAACCTCGGAAACGTCGGCGGGCTGACAGGGCTGGTGGTGAAACTTGTCAAACGGTCGTGGCTGACGCCCGAGGACGGCGCGAAACCCGTCGTCCGGCTGGCGATCGACCCCGACGTCGAAGGCGTGAACGGCGCCTACTTCGACATGGCGAAGCAGGTGGACATCGCCGCGAACGCGCGCGATCCGGAGCTCGGTCGCCGGCTGTGGGATTTGAGCGCCAAACTTACGGGTTGCGCGTGAATCCGGCGCGTCAGGAGGCCCTCGCGGCACGGGTATGCGGGACGATACGGCGGGTTCCCAGGTCGACTCGGACGAGCGGCTGACCATACCCACGTTTCGCGACGCGCTGCGCACGTGGATCTACATCGGGCTGAACAGCTTCGGCGGTCCGGCGGGCCAGATCGCGGTGATGCATCGTGTGCTGGTGGACGAAAAACGCTGGGTGGGGGAGAAGCGGTTCCTTCACGCGCTCAATTTCTGCATGTTGTTGCCCGGCCCCGAGGCGCAGCAGCTCGCGACGTACATCGGCTGGTTGTTCCACGGCTGGCGCGGCGGACTCGTCGCCGGGACGCTGTTCGTGTTGCCCGGCGCGGCGGTGATACTCGCGTTGAGCATTCTGTACGCCGGTTTTCACGACGTGTCGGCTGTCGAGGCGATTTTCTACGGACTGAAGTGCGCCGTGCTGGCGATCGTCGTCGAGGCGGTACTGCGTATCGGAAAGCGCGCGCTCAAGACACGCATGTCATACGCAATCGCGGGTGTTGCCTTCGTCGCGATCTACTTTTTCGCCGTCCCATTTCCGGTCATCGTCGCCGCGGCCGCGATCGCCGGACTTGCGACGCACATACTCCGTCCGTCCGGTGCGCACGCAAACGTGGGTCGGTTTATCCGTCCGAGCCGGATGCGCACCGCCGGAGTGCTCGCGTTAGGACTCGCATTGTGGTTCACGCCGCTCGTCGCGCTGGCGGCGGCGCTGGGACCCGGCAGCGTCTACTTCAAGATAGGGGAGTTCTTCAGCAAGGCCGCGGTCGTGACGTTCGGCGGGGCGTATTCCGTGCTTGCATACGTCGCGCAAGAGGCCGTGGCGACGTACGCGTGGCTTCAGCCGGGCGAGATGCTCGACGGACTCGCGATGGCGGAGACCACGCCCGGCCCGCTCATCATGGTCGTGCAGTTCGTCGGGTTCATGGCGGCCTACCGCGACCCGGGGTCAATCCCCCCAATGCTTGCGGGCACGCTCGGCGCGCTGCTGACGACGTGGGTGACGTTTGTGCCTTGCTTCCTGTGGATTTTCCTTGGCGCGCCGTACGTCGAGGCGCTTCGCGGCAATCGCGCCATCAGCGCTGCGCTCGGCGCGATCACGTCGGCCGTGGTCGGCGTCGTCCTCAATCTCGCGGTCTGGTTCGGCATGCATACGTTGTTCGCCGAACAGTCCACGCAGACCTTTGGCCCGCTGCGGCTGGTCGTGCCGACGCTCTCGTCGGTGGACTTGGGTTCGCTCCTGTTGACCGTCGCGGCTGCCATTGCGACGTTCAAGTACCACGTGGGCATGGTTAAAGTGCTCGCGGCTTGCGCGGCGGGCGGCGTCGTGCTGAAATGGGTGCTGGGCTGACGAACAGGCGGATGCGTCGATGAGTCGAATTTCGAGGCGGCGATTCCTGGGGGTGGGCGCGGCGGCGGTCGGCGCTGCCGCGCTGGGCCGGGGGCGCGTGCGCGCGGCGGCGAACGAGCGGATCACGATGGGCGTCATCGGCATCGGCGGCATGGGCCGGTTCGACATGAGCATGTTCATGACGCACCCGGACACGCAGGTGGTTGCGGTGAGCGACGCGGATCAGACGCGCCTCGACGCCGCGAAGAAGGGTGTTGACGCGAACTACGCGAACACAGACTGTGCGGCATACGCCGATTTTCGCGAAATCATAGCGAGGGACGATATCGATGCCTTGTTGATCGCAACGCCGGACCACTGGCACGCGTTCATCTCGATCGCTGCGGCGCAGGCCGGCAAGGACATCTACTGCGAGAAACCGATGTCGCTGACGGTACGCGAGGGGCGCATCGTGGCCGACGCGATGAAGCGGTATGGCGTCGTCTACCAGAGCGGAACGCAGCGCCGCAGCATCCCGTGTTTCCGCTATGCGGTGGACGTCGCGCGGTCGGGCCGGCTCGGCAAGATCCACGCCGTGCACACGTTCCTCGAGCCGGGCCATCTCGCGGGGCCACAGGCCGCGGAGCCCGTGCCGGACGGGTTCGACTACGACCGGTGGCTGGGCCAGGCGCCGTCCGCGCCGTACACGAAGATGCGATGCCACGCGAATTTCCGATGGATCTATGACTACTCCGGCGGGCAATTGACCGATATTGGCGTGCATTTCAACGACCTCGCGCAGTGGGGCGTCGACCGCGACCTGACGGCGCCGGTGGAGTTCGAGGGCACGGCGGAGTTCCCGCCGCCCGAAGACCTGTTCAATACGCCGGTGCACTACAACGTCAAGACCCGGTACGCGGACGGTTTGACGCTGGAGATGCACGACGGATCGCCGCGGTCCGTCCGGTTCGAGGGCGAGCGCGGCTGGATCTGCGTGGACGATACAGGGCTCCTCACGGCCGAGCCGGCTTCGCTGCTGGACGAAGCGCCGACGGAACGAGAGGCGTATTCGGCGATCGCCTATCATCAGCGGGACTTCATCGAGTGTGTGAAGTCGCGCGGGCAGACCATCGCGCCGCCGGAAGTGGCGCACCGGTCTGCGAGCGTGTGTCACGTGGCGAACATTTGCCTGCGGCTCGGCGGCCGGAAACTGACATGGAATCCGGAGTCGGAACAATTCGCGGACGACGCAGAAGCCAATGCGATGCTCGCGAGGCCGCAGCGGGCACCGTGGAGTCTCGACGACTGGGACGGGACGTCGGATGTGCTGGCTCCGTCGAGGGCGTAAAGACTTGTCCGCAGATTTCGCAGATGAAGGGTGATTGTGAATGCAGACTAATTTCACGTTCGTGTCGATCGCCGTTGCGTTTTTCTCATTCGCCGCAAGTGCGGGTGAGAAGACTTCGCTGTTCGACGGCAAATCATTCGAGGGGTGGGAGGGGAACCTCGAGATGTTTCGGATCGAGGACGGGGCGATCGTGGGGGGAACCCTGGAGAAACCGATTCCGCACAACGATTTTCTGGCGACGACGAGGGAATTCGGCGATTTCGAGCTGACGCTGCGCGTGAAAATCAAGGGAAACGCCAACGGCGGCATCCAAATTCGCAGCCGGCGTATCGACAATCCGCCGCACGAGATGTCGGGGTATCAGGCGGACATGGGGTGGACTTTCTGGGGCGCGCTGTACGACGAGTCGCGGCGCAACAAGGTGCTCGCGCAGCCGGACAAGGCGCTGCTCGACCGGATCCTGAAGAAGGACGACTGGAACGACTATCGCATCCGTTGCGAAGGCAAGCGCATCCGGCTCTGGTTGAACGGTGAGCTGACGGTTGACTACACCGAGCCCGACGACGCGATCCCGCAGACCGGCTTCATCGCCGTGCAAATCCACGGCGGCACGCCGAGCGAGTGCTGGTACAAAGACGTTGTTATCGAACAGCTATAGGCCGACGCGCGAGTTGTACGCCGCGCCGTGCACGCTTCGGGGCGCCCGAAAATATCAGGATTCCGCCCGTGGCGAGCATTGACGCGAGGCTCGGCAGGTTGCTCGCCGGCATGGAGATTGGTCACGCGTGCGAAGTCGGCGTGTTCGAGCCGAAGTATTCAAAGGCGCTGGAGCTGGCAGGACACGCGAAATGCATCACGCTCGTTGAGCCCCATCCCGAAGCGGCCCGCCAGCTCGTCGAGATGGCGCGCGATCGGCCGCACATCCGCGTAATTCCGAAGGCCGTTGCGCGGAGCGCAGGGAAGATCGACCTGGTCGAAGCGGAGTCGTCCACCTTCGTTCGGGGCGTCGTGAGCCCCGCCGCGAGCAATTCCCGGACGGATGCGCCCGCGCCGACCATCCACCGGGTGGACGCGGTACCCTTCGGAGAGATCGACAGCGGTGATCTGGACGTGCTCCTGGTGGACACGGAAGGTTCGGAGTGGGACGTGCTGCAGGGCATGATGAGTACGCCGAAGGTGCTCGTCATCGAGCTGTACGGCCGGCGTTACCGAAACCCGCATCTCGCTGAAATCAAGACCTGGGCGGCCACGCGTGGATACCGGCCGTGGGGCATGGATAAATCCGACGTCGTTTTTGTGCACGAATCGTTCTTGGCGCCCAGCGCGAAGGAGCGCGCGCAATACCAGCTACGGCTCCTGCGGGTGACGTTGCGCCACTGGCGGTACGCCGTGCTGGATGCGCTCAGGTAGATCCGGCGCACGCGCGTCGGACTCGCCGGGAATACGCCTTTCGAGTCGTCTCGTCGGGTGCGCCCGCAATTTCAGCGATGCTCGCCGTGTTTGAGGATCGGATGCGTGCGCCAGATGGCCTCCGGCCCGAATCGCTTGTGCGCGTATTGCGGGGCTTCGATCGGCGCGCTGCCGTACATCGCCTTGAAGAACACCGCA
>CAYPNI010000038.1:5641-33529 GCA_964411925.1 uncultured Nitrospirales bacterium
ACGAACAGGTAGAGCAATTGCCCGTGGCCCGCGAGTGAGGCGGGCAGCACGGCCAGCGGCCGGCGGACGTGAACGACGAGCGCGACCAGGCAGGCGGCCGCCGCGCCCCACCACACGAGTTCGAACCAGCTCGCCGCGCTGAGTTCGATGAAACCGAAGAACGGCGCCTTCATGGGGTCGGCCACGAGCGGCCGATCGCCCCCGGTCCATTGTTCGACATTCTTGAAGACGTTCATATGCGTGATTCCGAACATCACAAAGATGACCGCGAAGATGCTGGTCCAGTTCGGCAGGGGCGTGTCCCGCCGCCTCGGCGTGACGCTGGCCCAGGTGACGCTGATCGCGAGGATCATCGCGATGCCGAGGAAGAAGCCTTGCGTTTGTTCCATGACGCTGTGCCAGTTCGTCTGCTGGTAGTGCTTCCAGAAATCGGGCGTGCCGTTCGGCAGACGGTGGGGGTGCCCGGGCCACCGCGCGATCGTGCGCAGCACGTGGCCCGTCGCGAAGCCGACGCCGCCGAGGATGAACGCGAGCGACCCCGCGAGCGTGACCGCGCGCAGATCCCTGCGGTGACACCAGATCATCGCCGCGGCGAACGCGCCCGTGATGCCCGCCCAGTCGTCGCTGCGCGGCGGCGTCATGCGGAACCCGCCATAATCGGCCAGGAAGATCGTCCCGAACACGGGCATGGCGAGGAACGCGCCGAGCCATCCCAGCGACAACGCGACGAACAGTCCCGAATCGTTTCGCCACTTCCCGAAAACGAGAAAGTAGAACGTGAAACCGAGCAGCGCGCCAACGAGCCAGCCGACGTGTTGCGGGTAGTCCCCGAAGAATTGCGGCCAGTTCGTCATGAGGTTCGCCGGATCGAACGGCTCTCCGGTTTCAGGATTGATGTAGGAGAGATCGCCCTGCGGCACGACGAGAAAGTCGACGAGACCGGCCAGGAGCCCGGCGCGATCCAGTATCAACTGGACAAACCAGCCGCCGAGCGCCCAGGTAACGACGAAGACCGGCAACACCCACAGGCGCTGGCGCCGGTGGCCGAGGAACTCGTACGCGCACACGCCGGCGAACACGAACAGGGCAGGCATCCAGTCCGCATCGAACCAGTAGAGCGGGCTCTCCTGCCGATGCCAGGTATCGTCCATGCGCGAGGCATCCTCGACGCTGAGCGCGCGAGCGATGGGCGATTCGAGCAGGTGTTGCAGAAACATCGCAGCGATGACGAACAGCAGCGGCTTGTACAGTCCCGCGAGCCGGGTCGAGTCGGCCGTGAGCGCGAGCGCGGTCCCCGCCGTGCCCATGGCGCACCAGAGCCCGCCCTCGAGAAACGTTGCAAGGAATCCGTAGAACATCGTGTCGAAATGGCCCGACATCGTGAACGAAATCGGGTACATGTAAGAAATTGAGCCGCCGAATCCCCAGCCCAGCCCGCCGAAAAGCGCCACATGCGGGATGCGCGATTGCCAGTCGTCACGGCGCGACAGCACCGCAATGGCAATTGCCCCCAGCAAGCCGGGTATCATGGCGCCCGACTCGTGCCCGAAGTTCCCGCGTATGCCCCAGCCGATCGAGACGGTCAGCGCGACCAGAAAAACGGCGAGCGGTTCGCGCAGGGGATTCTTTTCGGGATTGAACATTCGGGTGAGCCCTCGGCGCGGCATCATGCCAGCGGCGGGCGGCGGTATCAACGCTGGACGGAGATTGCGCAGGATGCTACGAGGACTAGCCCCCCTTATTTTCGCGGCCGCGCTTGCGGCGGCGGCCTGGCCGGCCAACCCCGGCGAAACCTACGGCCGCGAGCGATCGACGATCGAGCGGATGTCGACCGAGCGGCTCGCGGCGCAGCACGCGGACGTCGAGCGCATCAAAGCCGGCCGGCGGGACGTTTCGAGGAGCCTCGGACTGACCGATCGCCGCGCGATCTTTCATGCCCATGCCGAAGACGCCGCTCACACCGGGGGGACGCGGCCCGAACTACTGGCCGACGCCAAACGCGCGGGCGTTTCCATCGTGTTTCTGAGCAACCATTTCCGGCCGCCGTTCGACTTCATCGACGACAACTGGCGCGGCCTGCATGACGGCGTTCTGTTCGTCCCCGGCTCGGAGACGAACGGGTTCCTGGTGCAACCGATGAAGTCCGTCATGTCCGTGATGGACAAGCCGAACGATCAGATCATAGCCGCCGTGACGGAAGGGGAGGGGCTGATTTTTCTTTCGCACGTCGAGGAGCGGTTCGGACACCCGATGGACGGTCTCTCCGGCATGGAAGCGTACAACCGGCACGCGGACGCCAAGGACGACATGGGCGCGGTCGTCGCGGTGCTCGCGGCGCTGACGGATCCAGAAAAATACGCTGAGATGAGCGCGAACCTGCAGCAGTACGGCGACGAACTGCTCGCGACGCAGCTCGATTATCCGGACCTCTATTTCCGCAAATGGGACCAGGAGTCCCAGGCGCGCCCAATCATCGGTGTCGCGGCGAACGACTGTCATCACAACCAGGTGTTCATCGCGAAAATGATCGACGCGGATAGCGTCGGCGTCGGCACGATCGTAGACCCCGACAGCGACCTGCGGCGGTTTACGTCGGCGCAGTATCCCGGTATCACGAAACTGACCGCGGGCCACCAGCCGGGCGACATTGTGACCAGTCTCGATTTCGATCCGTATTACCGCTCGTTCCACAACGTCAGCACGCATATCCTCGTGGACGAGCTGGACGAGACGGCGGTGCGCGCGGCAGTCCATGCGGGCCACATGTACATCAGCCACGACTGGATGTGTGACCCGACTGTGTTCTACTTCGCCGTAGAGGGTCTGGAGGACGGTCCGCGATCCGCCCCACGGGCGATGATGGGCGATCAGACGAAGATGGGCTCCGGTCTCAGCCTCGTCGCCGAGTTTCCCGCGGCGTGCCACATTCGCCTGATCCGCAACGGCGAAGTCGCGGCCGAAGCCGATGGCAGGGACTTCGCGTTCGACGTCCGCGAGGCGGGTGTCTATCGCATCGAGGGATTTCTAGGCATTGACGGCGAACAACGCGGCTGGATTTACAGCAACCCGATCTACGTCCGCGAGTAGGGCCCCATGACCCGATTCAATGCCTGGATACTGATCGCCGCCGGACTCGTGATTGATGCGGCGGTGTTTGCGCTCCCCATGACGCCGTATCCGCTGGTTCACATGGCGCTGGACTCCAAAGCGCTGGCCGCGCGGCGCGCGTACGATAACCTCGTGAACACCGGGATCTTGACGTACGGCGACCCGGGATTCGTCCAGATGCGCCGGCAGTACATGCGCGGGGTGGCGGAGGGCATATTGCCGGGATTCGAGGTCGAAGAGCTTCCCGGACTCACGATCGAGAGATTTCAGGTGGACGACACGCCAGGGGACGACGCCGGCCGGTATACGTTCATCATTTTTTCGAATGGAGTGGGACACCGAATGTCCAACGAAAAACTCAAAATGATGTACGGCACCTTCCAGCGACCGTATGCCGCGGTGGCCAATCTGGCGTTGCTAATCCTAGGATCCGCCATGATTTACGCGGGATTGTCAAGATTAACGGGAATATCGGAATCCCGCGGTCCGGCATCCGGCAATGCCCGGAAGGGGAATGCGTTGTCGGCCCCTGTGCGTTCTTGATAAACTAACCGGAGTTGGGCACGAACCAACCCAGAAGAGAAGAGGAGTCACCGGTCATGCGTAAAATCGTTGTGGGGACGGTACTAGTGGCGCTTGCCTGCGCGGGCGCGTATGCGGAAGACCAGACGTTGACCGGCGAGCCGGTTGACATCGCGTGCTACCTCGGCGGCAAGTCGGGCGAGGGCCATGCGGCGTGCGCGAAGGCGTGTGCCGACAAGGGCAACCCGCTGGGCCTTGCGGTCAAGGGCGCGGACGGCAAGATGGAGATGTATCTCATCATGGGCGGCGGCGGCAAGCAGGCGAAGGACCTCGTCGGCGCGCACATGGGTAAACAGGTCGCGGTGACCGGCGCGGTGGCCGAGAAGGACGGCATGAAGATCATCACGGCGACCAAGGTCGAAGCGGCCCCGGCGAAGTCGGCCGCTCTTACGTGGCAGCCGGCGCAGACTGGCACGGCCAGCATTCAGAATCCGCAGTAACGGATTCAGTCGAGTTTTTCGTCGCGGCGTTCGGCTCCGGCAGCGGAGTTGGACGCCGCGATGTGCATTTGTCTGACGGCGTCCGGGTCTGCGCCGGCCTCCGCTGCGCGGGCCACGAGTGCCAGCGCGGTCGTCGTCTCGCCCAGTTCAATGCGGCAGCGGGCGAGATTGAGCAGCGCGGGCACGAATGCCGGATCCGTTTCGAGCGCCCGTTCGAAGAACCCGGCGGCGTCTTCGAGGAGGCCTTCTTTCGCGCACGCGAGCCCGAGATTGTTCAGGGCCGACTTGTCCTCGTGGATGAGCGTAGCCGCGTGAGTGAGGAACTCGACGCCGGAGTCGGGGTCGCCCGAGCGCAGCAGGCGCCGGCCGAGCGCGGCCCAGTACTCGTGCTCGACCAGTTCGTTTGACCAATCGCCGCGCGCCAGACTCGAAGCGCGTATCGGTTGATGGTAACCGGGCCATTCCGTGCGTGTGTCGTACGCCTCGTCCGCCCGGACATAGCGATATAACAGCCCCTCGTAGACTTCGTGGCGAGTCGCGCTCGGCCGCGGCGTCGCGGAATAGACCGGCCGGTCCGATTCGAGCGCCCGCGCAAACAGCCGGTCTTCTTCGGCGTCCCGCGGGCGAGTTGCGGGCGGGATTTCGCCCGCGATGGCGTAGAGTTCGGCCGAGGGATAGCCGTATCGATTCGCGATGAGAACGTCCGGCCGCCTGCCTTCCACAACCTGCAGATACATCAGCGGGAACACGGTGTGATCGCCGCCCCCGAAGTAGATCGCGTCGGGTGCGAAGGTGTCGAGCACGTCTGAGGCGTAATTCATCACCGTCGTGTCGCCCCGGCGATAGTTGTGCGGCCCGTTCCACACAGCGAGACTCGTGAGCAGGATGGCCGCGGTGATCGCGGGCACATTGCGCGGCCATTTCACTTCGCGCAGCAGCCAGTCGAGCGCCGCGGCAACGAAGACGGCGGCGATGAGATACGCCGGGATCCAGTACGGCGTGTTCACCCAAATCCAGTGATATTCGAGCGGAAAATTCGGCACGACGATGCCGCCGATCGCGAACAAGACAAACAGGGCGGTCAAGAACGCGCCGGCGGCGCGATCTCGCAGCCACAGCGCCGCGACGCCCGGCAGCGCGAGGGCGCCGAGCCACGGCGTGAACTGGTCCGCGAGGATGCGGCTGAATTCGACGCTCTGCGCGCTGAAATTCGCCCACGTGCGGGGCGCGCTGGCGAGCAGGTGCGCGTATTGCCCGCGCGAGATGACGTCCCAAAAGCGCGCCGGACTCGTCGGATCGCCCCAGTCCACCGGCGGGTCCATGGCCGAGCGCACCGGCAGGTACACGTACAGGAGCCAGCCCGGCAGCGCGCAAAGCGCAGCGAGGGCGTAGGTGCGCGCGCGGCGCGGACGGATGTCCGTCGCAAATACGAACCCGAACAGTACCGGCAGGAGCAGTAGATTGAGCGTGTAGTGCGCGCCGGCCAGCCCGGCCGCGGCCGCCGCCGCGTACAGCATGGCCCGGTGCCTCCACCGATGCCACGCGAGGATCAGCGAGACCGCAAGCAACACGAGGAACGCCCCGAGCGTGTATATTTCCGCGACGATACTCTGCTCCCAGAATTCGCGGGAAAGCGCGAGGGCCATCGCGGAGACCCACGCGACGTCCCGCCTCGAGAACAGGTGTAGCACCAGCTCGGCCAGCAGCCAGACGGTCAACGCGCCGAATGCGGCGGACAGCGCCGCCGCACGCCAGGCGATACTGCCGAACGGCAAAGCGTGCGTCGCGGCATAGCCCAGCAACGTCCAGAGCGGGTAGCCGGGAGGATGGGGGATACCCAGCGTGTACGCGGCGGCGATGAGTTCGCCGCTGTCCTCCCCGGTGACAGACGGCGGCAAGCAGGCGAGGTAGAGGATAAGCGCGGCGACCCCGGCGGACGCACACACCAGCCGATCCAGCACCCCCGGGGGGATTCGGGGGGCGGGCGGCGGGGTCGGCGGAGTGGGAGCGGAAGACTGCACGCGCGACAGTGTATGAAACCGGAACCGTGGACTGGAACTGAGGCGGATTCCTGCTTCATTTGGGCTCAGCGGCGGAGAGATTAGCGCGTGGGTGTTGGTTATACTCGATTTGTGCCTGGGCGCCGGTCGAGGGAATCACTATGCAGCCCCTCCGAATCATCGAGACGTGTCTCTACGTTGACGACCTGGAGTCGGCCGAGGCGTTTTACCGGCGCGTGTTGGGGCTGGAAACGTACGCCAAAGTACCCGGGCGCCACGTCTTTTTTCGCTCGGGCGCCGGCATGTTCCTGCTGTTCGACGCTGCCGCGACGGCCAATTCCGGGATGGCCGGCATCCCGGCCCACGGCGCTCACGGCCCGGGTCACACGGCGTTCGCCATCCTGGAGGCGGACCTGGACGCCTGGCGGGGCAAGCTCCGGGCCGAGCGTATCGAGATCGAGTCCGATTACACCTGGCCTAACGGCGGCCGTTCACTGTACTTCCGGGATCCTGCCGGGAACTCCCTGGAGTTGACGACGCCCGGGACCTGGCTGCTGGAGGCCTGAGGCCGAACCCGGCGTTGCTCGACTGGGTGCCGGGGAGTGGGGTGGTCTTTCGGGATTTCGGCTGGGTCCTGCGCGGGCGACGTGAGGCCGAATGAAGTCACGAAACGCGCCGGGAACGTCGGGCCGGCCGCGCATGTTTTCCCCTGTCGAGAGTCGCTGCGGACGCTCCAAGAGGCTGAAACCGGACCACTGAAAATCTTCCGAAACGATCAGGCCTGATACGGTCGATCATGCTTGAATCATCAACGCCTGAGCGCCAACGCGGCCACTGCCTGACACGCCGATTGAGGTACGCATTTGCATCGGCTGAGAGGAATCGCACTCCCGATTGAGATCCGCTCGGTACGCGCGCCCAGAGGGGAAACGAAACATAATATATATTATCAGACATTACGTATGGGCTCTCCGATGCTGCTAGTTGCGTGCGAAGCGTTTGAATTCAATCGTATTCGCCTGTGCCTTGTCGTTGCCTCGCTAAACATCCGCTCATAGTCCATCGGTAGACTCGTGGCGATGCGTCGCCCTCCTGTACACCTTTCTCCCGCACACTCCGGCCGCCTGGTGGACCGTCTATTTCAGCAGGTGCCTGTGGATTCGCTCGTCGTCGTACGGGTCGCATTCGGCCTATTGATGACGGTGCTGGCCATAAAGCTTCTGGCGACCGGTGGCGTTGAGCGGCTGTACCTAGCGCAGTCCCTTCACGTGAAGTACCCGTTGTTCGGCTGGGTACCTGACCCTACGAATTTGGGCATGCGTCTGATGCTGGGTCTGGTGGCCGGGTCTGGCCTGCTGGTCGCGCTTGGATTCCTGTACCGGGTGGCGGCGTCTGTCTTGTTCGGATGCTGGGGCTGTGTTTTCTTCTGCGACCTGACGCCGTATCAGAATCACGATTACCTGGCCGTTCTGCTGAGTTTCCTCTTCGTTCTGATGCCGTTGAATCGCGCTTTGTCGCTGGATGCCCGTATCCGGCCCGCAATCGCCTGTTCGACGGTACCTGCTTGGTGTCTCTACGTCTTTCGTTTTCAGATTGCGATCGTCTACCTATTCGGCGGAATACGCAAGTTGAACCCGGACTGGCTTCGGGGCGAGCCGATTCGGTCCATGCTGCACGCGGAGGCGTTCTCACACCCGTTGGTCGGCCATAGGTTTTTCTCGGAGTCAATCGTGGCGGCGTTCGCCTACGGCGGTCTGATGCTCGACCTGCTGATTGTCCCGGCGTTGCTTTGGCGCCGGACTCGGCTGCCTGCATTCGTTGTTTCGCTTGTGTTTCATGTTACGAATGCATGGCTCTGGGACATCGACATTTTCCCTTGGTTCATGCTCGCCGCGACGTTGTCGTTTTTCCCGCCGGACTACCCGCAGCGTGTTGTCGCGTGGTTTCGCGGCAGACCTGCTGAGCGACGGGCGGTATCGCCTGTGGCACGAGGCGAGCGGCTGTCCCGGGACGAGACGCTGCTTGTCGTGCTATTGGCGCTATACGCGGGCGTCCAATTGTTGCTCCCATGCCGTCCCTTTCTGCACCCCGGGCATCCGCTGGAACAAAACCAATTACTGAAATTTTCCTGGAATATGATGCTTCGACTCGACGACGTGCGGCTGTTATTCGTCGTGGTCGATCGGGATTCGGGTGAATCGCGGGAGGTAGATCCGCAGACGATCCTAAGCCCGTTTCAACTGGGCCGGATGGGCGAGCCGGAATTGGTGCACCAGGCCGCGAAGTATCTCGCCCGGCGGGAACGGGAGCACGGGCACGAAAACGTCGCCGTACACGTCCGGGCGTTGCAGCGGGTCCACGCGCGCAAATGGCAGGTGGCTTATGACCCGGACGTTGACCTGGCCGCGCTGCCTCAATCGTTGGGCGTGAAAGCGTGGGTACTGCCGTTCGAAGAGCGGTATCCGCCGGATCCGAAGGTCCGGACGGACTTCGAGCGCGCGCGCTGGGAGTTCTGCAAGGAACAGGGCTGGCTACCGCTCTCGCGGCACGCGGGCGACTCCGATGTTCGGCGGCAACTTCAGGAATGGGCCCAGCAGTACCGGAAATCTCTGGGGGCCGATCCGGCCAACTCCGGCTAATCGAATATCAGTCCCGCACGTCGGCTCCGCTGGTCGAAAGCGCGGGCGTAAATGCCGTGGCAAGCGTGTGCCAGGGGACCAGCTTGAAGTTCTGCGCGCCATTGTCGTTCAGGCCGTCCTGCGCGACGAAGACCCCCCATTCGAATCCAGGTCCCAAATCCGCCGCGCACACGTCGATGCCGTCGGTTTCCTCCGTCCCGTCGATGCCGTTTGCGGGGGCGATGCGGAACGTGCCCACGTACTCGTTTCGACCGTCGCGGCGGTACACGACGTAGGAGTGATTGCCCTGGCTGGACGCGATCAAGTATCCGGTGCCGCCCTCGCCGAGATAGAGCGTCAGGCCTTCAACGTCGGCCACGAGACGGCCGGCGGGCGCGGTCAAGTCCACCAGGCTGCGGACGACCTCGCCGCGGGCGAGCGCGCGAAGGTCGTAGCGCCAGATGCCGAGGTCTTCCTCGCCGAGATAGAGCACGCCGGCTTCATCGTCCGCGACGGCCCCTTCCAGCCCCCCTCCCACCTCGAACGCGTGGACCAGTTCCAGCCCGACCTTGCCGTCGTCGCGAAGCAGGCACTTCCACTGCTCGACTTGGCCTTCCTTCGAATTCACGAACACGTACACGTTGTCCGTGCCCGGCTCGTGGTACAGGCACATGCCATACACTTCTTCCATGCCGGTAACTAGCCCGTCGCCGTGCCTCACGGGCTCGAGCTTGCGCGTCGCGGCGTCCACGCGATGAAGGCCGATGGAGTTGTCCGCGCGGTCGGTGAACGCGACGAGATCGAGCGATCCGTCCGGCCCGAGCCCATGACGAATGTCCACGTTGTTGGGCTCCATACCGGTTATCGACTGGATCCGCTTGCCATGCAGGTCATAAACGTCCAACGACCCGTCTTTGTTCGTCCCGATGATGAGACTTTGCGCCGGATCGTCCGGATGCACCCAGACGCAGGAGTCGTCGGCCGCGTCGCCGTCCGACGAGACGGGCTCGGTTTCAATGACCGCCGAAACCACGACGATCGGGGCATCCGCGCTTGCGGCCGACACGGCGACACAGGCACCGAGCACGGCAGCGAGTAGAGAACGCATTTGGCGAGGCATGCATATTTCCCTGATGTCAACGGCGGGAGCCACGCGCCCATCACGCGTGACTCCCGCACGTACGTTTCGATGTCCGTCTGTCGATTTGCGTTAGTTATCGAACGACTGGTAGTCCCAGCCGATGCCCGCGGCCACCCGGCTGACCGGGACTTCCGATTCATCCGGATAGCGATTGAACTTCACGTGACCATCGAGGTAGAGCGTGTTCGACCCGCCGGGGATGTGGTTGAACGTCGTCAGGCCTTCTTCCTTGAAGTAACCGCCCGGAATCGAAGGAACGAGCTGATTGGAGCCGATGTTGTCCCACATGACCGGCACCGAGCTTTGCGCCAGGGCGCTCGCGCCGGGGTTGTTGATATCGGTGATCAGGAAGCGCTCGATACCTTCGCGCAGGCGATAGATGATATCGGTCCCGCCGTTGCCCACCGGGACGATATTGATTCCGGTGAAGTCCAGGATGTGCTGCTGGATTTGCGCCGGAGTCCAGGTCCGGTCTTCGAGACGAAGGTCCTTGTCGAACTCGCGCTTGAACGCGTCCATATCGGAGATATCGCCGGTCCCGAAGTCGTCGATGTAGTCACCCAGTCCGCCTTCGAGATTCAGCATGCCGTAGTCCGGGAAGCCGGTGGCAATAGTGACCATCGTCGCCCACACTTCCGGGCTCTCCGTCGTCCACGAGTAATACACGTAGCTCGAGTCCTCTATGGCTCCCGGCGAAAACCGGCCGTACAGCGGATGCGTCGTCGGCAGGTTGCCCTCCGCGCCTTCGCACCAGACGCCGCCAGGACAATCGACGAACTCGGACGCGGGCTCCGAATCCGACGGGCAGAACAGGATGTGCGGATCGGCCAGATACTCGGGATAGATCTGGTACCCGTTCGGGATCATCTGCGCGTCCCAGTCCCAGTCGAACCACTCCGTGGTGCCGGCCGGATTGTCGCGATACTCGTTGGCCTCGAGGTAGTCCTGCCGGCCGAGGCCCGGCCACAGTTCGCCCTTGGACTCGCCCGCGTACATTTTGAAGACGAGGCCCATTTGCTTGAGGTTATTCGCGCAGCTTGCGCGGCGCGCGGCTTCGCGGGCGCGCGCGAGTGCCGGCAGCAGGATCGCCGCCAGGATGCCGATGATCGCGATCACGACCAGCAGCTCGATCAGAGTGAAGCCCTTCTTTTTCATTCCTGTCCTTCCTCCTTCCGCGGTTACACGACGTAAACGCATCAATGCACCAAGCGGGGAACGAGATCGCGAACGATCAAGACGTTTGGTTCGCAGCCGAAACCCCAATCCCCTCGTCCGGCTGCCGGGCGGCGCCGGACTGATGGGCCGTATCTTAGTGCGCGAATGTTTGGGGGTTGTGGCGCATTCGTTTGAGTTTCAGGAGGGAGTTGTTAGAGCCAGGTTAACGAAGAGCGAAAGATTCGCAGAACGGCCCACGCAATCTGCGACGTTCTCGCGGCGATCGGTCAATCGACGCGGAATTCGCGGATCAGCTTGTCAACTGTCTTGCTCAGACGATCGAGTTCGGCGTAGACCGTATTCCGATCCGCGTCGGACTCGTCCTGCACGTGTTGAAGTTCAGCCGCGAACGCGAGCGCGGCCTCTAGCGCGAAGGCCTGGGTATCGATGCGACTCGACCGTTGCTCAATTTCCTTGATCCGCGCGTTGACGCGGGCGGCGAGTTTTTGCGTGAGCTGCGAGTCGCCATACACGGGTACTTCGATGGTCTTGCCCGCGAGTTTGACCTTGACGCGAGCCGGGCTCATGGCGCGCCATCCGCAGGTGGCGCGCCGTCCGCAGGTCGCGCACCATCCGCGCGCGGCGTCTGCGCGTTCCGGAGCGATTTGGCCAGGCGCAGGATGCCGCGCAGGCCCTCGCGCAGGCGCTTCCGCTCTGCCTGAAACCGTTTGTTCTCGGCTTCGAGGGTGTCGTAATCCCTGGACAGCCGGTCCAGCGTGGTCATATGCTTGCGCTGCCGCCACTGCTCCTGCAAGAGGTCCTCTTTTTCCTTGTGCTGCTTTTTCAGTTCCTCGCGGTTGGCGTCCAGCGTTTCGCGCAGCGCGTCCAGCTGCCGATCCAACTGCTCGATCTTCGATTCGAGAAGCGGATGCATGCGCGTCCCCTCAGCGCAGCGTCGCCTGGAATTGTCTGTCGAGCGTCTTGAGAATTTTCTGGATGGCTTTCTCCGTGTCCTGGTCCGTCAGGGTGCGCTCGTGGGACTGGAACGTGAGATTGAGCGCGACGCTCTTCTTGCCTGCCGGAAGCGATTTGCCGCGGTAGATGTCAAAGACCTCGACATGCTTGAGCAGCGCGCCTCCCGCCTTGGCCGCAGCGGCCGCGAGCTCACCCGCGGGCGTCTGCTCGTCGACGACGACCGCGAGGTCGCGCAGCGCGGGCGGATGCGCCGGTATCTCCGTGAACTGTGCCGTACCGGCCGACTGGCGCAGCAACGTGTCGATCTCCAGCTCGGCTACGAAGGCGGGCGTGTCGAGGTCGTAGGCCGACCCGACCGACGGCGCGAGCCGGCCGAATACGCCGATGACGGCGCCGTCGCGCGAGACCGCGGCACCCGTCCCGGGAACAAACCGCGCATCCGCAACCGCGGCGAACTGCGGGTTCGAGCAACCCATCGAGTCGAGCGCGCCCTCGACCAATCCCTTGAGGTCGAAGACGTCGAACGGCCGCTCCGGCCGGCTCCAATGGCGGTCCGCCGCGGCGCCCGAAAGGCCGATCGCCAGGGCGATCCGCTGGATGTCATGTTGTCCTTCGCGGCGGTAGGTGGGCGCGATTTCGAACACTGCGACCGAGGCGCGGTTCTTTCGCCGGTTGAGCGATACCGTACGCACCAGCGCCGGCAACAGCGACGGGCGAAGCAGCGCGTGCGATTCCGAGAGTGGGTTGACGAGCGGAATGGCCTCCCCCGCTCCGCCGTTTTTGAAGTGGCCGGCGTCCTGCGCGGCCATGAACGACCAGGTGACTGTCTCGAAGAGTCCCACGCGCGTCAGGTATTCGCGCAGCCGACGCTCGGCGCGGTACTCGGGTGTGAGGTCGGTTTCCGTTCGGTGGACACGCGGCATCGACACGGGGATGGCGTCGTAGCCGTGGAGGCGGGCGATTTCCTCGATGAAATCGACCTCGCGGGAGACATCGTGCCGCCAAGTCGGAACTTCGAGCGTGACTGCGTCCGCGGTCTTTGACTGCGTCCTGAACCCAAGCGCATTCAGGTACTTCTGTTGTGTTTCAGGCGAAACACTCGTGCCCAGAAATGCACCGGTGCGCGCAAATCGCAGCGGGACCGATTTTCTCTGCGGTGGCTTCGGATAAACATCCAGCGCGCCGCGCAACAGCGTGCCTCCGGCGACTTCGCAGAAGAGTTTGGCGGCTCGCCGGGACGCGAACTCGGTCATCTCGATATCGGCGCCACGCTGGAAACGCTGGGAGGCCTCGGTGTTCATCGCGAGGGCGCGGGCCGTCGCGCGGACCGAGCGCGGGTCGAACCAGGCGCTCTCGAGCAGGATGTCCGTCGTCGCCTCCCCCACTTCGCTGTCGCGGCCGCCCATGACGCCCGCGACGGCCACAGGGACTGCGGCGTCGGCGATGACGAGCATCTCCGGCGTCAGCGCGCGGTCAGCCTCGTCGAGCGTCACCATGCGCTCGCCGGCGCGCGCGCGGCGGACGACAATCGCGCCGTTCTTGAGACGTTTGTGGTCGAACGCGTGCAGCGGCTGGCCGGTCTCCAGCAGGATGTAGTTGGTGATATCGACCGCGTTGTTGATGGAGCGCTGGCCCGCAGCTTCGAGGCGCCGCCTGAGCCAGTCGGGCGATGGACTGACCTTGATGCCCGCGATGACGCGGCCGATGTAGCGCGGGCACAGGTCCGGAGCTTCGATGGAAACCGTGGCCACATCGGCCGCGTTTTTGCCGGATTCCTGCACAATGGCGTCCGGCATTTTGAGGGGTACGCCGTACGCCGCGGAGAGTTCGCGCGCAATGCCGATGAGGCCGGCCCAGTCGCCCCGGTTCGGCGTGACCTCGATTTCGAGGATGACATCGTCCAGGCCGAGGATGGGGCGCACGTCCTGGCCGATGGGCGCGTCCGGCGACAGGATGAGTAGGCCGTCGTGGTCCTCGCCGAGGCCGAGTTCGTCTGGGGCGCACATCATGCCCTGGGACTCGACCCCGCGCATTTTGCGCTTGCCGATGGCCATGCCGTTCGGCAACGACGCGCCGACGACGGCGGTGGGCACCTTGTCCCCCACCTTCATGTTTTTAGCGCCACAGCAGATGGTCAGCGGCTCGCCCTGGCCGACGTCCGTCTTGCAGACGACGATGCTGTCCGCGTCGGGATGTTTGGCGATCTCGAGGATCTTGCCGACGACGACGTTTTGGACCCCGTCGCCCGGCCGGGCGACGGACTCAATCTCGAGGCCGAGCATGGTCAGCTTTTCACACAGCGCATCGACGTCGTTCGGGAGATCGACGTAGTCGCGGAGCCAGTTCAGCGGAATTTTCACGGAGCGATCCCCGGGCGTCGAACGAATCGATGGCTTCGTCGCACACACCGCTCCTTGCAGTGACGGTCTCCGTGCGCGCACACAGGCCTAAGCTGGACTTCGCTTAGGCCTGCCACGCGGGCTCGCCGTGTGGAGTTCATCAGAACTGCTCCAGGAAGCGCAGGTCGTTTTCGTACATGAGATGGATGTTCGGGATCGAGTGCAGCGCCATCGTGATGCGATCGAGCCCAAGTCCGAACGCGAAGCCCGAATATTTCTCCTGGTCGTAGCCGACGCGCTCGAGGATGGACGGGTGCACCATTCCACCGCCCAGGATCTCGAGCCATTTCGTGCGCGTCTGGCCGGTGTTCGGGTCGCGCGAGGTCCACAGGATGTCCACCTCGGCCGACGGCTCCGTGAATGGGAAGAAATGCGGCCGGAACCGCAGTTTCACGTCCTTGCCGAAGAGTTTGTGGATGAAGTGGTAGAGCGTGCCCTTGAGGTCGGCAAACGTGACGCCCTCGTCCACGAGCAGGCCGTCCACCTGGAAGAACATGGGGCTGTGCGTCGCGTCGAAGTCCACCCGGTACACGCGCCCCGGCATCACGATGGCCACCGGCGGCTTGACCTTCTCCATCACGCGAATCTGGATCGGCGTCGTATGTGTGCGCAGGACCTCGCCGGGGCGGACATAAAACGTGTCATGCGTGTCGCGGGCGGGGTGATCGTCCGGCGTGTTGAGCGCGTCGAAGTTGTAATAGTCCGATTCGATGTCCGGGCCGGTCGCGACCTGGTAACCGAGTTCCGAGAAGATGTCTACGATGCGATAGATCGTCTGTGTGACCGGGTGGATGCGTCCCTGCGGCGGCACCCGGCCGGGTAACGAAAAATCGATTTGCTCCGCGGCGGGAGCGTCAGCGGTGAGTTCCTGTTTCTTCGCCTCGACGCCATCATTCAAAAACGTCTTCAGCGCGTTCGCAGCCTGACCCGCGGCCTTGCGATCTTCCGGCGCGAGTTCGCTCAGACCACGCAGGACATCCGTCAGTTGCCCCTTGCGGCCGAGCCATTTGACGCGGAACGCCTCGAGTGATGCGGCATCCGTCACAGCCGCGAGTTCGCCTTGCGCCTGCGCCTTCAGCGCCTCGATGCTATCGGGGGTCATCGTGCCGGAGTTGCTCATAGGCCTTTGAATTCATCGTCAGTTCGTGTCCAGACCTTCAAAAATCGCGGTTCCAATGCGCACTTCCGTGGCGCCTTCTTCGATGGCGACCTCGAAATCGTTGGTCATGCCCATCGACAGGGCCTTGAGGCCGAGCGATCCCGCGAGTTCGCGCAACCCGGCAAACACCGGCCGCGCGGCCTCAGGATCGTCCACCAGCGGGGCCATGGTCATCAAGCCTTCGACCGCGAGGTGCGGCATCCGGTCGCGAATTATCGCGGCGGCCTCGCCCGCGGCCTCGGGCGTAAAACCTCCCTTGCTGGCTTCCCCGGAAACGTTGACCTCGATTAACACGGGCAGCGACTTGCCGAGTGCCGCGCAGCGCTGTTCGAGCGCCTCCGCCAGTTCGATCCCGTCAACCGAATCGACGCGATCGAAGTGCGCCGCCACATCGCGGGCCTTTCGCCGCTGCACGTGGCCGATCATATGCCAACGGACGCGGCCGCCCAGTGCCTGAATCTTCGGCAGCGCCGCATCCACGCGGTTCTCGGCCAGTTCCACGCAGCCGAGTTCGACCAGGATTCGCGCTTCGTTCTCCCCCACGCTCTTCGTGACCGGAATCAAGCGGATGTCCCCCGGAAAGCGGCCGACACGGGCGGCAGCGGCGTCCATCCGCGCGCGAATCCGCGCGAGGTTTGCCCGGATGACATCAAACTTGGCCGCGGCGCCCTGCATCGTCGTCTCGCGGGCACATGATAGGGCCGGGGGACGCGGCAATCAAGGCAAGTCGTTTGGCGGGAGCGGTTTGGGCGGGTTCCGGGAGCGTGCTAGGATGGAGCCGGGAAGGCATGACGAGGGATTGGGCTGCGTGCTGCGCCGGACCATCATACTGCCGCTCATGCTGAGCGTCGCATGCTCGGGCTGCTCCGCGACCGTGCCCCGATCCGCGTTCGACGGCGAGCGTGCCTATGACGATCTCAAGGCCATCGTCGCCCTGGGCCCGCGCCCGTCCGGATCGACCGCGCTTGAACGGACCCGCAACCTCATCCGTAGCCGGCTGGCGACCGCGGGAATCACGCTGCGCGAGTATCCGTTCACCGCGCATACCTTCAAGGGCGAGGTGAAAATGAACAACCTCGTCGCCGAAATCCCCGGGACCGAGCCCGGAATCATCGTCATCGGCAACCATTACGACACGAAATACTTCCCCGACTTCGAGTTTGTAGGCGCGAACGACGCGGGATCGACCACGGCCTGGATGATCGAACTCGCGCGCACGATTGGACCGCGCCGCGACGGCCACACGCTTTGGCTGTGCTGGTTTGACGGCGAGGAAGCGCTCGGCGAGTGGAGCAACACCGACGGCATCTATGGCAGCCGCGACTTCGTCTTGCAGCTTCACAAGTCGGGGCGCCTCGCGGAAATTCGCGCGATGATCAACGTGGATATGATCGGCGATTGCGCGCTCGGCGTCCAGCGCGATTCCGGCGCGCCGGGCTGGCTGGTCAACCTGGTCTGGGACGCAGCGCGCCGGGCGGGGCACGGCGGCGCGTTCACCGGGCGATCGGTATCGATCACCGACGATCACACTCCGTTTCGAGACGCCGGGGTCCCGTCGATCGATCTGATCGATTTCCACTATGGCGGCGGCGCGGTCGAGCACCAGATGAACTGGCATACGCCGCGGGACACGATGGATCTCGTCTGTGCGGAGAGTCTCCAGATCATGGGCGATGTGATCCTCGCGGTCCTGCCGGCGCTGGACGCGGAATTGGCCCCGGGGACGCAACGCGAATGATGCCCGCGGCCGACATCGCACTTCGCTGGGCGCACGGCGCTTCCGCCGCCGATCTGGAGCGCCTGCTCGAGGCGCTACATCGCGTGGGCGGGCTGCTGAACCGCCAAACCGAAGTCGATCCGCTCCTCCGGACGATCATCGAAGAGAGCCGGCACCTCGTGGATGCCGAAGCATCTTCGCTCCTGCTCTATGACGAAGCGGCGGACGATCTCTACTTCCATGCCGCGCTCGCCGAAAGCGGCGACGCAGAGGCGTTGCGCCGGTCGCTCAGGCTCAAGATCGGCGAAGGCATCGCCGGGACCGTCGCGGCGACCCGCAGGACGATCCTCGTGGACGACGCCGCGCTCGACCCGCGCGTGTTTCGCGGCGCGGACGCGTTGACGAAATTCGAGACCCGATCCATCCTCGCCGCGCCGATGCTGGACGGCGAGCGGCTGGTCGGCGTGGTCGAAGCCGTAAACAAGCGCGACGGCGCCGGGTTCAACGAGTTCGACCGGCGCGTTCTGGAGATGTTCGGCGGGCTGGCGGCGCTGGCGATATCCCGCGCGCGCCTCATCGAAGAGAACCTGCGTGCGGCGCAGCTCGCGGCGATCGGGCACGCGGTCACGGGGCTTTCGCACCACACGAAAAACATTTTGATGGCACTCGGTGGCAGCGTGGAGCTGGCCGACGAGGGCATCCGCGCGGGCAACGCGCAATTGCTGCAAGGGGCCTGGCCCGTGCTCAAACGCGGCGTCAAGCGCCTGGAACACGTCGTGGGCGACATGCTCGCCTATTCCAAACCCCGCCGGCCGATGCTCGAGTCGTGCGACCCCGCCGACCTGGTGGACGATGCCGTGGACGCGTTTCGCGCGACCATGGCGCAACGCGCGGTCGAGCTGACGAGCGACACGTCGCGGGCGGCCGCGAGCGTGCGGTGCGACGCCTCCGCGCTTCATCACGCATTGCTCAACCTGCTGAGCAACGCGGCAGACGTTGTCCCCGAATCGGGCGGGCGGATTCATGTCGAAGCCGCGCGATTGCCGTCCGGCGCGACGGAGATTTCAGTCGAGGACAATGGGCCGGGCGTGGCCCCGGCCGATCGTGCGCGGATCTTTGAACCGTTTTATTCATCCAAGGGGTCCAAAGGCACCGGACTCGGCCTCGCCGTGACGGCCAAGATCCTGGCCGAGCACGGAGGCTCCGTGCGCGTGGAAACCGGTCGGCTCGGCGGGTGCCGGTTCGTGCTCGCGCTGCCGGCCGGCGGCAACCGGTGATCGCGCATGGCTAAGCCGGCAGCCCCGCATCGCAAGCCTCGCACGACGCTGGATCTGTTCGCCGGCTGGGGTTTCTGGCTCTTCGTGTTCGCCGTGCTCTATGTGCCGTCGTGGTTCTGGCTTTCCCGAAACGCGTACAACGACACAAAGACCGGCATTTTTCCCTGGACCGGCGCGCTGGTACTCGCGGCGCTGGGCGCGGGCATCGTGACCTGGGCCGTAAATACCGCGCTGCGGTGGTGGTCGCGCCGGGCCCAGCGCGCCGCGCGCCGGAAGCGTTGAGGCCGGCGGCCATGACGGACATCTGGGAACTCGCCTCATACGTCGAAGCCCATCCGGGCGACCTCGATCAGCGCTGGCGGCTGGCAAAGAAGCTCTACACGAGCTTCGAATACCGGCTCGCGCTCGAACACCTGCTCGTGCTCAAAAACGAGTGGGGGCCGCGCCCGCACGTATCGCGGTTCCTCGCCGCGACCTATTTCCGGCTCGGTCGGTATGACGAAGCCATCCGCGAGATGCGTAATGCGCTCGACAAGTTCCCCGAAGACATCGGGCTGCGCGAGCAACTCGCGCGCACGCTCGTTGTGGACGATCAGAAAGAAGACGCGGTGAAGGCGTGGGAAGAAGTCCTCAAACACAAGCCCGACCACGGCTACGCCAAACAGGCCATCGAAAAGCTCAAGAAGTCCATCGCGAAGAAGGCCAAGGCGGAGTCCAAGATCGACCAGGCACAGGCCGGTGCCGCGCTGACCGCGATGGCGCTCGAGGCGGACTCGAATGAAGCGGCGTGCCCGTCGTGCGGCGAGATCAACAGCGCGGAGTTCAAACGCTGCTGGAAGTGTCACGCGATCCTCGAGAAGCCCGCCGGGCCCGCGAGCGCGTTCGTGGAGCCGCCCCGCGCGGCGCCCGCGCAAATCCGCTGGCCGATCACGGCGGGAATCGTCATCGCCTCGCTATTAGCGCTGGGCGTTTTTCTGACCTTGCGCGGCATGTCGGACTTGCCGCAAAACACGGCTTCGGATGCACCGCCTGCGAGCGTGACGGCGTATCTCGGGGGCGCGCTCTTCTGGACCCGCGTGCTCCTCGGCGCGGTGCTGCTCGCCGGCTGGCCCGTCGCGTGGCGTTTGGGCGCGTACTTCGCCAATGTCGAAGGCCGGATTTATAACGACACGCTTTATCAATACGGCGCGCTGCTGGCGCTGTCGACCTATGCGCTGCTCTGGTTGCCGTGGCGGTGGATCGTTGCGGCGACAGCCGCGCCCGTGCTCCTGTCCGCCGTCATCGCGTTCTTCGCGCTCGCGCTGGCCCCCCGCGCCGCGATCCGGCTCTGGATAGTCCAGATCGGCATCGCGCTCGTACTGGCGCTGGGCGTGATCTCGCTGCGTCACGGCCCCCGGCTCCTCCTCGATGCGCCGGCCATCGCGGCGTTCGCCGCGAAATCCAACGAACCGGCGAGCTACACGTCGCGATTGTCCGCGCCGGGCGAGATTCGCGTCGTGTGGATGTCAACCGGGTCGCGGTGGCTCGACCAGCGCGCGTCGCACGTGCAGATCACGCTGACACCGGGCGCGCGCGACCATCCGCTGTATCTTGAGACGACCAAACCCGACGGCCCGCCGTCGTACGAGCACGTGCGCGGCGAGACGTTTGCCAGCGCGATGGAACGGGTTGTTCCGGGCGCAGCGTACGTCTATCGGCTGCAGGCCAAGGACCCGGTGGCGGTCGACTTCACGCTGACGGGACTGCTCCGGCCGACGGTGGAACTGGCTCCGAGCGGAGGTCCTCCCGCAGGGCCCTGAGGCCCTCGGCGGCCTCGGGCTTGAGCCAGGGCAGCGCGGCGTCGAGCAGCGCATCGCGTTCGGTTTCCGGCGCAAGCGCGAGTCTATGTTCCCACGCGCGCAGGTGGTCCGGCCAGCGTAGCGTGCACGCTTCATACTCCGCGGCGGCACGCACCAGGTTGCCCTGCATCTCGGCGACATATCCGGCGAGGTAGCGGACGTTCCCGGTGTCCAGGCCTCGCAGGGCGCAATTCACGAAGCGTTCCGACTCGCGAAATCGTCCTGCGTTCGCGTCCAGGATCGCCGTTGCCTGGCACGCCTTATACACCGCGCCCGGCCATCGCATCGCCTGTTGGTATGCCATCCGTGTCGCGTCGGCGTTCCCTGAGTTCACGGTGGATTCCGCGCGCGCGAGCAGGAAACTCGGAACGAGGACCGTAATTGCGACCCCGGTGCAGACGACTAGCGCGCCGGAAATCCAGGCCACGCGGAGACGCGGCAACGAGGACTGCGCATCGCGGACGGCGGCGTCGCCCGCGCGCGGGAGCGAGGCCGCGCAGAGCAACACCGCCATCACATGCGGCGGGCTGTGCAGCGTCGTATTCACTAGCGAGAACACCAGACCCGCGCCGAGGCCGGCCCATGCGGGCGACGCTACGCGCGGCAACAGCGCAAAAAACGCGACGACGAGGCACGCGCCGGCGAGTCCCGTCTCCGCGAGCGTTTCGAGATAGTCCGAGTGCGCGTGCAGCGTGTGCAACCGGTTGAAGTAGTGCCCGCCGGGGCCGCGCGCTCGAATCGCTTGGCCGAGATACTCCGGACTCTGAAACTGGAAATTGCCCAGGCCGACCCCGAGCGGCGCGTTTCCGGCGATCATGCGAGCCGCGCCGTCCCACATCCACAGGCGCGCGCGGTAGCCGATGTCGCCCTCGCCGAACGAGTTTGCGACACGGTGGAGCGTTGCCTGCGGCGCGAGCGCGACCGTCGTGAGCGCGAGCACCGCAGCGAACCCCGCCGAGGCGGTCAGTATCCTTCGCGCGGGACGGAACTGAATCAGCCCGAACGCGCAGCCAGCGGCGGCCGCCAGCCAGGCCGACCGGCTCCCGGAGATCAGCAGCGCCGGCAGCATGACCAGTGCACCGCCCCCGGCATACACGGGTCGGACGCGGCCGGAAAGGCCGAGCGCGAATCCCAACGCCAGCGTGATCGCGAGATAGCCGCCGAACAGGTCCTGGTTGCCGAACACGGAATACGCGCGCTGGTCATACTCCGGGAATTCCGGGAACATCCCGCCGAGCACACCGGCGAACTGCAAGAGGGCCAGCCCGGCCACGGGAACGCCAGACGCGAACAACGCGACGAGCAAGCCCCGCTCCCGATCGGCGCCGAAAGCCGCGGCGCAGAGCGCGGCGGCCACAAGCATGAGCGCGAACACCGCCGCGGCACCGAACGCATAGTCCGGGACGACCGCGAATCGGCCCAGCGGCGCCGCGTCAGGCATCGTCAGGCGCAGCGCATAGGCCAGCGCGGTGGCGCACAGCGCGAGTGCGAGTAGTCCCGTCAACGGACCGAAGCGTTTTAACAGCAGGCGTCCTGCGTGCCGCAGATCGGGCACGAGCGCCGCGAGAATCAGGACGGCCAAGGCCCAGCCTGCGAGTTTCGCGTCGGAGAATGAAGTAAATCTGAAGCTATACAGCGAGGGAATCGCGACGATGGCCGCGGTCGCCGTCCAGCGCGCCGCGCGCCCGCGGCGGTCCGGCATGGACGGGAGTTGGCGTGCGGCGTCGCTCATCGGTGCGGCGATGCTACCACCGCCGGGCAGGGCCGCGCGCGGCGCGTCGTCTACGCGTCCGCCTCGTCGTGCGAATAGACGCACTCGATGTAGCGTCGGGGCGGCGCATGGCGCGGGTCGGCGTATTGGGCCGCCTCGCGTTGGCGTTCAATCGCGAGCTGCTCGGTCACTTCCAGCGGGAGGCCCCCCTCCTGCTTGATTCGGATCCGCAGATCGCTCAACTCGTCAAAGCTCTCCAGCATTTCGTAGCGCGCGAGATCGAGCTGCATCACTGCTTCAAGGTGCCGGCCTTGCCGGGCAAAGTCGAGCGCCGTGTGGCGCAGCACGCGCGCCTTGGCGATGGAGTCGTCCACGGTCCGGATCATCGGTAGATAAATCTCTTGCGCGTTCCCCCATTCCGCGGCGCTCGTCGCGTCCATCTCGGCGGCGACCCGCTCGGCCTGGTCAATCTTTGCCTGTGCCTCCGCCGCGAGCGATTCGTTCCCGGTTGATTGCGCCTGGGCGAGCTGCGTGCGGAATTCGTCGGCCGCCGCCCGCGCGGCTTTCGCGCAATCGGCGGCCTGGTCCGACTTGGCCTCGGCGAGATAGGCGCGATTGATCTGGAGAAAGCGCTGCGCCGAGACGTTGCTCGGGTCTACCTCGAGATATTCGATCCAGCCTTGGATCGCGTCTTCATACTGCCCGTTGCGCCACATCGCGAGATAGAGCATCCGCGGCACCCAGCGGTCGTGCTTGTAACGACGCGCCTCAGTCAGATAGAGCACTGCGTTCGGATGATCGTCGAGCTTGTTCTCGTAGACGGCGTACCCGAGGTCGAAGTAGAGCTGGTAACTGCGGGGATTTTTGCGGATGCCGTCCTTGAGGAAGTCCGCCGCGATGTAATACCACTCCTCCTTGGCGCCCAAACGCCGGCCGTACTTGGGGTTGAATACTTTTTGCGGCTCGGGCGTGTCGGCGAGGTGCGCCGTGAGGTTGTATGCGAGGTGCCACGCACCCAGCAGGTAGGCGTCGATGAAGTTCGGGTCGAGCGCGACGGTTGTGCGCATCGCCGGTACCATCCGGTGCATCTGACCCGAATGCCAGAACCCGTCCACCTGCATCCACAGGAAATTCGCCGCGACCTTGCGCAAGCCGAAGAACAGGCTCGAGAGTCCGACGCCTTCGGTGTGCCCGAGCGGGTCATAGAGCGACGCCGTGGTGAACTGCGTGCCGATGCTCGCGATTCGGGAGGACTTGGCCGCCTCCAGGAACTCATTGACGATCTCGTGGCCACGCGGCCCGGCGAGCATGGCGTACACCGGGTGATCCAGGCCCTGGCGCACCGCCCGCACGAGTGCGGGATGCGTCTCGCCGTCCGAGTCCACGTCCTGCGGCTCAACGGGCACATCGGGCAGCGCCTCCTCGCCGAGCGCGACGAGTTTGGCGAAAATTTCGTCGTCGAGCGGTTCGGCCCCACCTTCCTTCTGGCCTTCGAGCGATTCGCCAAACGCCGCGAACGACGCCGCCGTCACGGTCCAGCGGTAGGCGCGTTCGAGTTCGCGCATGCGGTCCAGGCGCGCGCCCTGCACCGCGCCCAGCGCGAACAGGGCGGCCACGCCCCCGAGGACGAGCAGCTGCGTTGAGACGGCGCCGCGCTTCACGCTTAGAGCTCCTTGCGCATAAACAACAGCCACGCGAGGCCATAACCCGCGACGGCGAACAGCAGACCGTAGACGATGAGATTGGGGATTTGGACGTCTGCGGGCGGATCGTTCGGTTGCAGGTAGAGAATCTGGTCACGCATATCGAAATTCCGCAGGTTCGGAAGGATGCGATAGAGAGCGGTCGCAATCCAGCCGACGGCCGCCTGGAACGCGCCGGCCGATTCGGCGGTGCGGCTGGCCACGTCCTTGATGTATTCCGTGAGGTTGCCGGTGATGTAGATGAAGAGGCCGGCAATCGTCGGCAGCACGGACGAGGTCGACGTGCACGAGACCGCGAACGTCAGCGCGGAGACGATGAGGAACTGGAAATACGTCAGCAGCGTAGACCAGAGCAAGAGCGAGGGGAAAATGCGTTCTTTCGCGTAGAGAGCAAACGCGAAAAGAATGCTCATCAGGACGAGGTTGGCGACGACGATCAGTTGCACGCCGAGGAACTTGCCGAAGAGGTACTGGTAGCGGCGGATCGGTTTCGAGAGGACCGTGTATATGACCTTGTTTTCCATCTCCACGGGCACGACCGAAGCCGAAATGAAAATGGTGATGAGGACGCCGAAAATCGAAATCGCCGAGACGCAGATGTCCTTGATGATCTTGGACTCGACGTCCGTCTCGATCGCGCCGACGGTCGTGTTCGACATGAACGCCGTCATGAACGTCGAGCCCAGGATGACGAGCACGCTCAGGAGCAGGAAGCCAATGAGCGTCTTTTTCCGGATGCCTTCGCGCCAGGTATAGCCCGCGATGGCCAGCGGGCCCCGCAGGCCGGCGAGGGCGACCCCGCCCGACAGGTTGCGCGGCGCGGCCACGGCTTCGGTTTCGGCGGACATGTCGATGGACTCTCCCTTGCGTCTACGGGTTGGCCGGGGCCTGCGCGGCGCGCATGCTTTCGGCAGCGGCTGCGGTGCCCACGGTGCGGACGAACAACTCTTCGAGCGTCTCGCGCCTCGGCGCGACACTGTGAATCTGGATCTTGTTCGACGCGCAGAACTGCATCGCGTCGTAGATGGACATCGAGGCGGGCACGCGCAGCAGCACGCGCCCCTTGGTCCGGTCTTCGGCACGGATGCCCGCGGCCTGCAAGGCGTTCTGCGCCGGCGCGGCCAACTGCTCGACTTCGATGGTCAGGTCGCGGTCGGTCAACAACTCATCCAGCCGGCCTTCGACCTGGAGCTGGCCGCGGAACAGAATGGCGATTCGGTTGCTGATGAGCTCGACCTCGCTCAATTCGTGGCTCGAGACCAGCAGGGTCTTGCCCTGGTCGCGAAGCGACGCGAGGATATCGCGCATCTCCTTGCGCGCGAGCGGATCGAGGCCGGTCGTCGGCTCGTCGAGAATCAGGATGTCCGGGTCGCTCAGGAGCGCCTGCGCAAGGCCGATGCGCTGACGCATGCCCTTCGAGTAGCCGCGCAGCAGCCGGTCGCGCGCATAGCCCATGCGCACCGTCTCCAGCACGGAATCGATCCGGCTCTCCAGGTCGCGCCCGGAGAGGCCGTAGAGCTTGCCGTAGAAGCGCAGAATCTCCGCGCCCTTGAGAAATTCGGGGTAATACGCACCTTCGGGAAGATAGCCGATGCGGCGGCGCAGATCGGGCGCGCCGATGTCTTCGCGGCCCAGGATCTTCATCACACCGGAGGTCGGGAAGATGAGGCCCAACAGCATCTTGATGGTCGTCGTCTTGCCGGATCCATTCGGGCCGAGATAGCCGAAAATTTCGCCCGGCATGACGGCGAAGTTCACGTTCTTGAGCGCGTGGACATCCTGCCCGGAGAACCAGCCGCCCTCATACGTCTTGGTGAGGTCAATCGCTTCAATTACGGCAGTCAAGAATGGGGTTCCTTTCGGATGCGCTGAACGCGGGCGCGGACCGGCGAACGACCGGGAGCGCAGGCGCTGGTTCCACTTCCGTCCTCAAACGATTCCGCCGCGTGGGCAGCCCGGTCAAACGGGAGAGCTATCGTAACAAAGGCCGGAAGTCGAGTCAACGAATTACGCCGCGCATGTCCAACGCTGGCGGGTGGTTAGAAAGCGCGCAAAGGAAACTACGTGTGGTCTTCTTTCCGCCGCGGCGCCCTCCGCGGGTTGGGCCGGGCCGTCGCCGGTGTGATAGATTGCGCGCGCCAATCGGGGCCGCCATGTCAATCGCGATTGTTCTGAAAAATCCGTGGGTGCGCGCGGCCCTCGGGCTGCTTGCTGTCGCGGGCGTCGTACTGCTGGCCTGGCTGCTCTGGCCGGTGCTGGTACCCCTGTTTTTCGCGTTCCTCATCGCCTACGTATTCGATCCGCTGGTCGATCGCCTCGAAAAACTCAAGATTCGCAGAGTGGTTTCCATCGCGCTGCTCGCGATCGTCGGCGTTGGACTGCTCGCGGCCGGGCCGCTGCTGCTCGTGCCGAGCATCATCAGCGAGGCGGATCATCTGGTTGAGATCGCCCGCACGCGGATGAACGATGCCCAACGAGGCGACGCCGCGTACGGTTTTCTGCAGCGCCTGCCGCTGCGCCAGATCGTCGAGGGGCTTGGGTGGGCGCCCGAAGGCCAGCCGGACTATGACCCGCTCGCGGTGATCATCGGCGAACTCGGCGTTCGCATTCGCGAAGGCGCGAGCGACTTTCTGGCGGAGTATGGTTCGCAGCTTGCCTCGCTCGGCGTCGTCGCGGGAGGCGGCGTTGCGGGCGTGTTCGCGTCGATCGGCCGGGCGATTCTCTCCGTTGTCCTGACGATCGGCAACGTGGTGCTCTTCGGCGTGGTCGCGGGCTACCTCCTGCGCGATTTTGACGGCATCATGGCGACCGCGAGGGAGTTGGTCCCGCACCGGCACCGCGATCGGCTGTTCAGTATCACGCACAAGATAGACCTCCAGCTGCGCGGGTTCATGCGCGGGCAGGCGCTGGTCTGCCTGGCGCTCGCGGTGCTCTACAGCATCGGGCTCGTGTTGTCCGACGTGCCGTTCGGCCTCGCGCTCGGGCTGTTCGGCGGTTTGGCCAGTTTCGTGCCCTACCTCGGCATCATCCTCACCGCATTGCCGGCAGGCATCCTGTGCATCGTGCAGCAGGGCGGGGTCGACCTTCATCTCGCGGGCGTCGTGGCGACGTTTGTCGTCGCGCAGATGCTGGAGAGCACGGTGATTACGCCGCGCGTGGTGGGCGAGCAGGTGGGGCTCGGCCCCGTCTGGGTGATTCTGGCCGTGCTGGTGTTCGGCAACGCGCTGGGGTTCCTGGGGCTTCTTCTCGCCGTGCCGATCGCGGCCTCGCTCAAGGTGCTGGTGGTCGAAGGGATCGGCGTCTATCGCGACTCGCCCGTCTACCGCGGCGCGGCCCCGGCGCAGGAAATCGGCCGGGAGGCCGTTCCGCAGCCACCCGCGCCGCCGGCCGCGCGACGATCGACGAAGACCCGGCGAAAACCCAGGAGCCGCTGATCGGCGCGAGTGATTGCGCCGCAGGAGGGGCGCTGGCGCCCTACTTGCCGATTTGCGGGTGGTGATCGGCCGTCGCCGCCCGATCGTCCTCGGTGCGCACGGGCCGCCGCCGCGTCAAAAAGGCGACCGCCTCGTTCACCAGGCCGAACGACACATACGCGACGCCGAACGGCAGGAAAATGATCGCGGGCGATTTGTAATGCAACGCGTAGTTCACCGCCGCGATCGCGCCGCCGCACAACACGAGGACGCGGAAGGCGCGGCGTGGCGCGAGGATGAACATCCGCATCGTCTTCTTGGGATAGCGCACGGTGCTCACCATGAGCAGCGCGAGCACGAACGTGAACGGCCCCAGCACCCAGTAGGCAACGTGCAGTTCGAAGTATTGGCAAAACAGCGTCAGCGCGGCGATGTTGCCCGCTGCCGCGGGCGAGGGCAACCCGAAGAAGATGTCCTGCCGGTCCGCTTGAAACACGTTGTAGCGCGCGAGGCGCAGCGCCGCGCAGATGACGTAGACGCTCGCAATCATGCTGCCCGCGGGCGCGAGGAACTGGTGGCTCTCGCGGCCCTCGACGAGGTAGGCGCAGTAAATCAATACCGCCGGCGCGACGCCGAAGGAAACCATGTCGGC
>CAYPNI010000039.1:0-22882 GCA_964411925.1 uncultured Nitrospirales bacterium
GGCGCCTTCCACGGCTCGGCGAATTCATACGTGAGCTGCCAGTTGAAGTCGTAGTTCGGCACCCAGACGATGGTGGTTTCTTCCGTCTCTCCCGGCCGCTTGGCCCACATGCCCATGTTCTTGCCGCGGTAGTGCATGTGCACGCCGGAGGAGAACAGCGTGATGTCTTCCTTTGTCGTGTAGGAGGCGGAGAACTTCGATTCCGGGTCGCCGGCCTTGATGTAGAGCATGGGCTGGACGACGAGTTGGCCGCGGACTTCCTGGTCGACGGTCTCGCCGGGCTTCGCGAAATAGAGCGCGAACTGGGACTGGTCCATCTGCGGTTCGTTGGTGGTGTTGTGGTAGTGCACCTGCAGGATGAAGTTGCTCTTCGCGCCGAGCTTCTGCGCGACGCCGGTGCCGCTCAACGGCTGCACGTTACCCGGCGCCCACATCTTGACCATGGTGGTGCCTTGCAGCACCTTGTCCATGTCGGCGCATTCACAGCCGGGCTCCGGCGTGGCGGCGTCAAACTCAGCAAACTTGCCGAGTTTGTCCTCGAACAGGATGAAATGGTGGACGGCGGCGAGGTTGTCCGGCTTGAACTCGACGCCTTTGAGCCACATCTCGGCGTCGATGCCGAAGGGGACCTGGAAACACTGGTACAAGTCGCCGTCGCCTGCCGGGACCTGGAACGCTTCGAGCGGCTGCAAGACGACGTCCGGCGTGCCGAGGCGCCAGCCGCCTTCGCCTTCCTTGAACTCGCGCGGCTCGGGCATGTCCTTGGGATTGCCGCGCGGCGTGCCGGAGTCGATCCAGGCGAGGATCGTCGCCTTCTGTTCGTCGGAGAGGCTCATGTCGTGCTTCATGGGCAGCGAGGCCTTGTCCGCGAAGTAGGGCGGCATTTTCCCCGCGGCGACATTTTCGCGAATGGCCTTTGCCCACGGGCGGACTTCTTCGTAGGTCATCAGCGACATCGGCGCCATTTGCCCGGCGCGATGGCACTCCTGGCACTTCTCCTGCAGAATCGGCATCACGTCTTTGGCGAACGTGGGGCCGCTCGATGCAGCTGACTCGGCGGCGAACGCGGGTGCGCAGACCGCGGCGAGGAGTGCGAGCGCGAGGACGAATTGCGACATGGTTGGTTTCGACACGGAAGGGCCTCCCTCTCGGTATGTGCCTGATATCCTATCGCACCGGACTTCGAATGCGCCATAACGTCGCTTAAGAGCGGTCGCGGCAGTAACCGGGGCCTGCGGGCATGCCACTTCGGGGCGAGCCGCGTAGAGGAGAGATGAATGAAACCCACATCCGGCACGTGTGCGGAGTTCGTGGCGTTAGTGTTGGCGATTTGCCCGCCGCTAATCGCCGAACCGGCCCTGTATTTTCCGCCGGGGGCGGGCGAGTGGGCGCGGGTGACGCCTGCGGACGCGAATTGGGATTCGGCCGCGCTTGACGCGGCACTGGAATACGCGGGGGGCGCGCGATCGAGCGCCGTGGTCGTGCTGCTGGACGGACGAATCCTGGCTGAGCGGTACTGGAACGTCGAGGCGACGGGCCGATACGGACGGACGGTCAATGGGAAATCTTCCGACGGGCGGCCGATCGAGGATGTCGCGTCCGTACAAAAAAGCGTCATCGCGTTTCTGGCGGGCATTGCCGCGGGGAACGGTCAACTCGAGCTCGATGCGCCAGCGGATCGGTACCTCGGCGCGGGGTGGTCGAAGGCGGCGCGGGAGGATGAAGCGAAGATCACGGTGCGGCACCTGATGACGATGACGAGCGGGCTGAACGATTCGCTGGACTACCTCGCGCCCGCGGGGACGGTCTGGCGTTACAACACGGGCGCGTACAGCCGGATGGTGGGCATCCTCGAGAAGGCAACCGGAAAGGACATCGCGACGTTGACGCGCGAACAGCTTACGGCGCCGACGGGCATGAGCGACACTCAGTGGGCGCGCCGGCCGGGCCCGGCCGTCGCATCGGCAAACAACATCGGCCTTGTGACGACGGCGCGCGATCTTGCGCGGTTCGGCCTGATGATTCTCGCGGACGGCGCGTGGGACGGGGCGGATTTGCTGGGCAATCCGGACTACTTCGATGCGATGCTCTCGCCGACGCAAGAACTGAATCCGTCCTACGGCTTGTTGTGGTGGCTGAATGGACAGGGCCGGGTGGTGCGCGGGGCGCGGGGGCGCGGCCGCGAGGGGTCGATGATCCGCAGCGCGCCGGACGACCTCGTTGCCGCGCAGGGCGCGCTCGGCCGCAAGTGTTACGTCGTGCCGAGTCTGAACCTCGTGGTGACGCGGCTGGGTGACGATCCCGGCGACGCGTTCAACGAGGAGTTCTGGCGGCTGATGATGAAGGCGGTGCCCCCGACTCGATGATCGAAGCGCTTATGGGAGGGCGAGCGTACGTGTAGGCCGATGCTTGGGGTCCGGCACGGCTCGCGCGTACGCTCGCCCTCCCAGGTAATGCCGTCGGCGCTAGTTCAATTGCTCGTCGATCATTTTCTCGGGATCGACCTTGTTCGGATCGCCGCGCCAGAGAATCGTGCCGTCCCTGCCGATGAGCACGGCGCGTGGAATGTCGTCGATGCCGAAATCGATTACGGCCTGCATCGCGCCGCCGCTGCCCTGTGTTCCATAGTTCCAGACTTGGACGACGTCCGTCCAGCCGCGTTCGCGGACGAAGTTCGCGGCGACCTCGGGGGACTCGTCTCCGCTGAGCGCGATGATGGCGGCCTTTCCGGCCCAATCGACCTTGCGTTTTTGCATCGCTTCCTGATTGCGCAGCATGGCCTGCCGGCATGGCACGCACCACGTCGCCCAAAAATCGAGGTAGACGACCTGGCCGCGGTAATCCGACAGCGTGCTGCGTTCCTCCGTGAGCACATTCAGGAAAGCGACCTCCGGCGCGGCGTCACCGGCCATCAGCGGCAACGTCACGTCCATGATCTCGGGGACGTCCGGTCCTTCGAAGCGGAAGGTGTCGATCTGTTCGTTGTTCGGACCCGCAAAAATGCGGTGTACCGGGCGGCGCTTCCCGCCGGAGAGCGCGTGCAGACGGATGATGCCGTCGGCAGGCAGATCGGCATTGAACTTCTCGACGAGCCGGTTTGAGACGAGCACCTCGTACACCGTGATGTGCATCCCGGCCGCGGGCTGGCCAGCGCGATTAAGGATGCGGATGGCGAGGTCGTAGGTGTCGGGACCTTCGGCGGCGCCTGCAACGGAGAACAAAAATGCGACGAGCATTGCGCCCGAGGACGATCGGAAGAGAAAACGGGTCACGCGCATTGCGTAGACTCCTTGTCGCCGCTTCCTGTAGGACGCCGGGACATCCAGGATGGTTTCATTCCATCGATGGATCCGCGTGCAGTCGGTGCGACGGGGTCACTTGAACGGGTTGACGATGGTGAGTCCGTCGATCTGCTGCCCGTCCTGCAAATCCTCGCTGTAGAGTCGTGTGCATCGGCCCTCAACGGCGGCCGCGATGATGAGTGAATCGTAGAACGAGTAGCCGTATCGTCGGCGCAATTCGAGGGTCCGGAGATACATCCCTTCGCTCGGCATGATCGTCCAGAGAGGTAACAGCGAAGCTTCAAGGAATGCCCGCGCCTCGTCAACGTCGGCTCGGGAATCAACCTTGGCAGTGAGAACGTTCAGCGTTTCCTGAACCACTTGAAAACTGATTTGGGCCGTCTTGCGGTTTACGGCATTCCGGACCAGGTTTCGAGCAGTATCTCGTTTTTCAGTTGATTGCTCATCGAACAGGTAGATGAATACGTTTGAATCGATGAAATCACCGCTCATTCATTTCATCTCTCGTGAATTTGCGGCCGCCCGTGCGCACGGTTTTCTCGAGCCGTGACATCATCTCGTCAAAGCGCCGGACCCGCTCTGTCGCTTCATCCCGCTCGGCATACTCCGCGAGCCAGCGGCGGAACTGCTCGTTGAGGGTTGTGTGTTCAGCGCGCGCGCGTTCGCGGGCGGCATCGATCAGGCTCGCGTCGGCGCTCAGCGTGATGTTTCTCATCCGACTGGATGCCTCGTGTACACTGCCATAGTGTACACTGGATCCGTGTACACTGTCCATCTTTTGCGGACCTGGTTGCATAGCCCGCCGGAGGGCGGCCCGGGCGAGCAACCGGGTCGAGTCCAGCACCGGCAGCGGGCAGTCGTCGGGATTTACGAGCAGCGGGATCTCCGTGCAGCCGAGAACGACGGCGTCGCAGCCGCGGTCCTTGAGGCGCTGGATGACCTCGTTGAAGCAGCGCCGGGATGACTCCTTGAACTCACCGTTCACGAGTTCGCCGAAGATGATGTCGTTGATACGCTCGCGGTCGGCTTCGCCCGGGATCTCCCACGCCAGGCCGCGCGGTTTCAGGCGCGAGGGATAGACCGGCCCGGTCATCAGAAATTTGGTGCCGGTGATGCCGAGCTTCTTGTAGCCGCGCGCTTGCGCCTCGTCAGCCACGGCGTCGGCGATGTGGAGCCAGGGAATGGGCGAGGCGCGCTCGACTTCGTCAAAGGCCTGGTGGATCGTGTTGTCCGGGCAGATGGCGAAGTCCGCGCCGTTCGCCGCGACCTTGCGCGCGGAATCGATCATGAGTTTGGCGACCGCGTGCCAGTTGTCCGGGAAGTGTGGCGTGTAGAGCCCGAGCGCGTGCGTGTGCATCGACACCTCGGGGTGCATGTGCTCCCCCATGACCGCGGCGGCCTCGACGCAGATCGTCCGGTAACACAGCGCCGCCCCTTCCGCGCTGCACGCGACGATGCCGATGTGTTGGGTCACTGCAGTCGTTTCCGGCACGCGAGATTGCTTCGTCGCACACCCCACTCCTCGCAATGACGGGTTAGAACGGCTTGTCGCCGTCCACGGTGACGCGGTGCATTTCGCGGCGCTGGCCGTGGTAGTCGTTGAGCGCGAAGTGCTGGGTGCAGCGGTTGTCCCAGAACGCGAGCGAGCCTGGCTGCCAGCGGAACCGGCAGGTGAAGGGTTCCTGCGTGGCGTGGTCGAAGAGGAACTCGAGGAGCGGCTTGCTCTCGCGACGGGTCATGCCGCTGAACTTGAGCGTGAACGCGGCGTTGACGAAGAGCGCCTTGCGGCCGGTGACGGGGTGGGTGCGCACGACGGGGTGCTCGACGGTGGTATGGGCCTCCTCGGTCGCTTTCGTCTCCATGCTTTTGCGGCCCGCAGCGTTCTTCGAGGCTTCGGAGTTCGTGCCGTATTGCATGCTCGCGGTGTGGACGGCGGTCATGCCGTCGAGCATGCGCTTCATGCCGTCGGACAGCGTCTCGTAGGCGAGGTACTGGTTTGCCCAGAGGGTGTCGCCGCCGAACGAGGGCGTCTCGAGCGCGTAGAGCACCGAGCCCAGCGACGGCTCGGGCAGGAAGCTCATGTCGGAGTGCCAGCCGCCGCCGAAGTTCACCTTCTCGTCCTTCTCCTTGATGATCGGGATGACCTCCGGGTGACCGGGGACGTGGCCGACGAAGGGATGGACGTTCAGCGGGCCAAAGCGACGCGCGAAGTCTTTTTGCTGATCGGGCGTGAGCTTCTGGTCGCGGAAAAAGATGACGCAATGCTCCGCGAAGGCGTTGGCGATTTCGGAGAAGGTGTCGTCGTCGAGCGGCCTGGACAGGTCCACGCCGCGGATCTCCGCACCGAGCGCGCCGGAGATCGGTTGGACTTTGATTCGCTGATAGGTGCCCCGCTCGACGACCGCCATGATGAACTCTCCTCTGTGCGTCCAACGGGCAATTCTAGACGCGCGCCGAATCCAAGTAAAGCACGTTACCGTGCGAAGAGATTGCTTCGTCGCACACCCCGCTCCTCGCAATGACACGTGTGGGCGGTGCGAGTTCAATCGGGGCGGTTCAGCGGTTAGAATGGGCGAAACTGGGTCAGAGGCGGATTGATATGCGGAACAATGTCGGGTTGTTATTGAAGAAACGGGCGGAGATCAGCACGTCGCTTGAGGCGTACGTGGATGTCGCCTCGCGCGAGCGATTGACGTATCCCGAGTTGAACGCGCGCGCGAACCGGACGGCGAACGCGCTGCGGGACCTGGGCGTGAAGAAGGGCGACCGGGTCGCGCTGCTGCTGATGAACAGCCGGGAATTCGTCGAGTCGTTTTTCGGTCTCGCGAAGATCGGGGCGATCGTGGTGCCGCTGAACTGGCGTCTGGTGGCGGACGAGCTGTCGTTCATCCTCAAAGACAGCGGATCGACCGTGCTGCTGTACGGCGGGGAGTTCGCGAACAACGTGAAGACGCTGCACGACGGCGGCGCGAAAGCCACGGACGTCCGGCACTGGATTCACGTCGGCGATGCGTCCACGCGGGACGCGTTTGCCGTTGCGTATGACGCGCTGCAGGCGAAGGGCTCCGCCGCGGAACCGGAGATTGCTGCGAGCGAGGACGACCTGCTCTACATCATGTACACGTCGGGCACGACGGGCCTGCCCAAGGGCGCGGTGCACACGCACAACACGGTCATCTGGGCGTGCATCACCATCGGGCCGACGACGGACACGCGGTACCGCGACCGGTACCTCCAGGCGCTGCCGCTCTATCACGTCGGCGCGCTGACGCCGCTGACGGCGATGGTGCACGCGGGCGTCACGATTGTGATGGTGCGGAGCTTCGACCCGGTGCGGACGTGGGAACTTATCGAGGAGGAGAAAATCACGACGATGCTCGCCGTGCCGGCGATGCTGAATTTCATGGCGCAGGCCCCCGGTTTCAAGTCCTGCGTCTGCCCGCAACTGCGGTGGATCATGAGCGGGGCGGCGCCGGTGCCGGTGACGCTGATCGAGAAATACGCCGAGCGCGGGATCGAGGTGCACCAGGTCTACGGCATGACGGAGACCTGCGGCCCGGCCTGTCTGACGAATCCGGACATCGCGCTGCTGAAAAAGGGTTCGACGGGCAAGGCGTATTTCCACACGGACGTGCGCGTAGTGAACCAGGACGGCGAGGACGTGAAGCCCGGCGAGCCGGGCGAAGTCATCATGCGGGCGAAACACATCATGAAGGAGTACTGGAACCGGCCGGACGCGACCGCGGAAACCATTCGCGACGGGTGGCTGTACTCGGGGGATGTCGCGACGGTGGATGACGAGGGGTACATCTACATCCAGGACCGCACGAAGGACATGATCATTTCGGGCGGGGAGAACGTGTATCCGGCCGAAATCGAGAACGTGATCCTGAGTCACCCGGACGTGAAGGAGGTGGCCGTGATCGGCCAGCCGAGCGAACGCTGGGGCGAATCGCCGCTGGCGGTCGTCGTGACCAAGGACGGGCCGATCCCGCCGGAATCAATCCTCGCGCATTGCAAGGGCAAGCTGGCGCCGTTCAAGACGCCCAAGGGCGTCGAGTTCGTCGACGTGATCCCGCGCAACCCGACGGGAAAAATCCTGAAACGCATCCTTCGCGAGCAGTTTCCCGGGCCGGCGAAGGATTGATCGAACGGGAGTCAGCCTTTCGTGAGCCGAACAGGCCTAAGCTGAACTTCGCTCAGGCCTGCCACCCGCTCGGGCTGATGCGCTACTTCTTGCCGGCTTGGAGCGGGCGATGCTTGAGGTGCATCTCGAGCACTTCGCGGTACTCGTCGACCTCGACATCGCGCTCGCTGCAGACGAGCATCAGGGGACCGTCGCTGCGGAAGTTGCCGTCCCACTCGATGACCTGTTCGTCGCTCCAGCTGGGGTCGTACTCGGCGAGTTTGGAGTCCGGCAATTTGCAGAAATATGACCGCAGGTTGATGTCGGTCTCGTCCATGATTTTGCCCTTGGGCAGGTGCTCGTAGTCGATGTTAGGATCCAGCGGCATCTCGCACTCCTCCTCGTTTCGCCTTCGTAATAACGCGCGATCGCGCGCGTTTGTCACGCGGGCCTTATAGGACCAACAGGACGTATAGGACCTATTGCTCTTCGAGCGGGGCACAGGCCTAAGCAAACCCCGCTCAGGCCTGCCGCACTCGGATGATCAGTACCGGCACAGCGCGCTGTGCCGTTCGTACTGGATGAACGACGTGTAATCGTCGCCCTTATCGTGGCAAATGGCACAATACTCCGCCCTTTCCAAGCGGCGCAATACGCGATGTTTGCGACTGGACTCGCCGTGGATGTCGTGGCAGGTGACGCACGTCAGGCTGGTTTGGCCTTCGATCAGCACATCGCGGACGTTGGCGAAGATGTGGGCGTCGCCGGGGTTCATGCCGGCCGTGTCGAAGTCCACGTCGAAATCCTTGAACAGGTTGTCGCCCGGCACGAACTGGTTGGGATACGGCAGGCCCGTGCTCCGCGACGTGCCGCCGCGCAGGTGACAACTGCCGCAGATGGACATCTGGACGCGCGGGTCCATCGTCGCGCTCTTCGCGAACAACGCCGTCGCCGGTTCGTTCTGGTGGCCGGGCGGGGTGTCGCCGTGGCAGACGAAACAGTCGAGCGACGGCGCGGCGAAGGCCTGCAGGCCGGTCTCGACCGCGGTCGTATGGCAGCCGGCGCAGTTTTTGGCGAAGACTTCGGCGTCCCAACCACCGTCGGCACGGGCGAATTCACGGGTACGCGGGTGCCAGGACGCATCGTGAATCGCAAATTGCCCGTACTTGTCGCTGGGCTTCAGGAACCGCACGAGATGCCGTCCTCCCAAGGTGTACGTGGTCTCCGGCGCGAAAGCCGCCGCCTCGGGTGCATCGAGCGCCGACTTAATTTCGTCGGACACGATGGCGACGTTCCGCATCTCGAGGTTGTGCCAGTTGAGCTGAAAGTTGTCGCCCACGTCGCGATGACAGAAGAGGCACTCGTCGCCCGTCATGTAGAGCGGAAGCTGGCCGCCGACGTGGTCCGTGCCCCAATCGGCGAGGCCAGCAGAGTTCTGGGCAAGGACGGGCCGATCAGTCGTCAACGAGGCAAAACCGACAGCCAAAACTATTGACAAGGAGACACCTGCGGCCGCCCGAACCGGGAACGCGGGGCTGTGTGAGGATGGCGGATTCAATGGTTATTGAGTCCAATCGGGTGTGGTTTAGGAAGAACGGTTCGTGGACATTGTGCCTCACGCCGATTATGATGACAATCTGTTACTGAGGGCGGGTCAGCCGGAGGAACAAGCTCATGTGGGTCCCCAAGTACGTTCGCGATGAAAAGAAGGGGGTGGACTCCCCTGTCCCGACGCAGGTCGTGTCCAACGAGGAAATCCTGCCGCGTCCGCAGCACCGCCTGCAACAGCAGGTCGAGGCGTTGACGATGGCGATGGGCGGCGAGAACGCACAGAAGCTGAACATGAGCCGGCGCAAGTTCATGCGGACGACGATGGGCATGGCGACGGCGTGGCTGGCGGCGAACAAGATTTACGGAAACCACTGGGACGTGTCCCCGGCGGAGGCCCAGGAAGAAAGCGCCACGGCGGAGAAGTTTTCCGGCGACAAGTACTTCATCATCGACGTGCAGTCGCACTTCACGAACGGCTACGCGATCGGGTTCCGCGACTCGGAATTCGTGAAGAACATGGGCTTCGACCTTGACAATTCCGCGGAGGCGTACAGCCTGCGCACGTTCATCAAGGAATTCTTCTTCGACAGCGAGACGAACGTGGTGATTCTTTCGGGCGTGCCCGATCGCGAGCAGAATGAGGATGCGGACGGCACGGTGCTCGAGGGCTATGCGCGCAGCAAGGGCGTGATGCCGAGCTGGCTGATGAGTTCGGCCCGCAAGGAAATCAACGAAGCGGCGGGCGGCACGATTCGCGCGATGAACCAGGGCAACTGCGCGCCGAACCATTATTGGGACCGCACCGCGAACAAGCCGGACTATCCGGCGCTGTTCGAGCAGATGGATCGCGAGGTGAACACCTACGGCATCAAATCGTGGAAGTGGTACTGCCACACGGACCCGGGCCGCAGCGGCGGCGGGTTCCAGCTGGACGACGAAATGTCGGCGAAGTTCTACGAGCAGTCGCGCAAACTCGGCATCAAGACGTTCAGCGTGCACAAGGGCTACTCGGCGCAGTCGCGGACGCTCGGGCACCTCGCCAACCCGAAGGACGTCGAGAAGGCGGCGCTGCAAAACCCGGACATCACGTTCATCATCTACCACTCGGCGATCATGATTTCGCCGTATGAGCCGGACTTCGAGAACATGATCGAATGGAACCCGGAGACGGGCGACTTCCTGTGGCACAACGTGCTCATCGACATCAAGAAGCGCAACCCGCAGATCAACAACGTGTACGTCGAGATCGGGTCGGCGTTTGGCACGACGGCGCTCGAGCACCCGATCATGGCGCAGCACCTGATGGGCAAGAACATCAAGTACTACGGCGCGGACCACGTGATCTGGGGCACGGACTGCCTGTGGTGGGGTTCGCCGCAGTGGGTCATCGACGCGTTCAAGCGGTTCCAGATCAGCGACGAGCTGTGCGACAAGTACGGTTACGCGAAGATCACGAAGGAAGACAAGGCGAAGATCTTCGGGCTCAATGCCGCGAAGATCTACGGCATCGATCCGGATGCAAAGCTCAAGGAAATCACGAACGACGGGCTGCAGAAGTTCAAGCTGAAGTACACGCAGCTCGGTGGCGAACGCGACAACCGCGTGCCGGGCTGGGTGCGCGACGATACGCGGGCGTAGGAGCGGAAGCGGGAAGCACGGAGCGAGGAGCAGGAATCAGGGGCTGGGCGGGACTACCCGCTCAGCCCTTTTAGCATGAAGGCGGCGGCGGCGAGAATCATGACGCTGCCGGTGAAGCGCTCGGCGAATTTGTCGGGCGGCAAGAGTTTTTCGATGAGCACGAAGCCGGTGATGGCCGCGATCCAGACGAGGTTCATCACGCCGCCGACGAAGAGCAGCGCCATGAGCACCCAGCAACAACCGAGGCAGAACGCGCCGTGCTCGACGCCCATGATGAACGCGCCGCCTTTGCCGGTGCGCCAGTGGTGCTGCAGGAACGCGATGGGGCCGCGGCAGTGGGTGATGCAGGCGTGTTTCCAGGGCGTCATCTGGTAGACCCCGGCGGCGGCGAGCAGGCCCGCGCCGAGATACGGGCTGGTGGTGACCATCATCGGCGAGAGCAGCGCGGCCCCGTCGAGCGCCCACTGCGCGAACGTCGCGACGACGCTGAACAGGGTCCACATGGCGAGATAGCCGGAGACGAAGCCCAGCGTTGAGAGGTACGGCACGCGGCCGGCGTTGCGGTGCATCGACGCGTAGAGCAAAATCGTGGGCGCGGCGCTGGGCAGCATCATGCCGACCATCATGACGGCCCACATGACCACCATCATCACGAAATAGGGCGTATTCCACACGGGCACCGCGCCCATCCAGATGCCTTCCATGCCGGGCATGTCGCAGAAGCCCGACGCCATGTCGCGCGCCATGTCAACGAGGTAAACCCACGACAGAATCGTCGCGCCAGCGAGGCCGCCCGAGATGAGGAGGCGATCGCGCGTGAGGACGTTGGTCAGGAGTGAGGGAATGAGCATCTGACGTTCAATGACAAATACCGCATCGCTGGCGGAAGAGATTGCTTCGTCGCAGACTTCGCTCCTCGCAATGACAATGTTACCGGACTACTCCGGACTCGGTGAGGTCGAGCCGGGAGAGGTGCGTGTGCGTGTTTTCGAGGTCGAGTTTGACGCCGGCCGTGGACTTCGTGGTGCCGCTGGCCACTTCCGCGACCGTGAACTCGAATCCGTCCGGCAGGCAAATCTGCGAGCGCGATTCGGCCCCGGTCACCGCGTTGCGAATGGGTTCGACCCCGGTGTCGATGAGGCCGGGCACGCGGATCGTGGCCTTGCGCCTGGGCACGTCGATGGAAATCTCGATGGGTTTGAACAACGGTTCGAGCGCCTTCGTGACCGTCGACGCGAACACCTGGATAAACGTTGAGCCCGGCTCGGACGTTTGCCCCGAAAGAATCTGCAGCAGCGCGTCGCGCTGTTTCTTGTCCGCGCGCTCGTCGACGATGGCCTGGCAGGTCGCGTTGCCTTCGTGGACCGCGCCGGGCCAGTGAAACAGCGCGACCCAGTTCAGCCCGTCGAGTTTGACGTCGCCGAAGTGCCCGGTGTCGATGTGCATTCCGCAGACCGCCTCGCACTGGCGGTGCGTCGGCAGCGCGTTGAACTGGCATGGGCAGCCGTAGTCGCAGTTGCAGTTCGTGATGGACGGCCCGGACATGCGCCAAGAGGTGATTGCCATTGCTCTAGATCCTCCGCCGGGATTATAAGCAGAATTGACGCGATAGTGAAGCCAACGTGACGGGGAGATTGGTTCGTCGCAAACCCCGCTCCTCGCAATGACGGGTTCAGCTCATGCTCGCGTGGAATTTGTCGAGCATGTCGGCCAGTTCCGCCTCTGTTGATACGAGCGGCGGCCACAGGTAGAGCACGCTGCCGAGCGGGCGGATGAACAGGCCGGCGTCGAGCGCGCGGCGGGCGATTTCCTTTGCGCGGGCCGCGCCGCCGGCGTCTGGCTTGATCGAAACCATGCCGATGAGGCCGAGCGACTTGTAGTAAGCGACGGACTCGTGTCGCGCGATGCGGGCCATGCCGTCGGCGAGTTGCGGCGCGCGCGCGGCTACGTTTTGCATCACGCCTTCGGTTTCGAACGCGTCCAGGAAGGCGAGCGCGGCGGCGCTGGTGATGGGATTGCCGCAGAACGTGTGGCCGTCGTAAAACGTGCGGTCCTCGCCGGGCGCGCCGCGGAACGCGTCGTAGATTTCGTCCGTGGCGATTGCCGCGCTCATCGGGAGCGTGCCGCCGGTCAGCGCCTTGCCTAGGCACAGGATATCGGGCGTGATTCCGGCGAGGTCACAGGCGAACGTCGTGCCCGTGCGCCCGAATCCGACGGCGATCTCGTCTGCGATGAGCAGGACGTCGTGTTCGTCGCACAGCGCGCGCACGCGCCGCAGGTATTCCGGGTGATGAATCCAGATGCCGGCCGCGCCCTGGCACAGCGGCTCGAGAATGACGGCGGCGATTTCAGAGGCGTGCGCCTTGACGATGCGCTCCATCTCCGCGAAGGCGCTTAACGCGTGCGCGCGGTCGGTGGCATCGTCCGTGTTTCCGGCTCGAAACGGCGTGGGCGCGACGAGCGATCGGACTACGGCGCCGTCGAACGGGACATGAAACGTCGGGACGAAGCCCACGCCGACCGCCCCGAGCGTGTCGCCGTGGTAGCCCTCTTCGAGCGCGACGAACCGCGTGCGCCCGCGGACGCCGCGGTTGTACCAGTACTGAATGGCCATTTTTAGCGCGGCTTCGGTCGCGCTCGCGCCGTCCGAGGCGAAGTAGCAACGGTTCAGGCTGCCCGGGGCGATTCCCGCGAGACGCGCGGCGAGTTTTACCGCGAGCGGGTGCGACTGATTGCCGAGGATGGAGTGTTGGAGTACGCCGGCTTGTTCGCGAATGGCCGCGACGATCTTCGGGTGGCTGTGGCCGAGCGCGACGGCCCACCACGACGCGATGCCGTCGAAGTACGCGCGGCCGTCGGCATCGTAGAGATAGACGCCGTCGGCACGCTCGAACGAGATGTACGGGCCGGATTCCCACGCGGTGGTGTCCGTGTACGGGTGCCAGAGGTGGCGGTAGTCGAGGTCTTGTAGGGTGTCGGTGTGGATGGCCATTGGTATTTAGTCGCGATTCACCGAGTTGAAGAGATTGCTTCGTCGCATAACCCGCTCCTCGCAATGACAATTGGCGTAGTCGCGAGCCGCCGCACGCCGCGAAACCTCGGCTCGCGAGTACGCTCGCCCTCCCATGTTGGGCCCTTCGCGCCGGCTAGGGGAACAACCGCGCGAGACCCGGCAGGAACCGCTCGGAACCTTCGAGCGCCTTCGCAGGATCGTCGTCCAATCCCGGCAGAAAGTCCATGTTACCCAACACGGGCACGCGGCCGAAAGCCTCGACCGCGCGCGGGTTGTCGTCGCGTATGTAGTCCACGGGCATGTCCTCCGTCTCGTTGAAGACGACGCCGGCCACTTCGAGCCGCGCATGCCGCAGCGCCTCGACGGACAGCAGCGTGTGGTTGATCGTGCCGAGGCCGCGCCGCGCGACCAGGATGACCGGGTAACCGAGCCGTTGCATGAGATCGAGCATGGTTTCCGACTCGGTCAGCGGCACGAAAATCCCGCCGGCGCCTTCGACCAGCAGGACGTCGTAAAGCTTTTCGAGGCCGCGCGCGCAGGCGAGTATCCGGTCGATGTCGGGGTCGCGCCCGGCCATGCGCGCGGCGAGATGCGGCGAACACGCGGGCTCGTAGAGGTAGAGAGACATGCGTTCGATGTGTTCCGCGGGCGGCGAGAAATCCGCGGCGGCATGGTGAAACGCGAGATCCGGCGCGATCCAGCGTCCGTTCTCGCGCACTGCGCCCGTCTGCACCGGTTTCATCGTGGCCGCGTGCACGCCGCGCGCGCGCAGCGAGCGGAGAATCGCGGCTGTGACTGCCGTCTTGCCGATGCCGGTGTCCGTACCGGTGATGAAGTAGCCGCGCGGGTTCATAGCAGCCGGTTCACCACGTGATTCAACGGATCGTCTTCGCAGGTTGAACGACATCCGCGATGATCGCGGCGGCGCGCGCGAGGTCTTCGCGCGAGTGCGCGAGCGTGACGGAGAAACGCAGGCGCGAGGTGCCATACGGCACGGACGGCGGACGGATGGCCGTGTCGAGCACGCCGCGTTCGAACAGCGCGTCGGACAGCGCGAGCGCGGCCTCGTTTGAACCGACGATGACGGGCACGATGGGCGAACGGTGTTCCTCGACGTCGAGACCGTGGCGGTGGAGTTCGGTGCGGAAGAGTGCGGCACGCGCGAGCAGTTCCTCGCCCAGGCCGGGCTCGGTCATCACGATGCGCGCGGCTTCGAGCCCCGCGCCGACGCAGGCGGGGGCGAGCCCCGTCGAAAATATGAAGCTCCGTGCGCGGTTGACGAGCGTGTCGATGAAATCCGCGGAACCGGCGACGAATCCGCCGCCGCCGCCGAGCGATTTGGCGAGATTGGCGGAGATCGCGTCGACCCTGACGCCGAGTTCCGCGCAGAGACCCGCACCGCGTCCGTAGATGCCGAGCGCGTGCGCCTCATCGACGAACAGGAACGCGCCGTGTTGTTCGGCGAGCAGGCCGATCTCGGCCAGTGGCGCGAGGTCGCCGTCCATGCTGAAAACGGCGTCGGTCAGCACGATCTTTCGTCCCGGTGCGTTGCAGGTCCGCAACAGTTCCGCGAGGTGGGCCGTGTCGGCGTGACGATAGATATACACCTCGGCCCGCGACAACCGGCAGCCGTCCACCAGACTCGCGTGATTGAGGGCGTCGGAAAAAATCGCGTCGCCGGCGCCCGCGAGCGTCGGGATCGCGCCGACATTGGCCTGGTATCCGCTCGGGAACACGAGCGCGGCATCGTGGCGGGTGAGTTGCGCAAGCTGTGCCTCGAGCGTCTCGTGCAGCTCAAGGTGGCCGGTCATGAGGCGGGACGAAGTCGCACCCGCGCCGAAGCGATCGATGGCCTCCTGCCCGGCGCGCTTCACGCGCGGGTCGTTCGCCAGGTCGAGATAATCGTTCGACGAAAAATTCAGCACGGGCCGGCCGTCGATTTCGAGGACGCCGCCAGCCTCGGGCAGCGCGTGCAACCGGCGGCGGAGGCCCTCGGCGTCGAGGCGGCTGAGCTGGCGCTGAAACTCGTTGTCAGGACTCATGGGGACGTTTCCGCGAACACGACAGGTTACGTCGCACACGCCGCGGCGCGCAAGGCGGAGGGCAAGGGGGCGATGAATTCGTTTTGAGCGAATCCGGGGATCGTCTCGCGGACCGACGACGGAATCGAAAGGATCCTTCGCTTCGCTCAGGATGACAGGTAGACCCGACAGCCCCGCGGGCACGCAAGCCTGGTGGAGTTGAGACTCTGAAGCGGCGCTGTGCATGCTTGTTCGATGACCATCCACGATACAGCGGAACGCCTCGAAACCGGGCGGCTGATCGCGATTGTGCGCGTCAAAACGGTGACGGACCTGCCGGCGATCGCGGAGGCGATTCTCGCGGGTGGCATTTTCTCCATCGAGTTTACGCTGAACACGCCGGGCGCGCTCAAGGCCATTGAAGCGTGCGTCGAGTCGTGCGGGAACGATGCGCTCATCGGCGCGGGTACGGTGCTGAGTCCGGGGGACGTCTGGAAGGCGGCAGAGGCGGGCGCGCGGTTCCTAGTGTCGCCGATTGCGGACCAGGCGCTGATCGCCGCGGCGCACCGGAGCGGTTGCGCGATTCTTCCCGGGGCGTACACGCCGACGGAGATCGCGCTCGCGCACGCCTGGGGCGGCAACCTGATCAAGCTGTTTCCCGCGGCGGGGCTCGGCCCGGCCTACGTGCGCGAAGTGCTGGCGCCGCTCGAACACATCAAGCTTGTGCCGACGGGCGGCGTGACGCCGGAGAACGCCGGCATGTTTCTGAACGCGGGCGCGGCGGCGCTCGCGGTGGGCTCGAGCGTGTGCAAAGCGGAATGGGTCGCGGCGCGCGACTACGGCGCGATCACCCGCGAGGCACGGGCGCTTCGTACCGCCGTGGACGCGTGGGAGAAAGGACGGACGCCTTGAATCTGCCCAAGCTGCATTACATTTCCGATCCGATGTGTTCGTGGTGCTGGGGGTTCGCGCCGGTGATGGACCGGATCCGGGCGAACTTCGGCGAGAGCCTCGACATTCAACTGATCGTAGGCGGGCTGCGGCCGGGAACCAAGGAAGCGCTGACGCGCGAATGGCGCGACCTGGTGCTGCATCACTGGCACGAGGTCAACAAGATGACGGGGCAGCCGTTCAATTTCGAGTTCGCGATGCCGGAGGGCTGGCGCTACGACACGGAGCCGGCCGACCGCGCGGTGGTGGCGGTGCGACAGCTCGACGCGGGCGCCGCGATCGACTTTCTGGAGGCGGTGCAGGGTGCTTTTTATGCCGAGAACCGTGACGTGACCGATGGGGCGGTGCTGGCCGATATTGCGGATGACGTCGGCGTGCCGCGGTACGAGTTTCTGCAGAAGTTTGATGACGACCAGACGAAATGGTCCACGCAGTCCGACTTTGCCCGCGCGCGCAGCTTCGGGATTAGCGGGTTTCCGAGCATTATCCTTGAAGACGCGCGCGAACCCATCCTGCTGACGTTCGGCTATCAAACGTATGACGTGCTGCGGCCGCGCATAGAGCAATGGCTCGGCGAAGCGGCGATCGGCTAGGCGAGGAAGCGTCCCGGCGTCCAGGATCCGGCTGCGCGGCCGGCAGTCGCGCGGCGTTATCGATCCGCCCACACGACGAATGTCGACTTGTCGATGCGCGCGCTGAGCGGCTCGAATCCGTTCGCGCGCAGCATGTCGCACATCCGATCCACCGGGGCGGCCGCCGTCGAAGCGTCGTACACTTTCAAAACGATGCGGTGGACACGGCGCAGCACGTCGCGCGGCGTGTGCTCCACGATTTCGAGTTCCGCGCCCGCGCAATCGAGCTTGAGTAGGTCAATCCGTTCGACCTTGAAACCGCGCATCAGGGCCCCGAGCGTGACGGCGCGGACCGAAACGGACGACGTGTTGTCCGGGGCGAACCCCGGTTCCGTGGACGCGAGGCCCGACGGGAACGCGTCCGGCGCGTGGTGCAGCGTGATCGCAGGGCGGGATTTCCCGCAGAGGGCGGCGTCGAGGCAGCGCACCGTGGCGATGCGCGGCGGAATGATGGCGAGGTTCTGCTTCAGCATGCGCAGGTTCGCGGGCAGCGGCTCCACGGCGAGGATCGTGGGATTGTCCGCACACTCGGCTGCGGCGACGGTGAACAGTCCTACGTTTGCGCCGACATCGACGATGGTCGCGTTCGGCGGAAGGGACTGAAACACGCCGCGCAGGCTATAGACGTCCCGCATGAAGACGTCCTTGAACGCGCGGAGCGAGGATTCGGGTACCAGGAAGCGAATGCGCTTGCCGCGGGTGACGAGGCGTTGCTGCGCACCGCTGCCGAGACGGAGCAGCCGTTTCAATTTCCAAAACGAGTACGCAGGCCAGTTTCGGATGCGCGAGACGAGATTCGCGCGGCGCCTGACGAACGAAGGTCGTCTCATTCGAGCGTAGACGTTCATTGGCGCGTTCTCAATCACAATCGAATGCGAAACCGATCATGTTGAAGCGGGGACCCAACTGTGAGCCGCGTATCCACGTCCGGAGCAGCGCAGGAACGTGTCGTCGAGGTTGTCAACCGGTGAAGCCGATTTTCTTTTGCGGCAAGGTTTCCTCGAGGATCTTGTCCGCGCGTTTTTTGCGGTAGGCGGCGATTTTTTCGAGGAGTTCAGGCCGGCTCGTGCCGAGGATGGAGACGGCGAGGAGCGCGGCGTTGGTTGCGCCGGCCTTGCCGATGGCCAACGTCCCGACGGGGATGCCGCCGGGCATCTGCACGGTCGAGAGCAGGGAATCGAGACCATTGAGCGCGCTCGTGATCGGCACGCCGAGGACGGGCCGCACGGTTTTGGACGCGACGACGCCCGCGAGGTGCGCCGCGCCGCCCGCGCCGGCGATGTACACCTGGCATCCGCGGGACTCCGCTTCCTTCATGAACGCGACCAGTTGCTCGGGCGTGCGGTGCGCGGAAAGCACGCGGGACTCGTGCGGGACGTCGAACTCCGCCAGCGTCTCGGAGGCGGCGCCCATAGTGTCCCAGTCCGACTTGCTGCCCATGAGAATTGCGACGAGAAACTTGCTCGAATCCGCCATTTCGCGATGCCTTTCGTTGAATCCGGTTGAATGCGGGAACGGTAGCAGCGAATGTGCGCGGCGATCAAAGTAGAAGCGGTGTCCCCTCGCCGCTTCAGTCCTGGCGGGAGACGGCCCGAGTCGCGATGCGCGTGGTCTTGCAGCGCCGAGTGCGGCGAGGACGCGGCTTTTACGTTTGGTCTATACTGCACGTCTCGCGCAAGGGAGGATTCGTCATGAAACGCATCGCATGTGTGCTGTTGCTGCTTGTTTTCACCGCGCCGGTGTTTGCCGAAGACCAGCTTTATGAACAAAAGCAGGACGTGGTCTACGGCGAGACGAACGGCATCGGGTTGCTGATGGACGTCTTCGTGCCGACGGTGCCGAAGAACGGCCTCGCCATCGTGGACATCGCGAGCGGATCGTGGCACTCGGACCGCGGCAAGATCCGCGATCACCAGATGGCGAAGTTCTACGACGTGTTTTGCGGCAAGGGGTACACGGTGTTCGCGGTGCGCCCCGGTTCGCGGACGAAGTTCACCGCGGAGGAAATGGTCGTCAACGTCAAGCGCGGCATCCGCTGGGTGAAATCGCACGCGGCCGAATACGGCGTGGATCCGAACCGGCTCGGTCTGGCGGGCGCGTCGGCCGGGGCGCATCTCGCCTCGTTGACCGTCGTCACGACGGAAGCGGGCGACCCGAACGCGAAGGACGAAATGAAACGCATCGGCACGGACGTGGCCGCGGTGGGCATATTCTTTCCGCCGACGAACTTTCTCGAGTGGGGCGAGGGCAAGCCGGACTTCAAGTTGATCGGCGAGATTCTGTTCCACGGGGGGATCGATTGCCATTCCGAGGCCGAGATCGAAGCGAAGGCGCGCGAGATTTCGCCCGCGCTGCGGCTGAACGGCGTGACGCCGCCGTTTCTGATCTGGCACGGGGACGCGGACCCGCTGGTGCCGCTGCAGCAGTCCGAGTACTTCGTCGCCAAGCTCAAAGAGGTGGGCACGGACGTCGAGTTCCATGTGAAGCCGGGCGGCGCGCACCCGTGGATGACGATTCCCGAAGAAGTTGCGATGATGGGTGACTGGTTCGATGTGAAGCTGGGCGCGAAGTAATTCGCGGGCGTTTTGCCGTGCAATAAACGCGAGGCGGGCCGGCGTTCATTAGGCGCCGATCCGGCGAAATGATACCGGCTCCGCATTCGGCGGACGCGTGTTACATCCGGGCGGATTACCCCGAGGGAGGAATGTGCCATGAGGAAATTCTTGATTCTGTTCGCGTTACTAATCGTTAGCCTGTTCGTGACGAACACGTTCGCCGAGGATCCGAGTCCGGTGCTGACGGACGCCGAGGTGAAGGCGCTGATCGCGCTCGTGGACGAGACGCAGGACGCGCTGATTTCGCGGATTACGGGTCTTACGGATGAGCAGTGGAACTTCAAACCGCGGCCCGATCGGTGGTCGGTGGGTGAATGCGTCGAGCATATCGCGCTTTCCGAGGCAGGGCTGCTCGCGCAGGTGCGAGCGGTTATCGGCGGGCCGGCCGATCCCGAGTGGGCGACGAAATCGGCGGGCAAACTGGCGATCGTGAAGGCGGCCGTGCCCAACCGCGGTCCGCAAGGTCAGGGTGGATTTCAGGCGCCCGAACCGCTCCAGCCGGTGAATAAGTGGGAACGCTCGAAGGGCATTGAGGAATTTTACGCGGCGCACGGCAAGATGCGCGCGTACTTTGAGACGATGGATCCGCACGTCAAGGATCGCGGTATGCCGCATCCCGCGCCGCAGCTCGGCTGGATGAACGCGCACGATTGGCTCAACCTGATTCTCTACCACACCGTGCGGCACACGAAGCAGCTGATCGAGGTCCAGGAAGATCCGAACTACCCGAAGGGCCACTAATTCGCCGGCGGGAAGTTCGTACGCGCGAAACCCTGTCCTCGAACCCGTGTTGAACTGAGCGGGCGGGCGATCGCCGGTGCGGCGGTCGCCCTGGCAGAGGAGACGCGCCGATGCTCGCTCGCACATTTTCCGCCCTCCTGTTGACGTGTGCCGGATCGGCGTACGTCGCTGCGGAGGATTCGCCAAGTCCGGAGCTTACGGACGCTGAATTCGCGGAGTTGACCCGGACACTGGACGAAACGCAGGACGCGTTGTTGGGACTGATCAGCGGTCTCAGCGACGAGCAGTGGACGTTCAAACAGAATCCGGATCGATGGTCGGTCGCGGAATGCACCGAGCACATCGTGCGATCACAACGCGCGCTGCTGGAAACGATCAAACGGATCGTGGCGCAGACGCCCGACCCCGAGTGGGCAACGCGGACGGCGGGCAAGACGGACATCGTGAGGCAGCTTGTGCCGATGCGCGGGCCGCAGGGCCAGGGCGGCCGGCAGGCGCCGGACGAGATCCGGCCGACCGAGCACTGGGACCGGGCGCGCGCGTTTCAGGAGCTGTACGCCGCGCAGGGCGAGGTGCGCGCATACGTCGAAACGATGGATCGGCGGATCAAGGACCGCACGCAAGAAAGCCAGGTGCCGCAATTCGGCTGGATGAACGCCTACGACTGGCTGAATGTTCTCGCGATGCACACCGTGCGCCACAGCCGGCAGATTGTTGAAGTGCAGGAAGACCCCAATTATCCCAAGCGCGGGACCGCGGCGGGCGCGCCGTAACCGCGTGCGGTACCCCGGCTCGGGTTGCGGGGTTTCATCTGGTCGAGTGCTATTCTGGGTGGTGCAGATTCAACCTGCAACGGGAGGTGCCACATGCGCAAACTAATAGCCATCCTAATTGTTCTCGCCGTCCCGGCGACGCTCGCCGCCGCGGAGGAGAAGGCCAATCCCAGCCTGACGGACGCGGAATTCGTCGAACTGATGAAGATGATGGACGACGCGCAGGACATGCTGCTGGGACTCATCACGGGACTGACGGATGAGCAGTGGAACTTCAAACAGAACGCCGACCGTTGGTCCGTCGCCGAGTGCACGGAGCACATTGTGCGTTCGCAGGCGCTGTTGCTCGACGCGGCCCAGCAGGCGATGGCCGCGCCGGAAAACCCTGAATGGGCGGAAAAGACCGCGGGCAAGAACGCGTTCATCCGCAAAGTGATGCCGAACCGCAATCCCGGCGGGGCGGGCGGCGCGCAGGCCCCGCAGGAGATTCGCCCGACCGAACACTGGGACCGCGCGAAGGCGATCGAAGAGTTCTACAAGATTCAGGGGATCTGCCGGGCGTACATGGAGACGGTGGATCGCGAGGTGAAGAATCACACCTTTGACCATCCGTTCCCCGTCTTCGGCACGCTCAGTGCCTACGACTGGCTGATCTACGTGCCGCTGCATACCGTGCGCCACAGCAGGCAGATCATCGAGGTGCAGTCCGACCCGAACTATCCGAAGGGCGCGTCTGCGACGGGCGGCCGCTAACCGGGGAACACGGAGATCGATCCCATGTCACGCTCTATCCTGATTGTCTCGTGCTTGTTCGCTCTTGTGGCCCCGATGGCCGTCGTGGCGGAGGCGCCGAGCCCCGCGGTGACCGATGCGGAGTTTGCGAAACTGATCGAGGACCTCGATCTGGCCCAGGACACGTTGCTCGGCCTCATCAGCGGGATGACGGACGAACAATGGACGTTCAAGCAGAACCCGGATCGTTGGTCGGTCGCGGAGTGCGTCGAGCACATCGTCCGCACGGAAGAGGCGGTGCTGGCGGGGATTCAGGCGACGATGCAGGGCCCGCGCGACCCCGAGTGGTTCAGCCGCACCGAAGGGAAGAACGATTTGCTGCGCCAGGTCGTGCTGACGCGCAACGCGGGCGGCGCGGGTAGTCCTTTCAAGGCGCCGTACGAAGTCAGCCCGACGGAACACTGGGACCGGGCGCACGCGATCGAGGAATTCTACAAGGCGCACGGCACGGTGCGCGCGTTTGCGGAGACGATGCCGCGGGAAATCAAGAACGTGACGATGATGAATCCGTTTCCCCAGATCGGGTGGATGAACGCGCATGATTGGCTCACGCTAACGGCCTTGCACGTGCGGCGCCACTCGATGCAGATCGCCGAGGTGCAGGCGGACCCGAAATACCCGAAGAAGTAACGGGGGCGCGGGGCTGCGCATATTCTGGTATAACTCCGTCCAACTCCGCCGGCGCTGGCGGACCTATTCGGAGACACCAAGTGACCAGAATTTGCGT
>CAYPNI010000039.1:22982-33425 GCA_964411925.1 uncultured Nitrospirales bacterium
TCGGGAACGGGGCCGTCGTCGGGACGACGGGCCTGAACGAGGAACAGAAGCGCCAGGTGGCCGAATTCGCGCACGAGATCGCGGTGGTGTTCGCGCCGAACACGAGCCTGGGCGTCAACCTACTGTTCAAACTGACGCAGCAAGTCGCGCAGACGCTCGGGCTCGATTACAACGTCGAGATCGTCGAGGCGCACCACAACCAGAAGGCGGACAGCCCGAGCGGTACGGCCGTGCGGCTTGCCGAATGCGCCGCGGCGGGACTCGGCCTGGACTATCCCAAAGACGCGACGTTTGGCCGGGAGGGCCTCGTGGGCAAGCGGCCGCCGCGGCAAATCGGCGTGCACGCGCTGCGCGGCGGCGACGTGGTCGGCGAGCACACGGTCTCGTTCATCGGCCGGGGCGAGCGCATCGAGCTGACGCACCGCGCGCACAACCGCGATACCTTTGCGGCGGGCGCGCTGGCCGCGGCACGGTTCGTGGAACGCTCTCGCGCCGGCCTCTACGACATGCAGGACGTGCTCGGCCTGCGGTGACCGGCGGCGAGTCCCCGCGGCTACTTGTGATCGATACGGACGCCGCCGCTGAACGACTCGACGTCGATGCGGCCGGCGCCGGTACCTGTGCGGAAGCTGACCTGGCGCTTGGCGGAGGTCGGCGCGCCGGGCAGATCGATATTGATCCCGCCGGAGAAACTCTCGATATCGAATTCGGCTGAGACTTCCGAGGTGAACGTCAGCCGCACGCCGCCGCTGATCGAGCTCACGTCGAACCGCCCGTTGGGCGCGATGGCGCCCTCGTAATCGAACCCGCCCGAGACGCTCTCCACATCGAGCCGATCGAGCGCGCCGGCATAGATTGACGTCCGGCCGCTGACCGAATTCGTCTCGACCTCACGCTGCACGCCATGAATCTCGATCGAACCGCTGACGCTTTCGGCGGAGACTTTGCTCGGCTCGCCGGTGACATCAATGCCGCCGCTGACGCATTCGGCGCGGATTTCTCCGCGTGCATCGGCAATGTCGATGCCGCCGCTGGTGGTGCTGGCTTCGATGTCGCCGCTGCATCCGGAGACCGACACGCCGCCGGAGACGGTTTCGAGGTCGATGTAGTCGCCGTCGATATTGCGCGCCTCGAGTCCACCGGACACGGTCTGCGCTTCGACGCGCAGGCGCCTGGGCACGTGGATGGTGAGTTCCGAGCGGATTTTGGGGTTGCGGCGGCCTTTGGGGACCTTGACGTGGACCTCCGCGGAATCGCCCTCGACGAGGAACACGAGTTCCTCAACGTCCTCGCCGATGCTGCCCTGGACGTGGATTTCGTCCTGGTCCCAGCCCTCGATGACGATGCGGCCCGAGACGTTCTCAATCTGGATTTCGCGCACGCCCGCGGCGGGTTTGCGCTCGTCAACGGAGCGCGCCGCGCCGGCGCCGGAATCGCCGAAGAACGGACCCGCGCCGGCCAGCGGGGCGATGCCGGTCAAGCCCGGAAGGCCCTGCGCCATGAATTCGCGCATGACGACACCCGCTTCGTGCAACGCGCCCTGGGATTCCCGGAAGGCCTCGCGCAACGCCTCGCGGAGTTCATCCCGGTCTTCGATGCGGATTCGCATCGCTTCGTCGCGGCTGCGCCGGACTTCGACGCCTGCACGGCCCATTTCCTCGCGGGCTTCGCGGAGCGCCTCGCGGATCGCGTCCGCGATCTCGCGGCTCATCTCATCCGAATCGCCGCCCAGCGATTCGATCTCGCCTGAACCGATGATGACGACGCGCCGCTCGTTGTGATCGTCGTTGTCGTCGTCGGCCCAAACCCCTGCGGCGCACAACACTACTGCGAACCCGAATGCCCAAGCCCTAGATCGCATCGTTGTCTCCTTCGTCTGCACTCGCCGGGTTGGACGCCGCCGGCACGTCGGATAGTTGCACCGCTTGCCGGAGCAGATTCACTTCGCTTCGATACGCGGCGTACAGCATGCGCTCGAGCTTCTCGCTCTCGGGCTGGACGGCCAGCGCGGTCTGGATCTCGGTCACCGCCGATGCTATCACGGCGAGGTTCTCTTCGACGACGGCGTAGGTCTCCGGAGCGATGTCGCCCTTGCGCTCGTCGAGCAGCATCATCAATTCATCGCGCGCGGTCAGGTATTGCGCCGCGACCCGCTGAAATTCGGGATCGTCCGGCAGCGCGGATGCCACGCCTCCCCCGCTTTCCGGCGGCACATCGGGGGATTGGGGCGCGAGAAAGTACGGCGAGCCCAAGGCGAAAAGCACGAGCGCTGCCGCCGCGACGAGATAGCCGATGACCGGCCGTCGACGGCGTGCCCGGAAGCGGCCGAAATCGATGGCGCGCGTCTGCGCGGCGTCAAGCCTGGAGGCGATTTGCGGCCAGAGGTCGCGGTCGGGCTCGATCTGGCGCGGTAGCGCGTGGAGTTGCGCACGCAGCGCGCGAGTGCCTTCGAGTTCCTCGCGCAATGCGGGATCGGCGGCCAGTTGCGCCTCGATCGCCGCTTCCTGAGCGTCATCGAGCAGTCCGTCGAGATAGTCGTGCAATTGCGCTGTCGTTTCGTCATTCATCATGTCAGTGCCTCGCGCAGCAGTCGTCGTGCCCGGTGCAACTGCGCTTTGGTCGTGCCCGACGCGATACCCATCAGCGAAGCGATCTCGTCGTGCTTATACCCTTCAATTTCGTACAACACGAATACCTGGCGCGCGCCCTCGGGCAGGGAAGCGATTGCCGATTCGAGATCGACTCGCTCCCGTGGCGCCGCGGAACGCGCGGGCGCGTCGTGCTCGCTGAGATCGTCGGTCAGCTTCACACGGTCGCGCCGGCGTTGCCGGGTCCGGAACTCGGTCAGCACGAGGTTGACCGTGAGACGGTGCAGCCACGTCGAGAACGCGCTTTCGCCGCGAAATGACCCGATCTTCTGCCACGCGCGGACGAAGGCTTCTTGCGTGAGTTCTTCGGCGTCCGCGCGGTCACCCGTCATCCGCAGGCACAGGGCGAACACCCGGCCGAGATTCTCCCGGTAGAGCCGTTCAAATGCCCGTTGATCGCCGGACTGGGCACGCGCGACGACGTCGTCCTGCGCGGGCGCAGGACAATTCGCCTCCGTCATGGCCAGCGGCAACGTGCCCAATCGATCCGTCCGATCCGCTCTTGAGTCGTGTCGTTTATGAGACGCCATGGCGGGCCGGATCGTTTAGAGACTGGAATGAACGCAGGGAGGTCGCACTGTTGTAAGTCTTTATTTGGCAAGGACTTTCATCAAATCCACCAAGCCCGGATCGAACCGGCAGGAGGTTTCCCATGCGTCCGAAATCGGCCGGAGCGAGACTTGACCCTTGGACATGCCGACCATCATTCCGGTTTTGCCTTCGAGGAGGGCCTCGACCGCGCGCACGCCGAGGCGACTCGCGAGGATGCGGTCGAACGCCGTGGGCGATCCGCCGCGCTGCATGTGACCGACGATCGCGACGCGCAGGTCGCGAAATGAGGATTGCTCGGACACCTTGCGCGCAATCTCGGCGGCGCCGCCGGCGTCGTCTCCCTCGGCGACGACGACAATCATCGAGTTCTTGCCGCGCTTTCTGCCCGATTCGAGCGCGCCGATGAGCTGGCTGATGTCGGTCGGCATTTCGGGAACGAGGATCGCCTCGGCGCCGCCGGCGATTCCGCTCATCATCGCGATGTATCCGTTGTGCCGGCCCATGACCTCGACGAGGAAGATGCGGTCGTGCGACTCGGCCGTGTCGCGCAGGCGGTCGATGGCTTCGAGCGCGGTGTTGAGCGCTGTATCGAAGCCGATCGTGAATTCCGTGCCGCCGATGTCGTTGTCGATGGTGCCGGGTAGACCGATGCAGGCGATGCCGTGTTCCTTTTCGAGCGCGACGGCGCCGCGATAGGTGCCGTCGCCGCCGATGACGACGAGACCGTCGATGCCGCGGTCGCGCAGGTTCTTCGCGGCCACCGCGCGGCCGGGCGCTTCCATGAAGGCCTGGCACCGCGCGGAGTAGAGAATGGTGCCGCCGCGATTGATGATGCCGCCGACGTCGCGCGGCGCCATCGGCACGAGTTTGTCGTCGATCAGTCCCTGGTATCCGCGCAGGACGCCGAACACTTCGAGATCGTGGTAAAAGCCCGCGCGGACCACGGCCCGGATGGCCGCATTCATCCCGGGAGAATCGCCGCCGCTGGTGAGTACCGCAATGCGTTTCATGGGTCAAGCTCCGTGTCGCCGCTGGGGTTCGCGTCGGAGGAGTCTGACGGTTCCGGCGCCGGCGATTCCTCCCCCGCCGCCTCGGGCGGAACTTCCTCTTCGGCCAGGAGCGGAATGCTGGCGGCGGGTTCGAGGCTGCGGGCGCGCCATTCGGCGAGCGCGGCGACGCCCTTGGCCTCGGTCACGCGTCCGGCGGCTTCGCAGGCGCTCGCTTCGTCCAACAGCCGCGCCACTTCGGCGCGCAGGAACCTGACCCGGCGCGCGTCGGCCTTTTCCTGTGCTTCCGGGAAAGCCTTGAGCAATTCGCGGCAGTTCGAGAAGGTGCGCTCGAGCGGTTCCAAAAACGGTTCGTCCATTTCTTGCGCGATGGTGGCGAGTTCGCGAACCATCGCCGCGAAGTAGCGCGAGAGCGGGACGGCGTCGCGGGGCTCGATGATTCCGCGATGCCACGCCTCCTCGATGGCAGGCAAGCTGCGCACGAGGTTGATGAACTGGACGCGCGTGGGCGACGGGTGCGTGTAGTTGCGGAGCAGCTTGAGCGCGGTGATGCTGTCGGGCGCGACGAGCGCGAGCGACTCCTCGTGCGGAAGCGTGAGGGCGGCGTACTCCTTCATTCTGCGGACGTGGGCCGCAAGCAGCACATCGCCGCCGGAACCGCGCACGAACCAAAGCCCGAAGCCCGGCAGGTCGCCGAGGGGCGTCTGGGGCGTGGCGGACTCGGCGCGAACGTTGCCGTGGGCATCGTACAGGCGCCACGATTCAGCCGCCGCGGCGGGTATTTCCGGCTGCGGCTCGCCGGGATCGGTATAGGTCACGGCGACGACCCAGTCCGGAGGATCCGCGTCGCCCGGCCGGCCGTAGAGCCATGCGCGGTTGTTGCCCTCGACGTCGAGCTCGCCGATGAGTTCGGTCCCGTCGAAGAGGCGTGTCGCGGACGCCAGAATCGAAAGTGCACCAGAAAAACCGGACGACGACTCGATCATGCGCTGGGGCACGATGACTTCATGATAGGGCATGCGCGAGGACTCGAGGAGGCGCGGGATGTACTCCGCGGCCGCTGGATCGTCCCCGACCGGCGGGCTGAATTCGACGATGAGCGAGACGCCCTCGACGCCTGTGCGTTGCATCGACTGTTCAACGGCCTCGACGGAATCGGGCGAGACCACGAGCACATCCGGACAGAGCGCCGCCTCGAGCCGGCCGAGCGCGACGGCATCGCGCGCGCCGGAGACCCGCGCGGCAAGCCTGGCGCCGGGATCGCCCCGGCGGATGTCTCCGGCAACGGCGGCGTATTCCTGCGCGCCGCCCGCTCCGGCGATCTCCCAGAGGTCAACGATGTCGCCCAGTTCCTCGGCCAGCGGGCCGAGGGCCGTTCGTTCGATCGCCTCGCCTGCGGGCACGCGCAGGTAGAGGCGGCCGGGCGTGTTCAACGCGACATCGCGCACGACGACGGCGAGGTTGGGCGTGTCGGCGTCCATGCGCACGGCGGCGACGGGCAAACAGCGCAGGGCGTACATGGTGCCCGGCGCGGGATGACTCAGGTGGATCGCGACGAGGCCGCGCGACGACTCGTTCGGCCGATCGATGCGCACCAGCGTCTGACGGAACTCGTCGAGTTGTGCCGGATCGCCGCGGACATGGAACAGGTGCGGGCCCCGCGCGACGGGAAACGAGGAGATGCCGTGCCAGGTGGGGCGGTCGGCGATGAGGGAGAGGCCTTGGGCGGTCCACGACGCGTGCTCTCCGTTCGGCAGGGTGACGGCGACGTCCGCTGAGGCCGTCATGGGTTCGGTCGATTGGAACTGCACGACGAGCGGCTCATCGGTAAAGAAGATCGGCGCGGGTTGGTCCGGGGCGAGCCGGACGGCCAGCGGCTGGGCGAGGGCGGCCAGGGTGAGTAGCGCGGCACCGAGCATCGGGAGCTACTGGGCGGCGAGAATGAAGGGGTTCGTTTCGCGCTCGGCGCCGATGGTCGTCGGCGGGCCGTGGCCGCTGAGCACGACCGTCTCGTCGGGCAGCGGCAGCAGCTTGGTGCGGATGGATTCCATCAGCAGGTCCATGTCGCCGCCGAAGAGGTCGGTGCGGCCGATCGAGCCCGCGAACAGCACATCGCCGCTGATGACGAAGCCATCGCCCACGAGCGCGATGTGTCCGGGCGCGTGGCCGGGCACGTCCACGATCTTGAGCGTCACGCCGCCCACCGTGAGCGAGTCACCCTCGGCGATGAAACGATCGGGTTCAGGCGAGGGCTCGACGGCGATGCCGAACATCTTGCCCTGCATCGGAACGGAGGCGAGCATTTCGCGCGCATCCGCGTGGCAGACGAACTCGGCGCCGGTCCGGCGCTTGATCTCGGCGTTGCCGCCGACGTGATCAATGTGGGCGTGCGTGTTGACGAGCGTGGTGACGCGCAGGCCGTCGATCGCGTCGAGCAATTCCTGGGTGGCTTCGCCTGGATCGATCACCATGGCCTCGCCGGAATCGGTCACGAGGTAGGCGTTCTCGGCGAACGGCGTTGTGACAAACGACTGGATTTCCACGGAGCAATCCCCCCACGAGGGCGCCGAAAGTCCGGATGATAACACAGGGCGGGGCGAATTACGGGCCGCGCGGAGCGTCGCCGAGCCGATCGCGCAGGCGGCGCAACTCTTCGGAGGACGCCTCTCCGATGCGCTGCTCGAGCGTGAGGCTTTCGTCCGCGGCGGCGGGTTTCGCGCGTGGGTGAGGCTCGCGCAGCATGCTCACGAAATGTTCGGAGCGCATCGTGAGCGCGCCGAGGCCGAGACAGAAATCACTGATTCCGCGATCGGAGGTGACGGCGATGACCGTGTCGCGTTTTTGTGCCGTGTACACACCGCGCTCGATGAGCGCGTCGGCACTGAGCCGGCTGGAGGTGAACACGATATCCACGTTGGGCCGGCCGGGATCGGCCGCGACACGTTCGTGGGACCGCCCCTGGCCGTCGAAGAATATGCAGGCGTGGTTGCCGGTGCGCGCGGCCCAGCCGCTCACGGCCTCGATGACGGCTTCGCGCGCCGCTTCGAGGTCGGCATCCGCCATCGCGCTCCATGCGGCGTCTGCATGCAGGATGTTGTACCCGTCTACGTAGTAGCGTTCGGACATCGCGGCGGGGTCAGGGTACGTATTCGCGTTCGACGCTCGCGCCGATGCCCGTGAGGACCGCGTGGGGCGGCAGCCCGCTATGCACGGCCAGTTCTTCGACGGTGACCGTCTCGTTGCCGTCCGATCCCACGAGCGTGACTTTGTCGCCCGCGACGACGTCGCGCATGCCGGTGACGTCGATGAGCGTCTCGTTCATGGTCACGCGCCCGCGGACGGGACAACGCCGGCCACGCACGAGGACCTCGGCTCGGTTCGACGCGCCGAAGGGATACCCGTCCGCGTATCCGACGGGAATTGCCGCGATCCGCGCGGGACTGGAGGTGAAATAGGTGCGGCCGTAGCTGATGCCGGCGCCGCCGGACACGTCGCGAACGAGCACGATCTGCGTCGTCCACGCCGCCACGGGTCGAAACGGACAAGTGGACGGGCGTTCGGTGCCGGGCCAGATGCCATACGACGCGAGCCCGGGCCGGACGATATCCAGCACGCTCGCCGGTACGAACAGGATGGCAGCGCTGTTGGCGGCGTGCGCCATCTCGTATGGCACGCCCTCGGTCTCGAGATCGCGCATGAGCTGGCGGAAGGCGCGCAACTGCTGATCGGCGAAGCCGTCTTCGGGATGTTCGGCCGTCGCGAAATGCGTGTAAATGCCTTCGATGTCAACGTGCGAGATGCGGGTCAGATTGCGCAGTTGGGTCGCGGCGTCGTGCACGGCGAATCCCTGGCGGCCCATGCCCGTATCGATTTCGCAGTGGACGTTGACGACGGAGCGGGCCTTGCGCGCCTCGTCGCCCAGTTTTTCGGCGAGGCCGAGGTCGGACACGGACAGGCGCAGCTTGTGTCGGACGGCGGCTTCAAAGTCCTGCGCGCGCGCCTGCACGAGCACGAGAATCGGCGCCTGGACGCCTGCTTCGCGCAATTCGACCCCTTCGGCCACGGTCGCCACGCCGAGCATCTGCGCGCCCTCGGTGATCGCGCGCCTGGCAATCGGCACGGCGCCGAGCCCGTAGGCGTTCGCCTTGACGACGGGCATGAGCCCGCATTCCTCGGGCAACCGATCGCGCAACGCGCGCAGGTTCTCGCCGTAGGCAGCCAGGCTGATCCGCAACCGCGAAGTGAACGCTCCGGGAGCGGTCATTGCTCGCTGCCCAGGCGCAGGGTCTTCCAGTTCTGTTGGGCGAATTGCACTCCGGTAAAGAGCGTGTACGCGGAAACGAGGATGATTCCGATGCAGGAGGCCCAGCGCAGCGCGAGTTCGTACGGCTCGGCATAGTCGGGCAGCCAGCGGCGGACCGCGATCGCGACGATGGCAAAAAACAGGAAGGTGTAGATGTACGTCATCTGCGCGACGGTCTTGATTTTGCCCCACCGGTTCGCGGCGATGACCTGGTGGCCCGGTCCCGACGCCGCCATGGACCGCGCGCCGGTGACGAGGAACTCGCGCGCGAGGATCGCGACGATCGTCCATCCGGGGACCCAGAGGGACGGAACCTGCATCATCATGACGAATGCGCTCGCCATGAGCACTTTGTCCGCGAGCGGATCCATGAGCTTGCCGAAATTCGTGATGAGGTTGCGTTCGCGCGCAATGCGGCCGTCCCAGTAATCGGTGATCGACGCGACGGTGAACACGACATAGCCGAGGATGTACGTGGGGATGCTCTCAACGGACAACAGCGCAACGAAGATGGGAACGAGGACGAGCCGGACTATGGTCAGCTGGTTCGGCAGATTCATGGGGCCGAAATCGGTCGAAGTTGCGGAGTTGGACGCCGGAAGCGGACGATTCCGCTTCGTGCCCCGCCAGTTTAGCAGGCTGTGGGCTGCGAATCACGGGGCGGCGAAGGGATCGGCCCCGCTTGGCGCTAGCGTCTCCGCTTGCACGCCTGTCTGGTGCGTATGTTTGCCAGGATTGACGACGAGGGTGTAGGCAATCCAGCCGAACACGACGATCCCGGCGATCGCGGCCCAGGTCATCGCATCCTGAAGCCACTGTGGGCGGCTCCCGGCATCGCGGCCCAGAAACGCTACGCGGAACCGCGGGCGGCGGTGAAGTGCCTCCTCGAGGATTTCGATCCGGGACTCGGGCGAGAGGCCCAGGCCTTCGCAGTAGGACTTCAGAAAACCGCGTGCATACACGGGCGCGGGAAGTTGATCGAGGCGGCCTTCCTCGAGTGCGACGATGAACGCGAGCGGCACGCGAAATTTCTTGTAGGCCTCTTCGCGGGTTAGCCCGAGCAGACGCCGGCGTTCCTGCAACTCGGCGGACAACGAATTGGTCACCGTTATGCTACCTCGTCTCGATCGCGCGCCACGGGCACCAGAATTTCCCGGGCCTTGCTGCCCAGGTGCGGGCCCACAATGCCGCGCAGTTCCATCATGTCTATGAGTCGCGCCGCGCGCGTATACCCCACGCGGAGCCGGCGCTGAATCATCGAAATCGACGCCTGGCCGGTATCGACGACGACGCGGACCGCGTCATCGAACAGTTCGTCGTCCTCGTCGTCCAGTTCGAGCGCGGCCCCGCCTTGCTTGCCGTAGTTTTCGATTTCGTCGCGGTACTGGGGCGGGGCCTGGGTCTTGAGATAGGCGATGAGATCGTTCATCTCGTTGTCGCTGACGAACCCGGACTGCAGGCGCATGGGTTTTCCGCGGCCGGGCGGGAGGTAGAGCATGTCGCCCTTGCCGAGCAGCCGTTCCGCGCCCATGACCTCGAGAATGCAGCGCGAATCGATGCGCGAGGAGACCTGGAACGAGACGCGCGCGGGCAGGTTGGCCTTGATGACGCCGGTAAGCACGTCGACAGAGGGGCGCTGGGTGGCGATGATGAGGTGAATGCCCACGGCACGCGCGAGCTGGGCGAGGCGGAAAATGGCGTCCTCGACCTCGGCGCGGGCGAGCATCATCAAGTCGGCCAGCTCGTCGATCACGCAGACGATGTACGGCAGCTTGCGGATGGACTCGACGTTTTCGCCGTCCTCCCCTTCTTCGGACTCGACTTCGATCTCGCCGTTCTCGACGCTCTCGTTGTAGACGTCGATGTTGCGCACGCGCAGGTGCGTGAACAGTTCGTAGCGCTGCTCCATCTCGTGGATGAGCCAGCTCAGCGC
>CAYPNI010000040.1:0-33029 GCA_964411925.1 uncultured Nitrospirales bacterium
ACTGCGTCGCGCAGGGCGTGCCGTTCGCGCGCGAGTACAGCGGGCTGCTCGATAACCGCTCCTTCGGTGGCGCGCAGGTCTCGCGCACGTTTTACGCGCGCGGCCAGACGGGTCAGCAACTGTTGCTCGGCGCGTACAGCGCGCTGATGAAGGAGGTCGCACGCGGCGGCGTCGAGATGTTCCCGCGGCGCGAAATGCTCGACTTGGTCGTCGTGGACGGCCGCGCGCGCGGCATCATCGCGCGCAACCTCAGGACGGGTGGATACGAACGCTACACGGCGGACGCGGTGTGTCTCGCGACGGGCGGCTACGGCAACGTCTTCTACCTGTCCACCAACGCCAAGCTGAGCAACGTGACCGCGACGTGGCGGTGTCACAAGCGCGGCGCGTACTTCGGCAACCCGTGCTTCACGCAGATTCACCCGACATGCATCCCCGTGCACGGCGATTACCAGTCGAAGCTGACGCTGATGAGCGAGAGCCTGCGCAACGACGGGCGGATCTGGGTGCCGAAAAAGGCCGGGGACGAGCGCCGCGCGAACGATATCCCGGAGGACGAACGCGACTATTACCTCGAGCGGCGCTATCCCTCGTTCGGAAACCTCGCCCCGCGCGATGTCGCGAGCCGCGCAGCCAAGGAGCGCTGCGACGCGGGTTTCGGCGTCGGTTCGACGAGGATGGCGGTGTACCTCGACTTTCGCGACGCGATTCAACGCCTGGGCAAGGACGTAATCGCGGATCGCTATGGAAACCTGTTCGAGATGTACGAGAAGATTGCCGCGGACAACCCGTACGAGCATCCGATGCGGATTTACCCCGCGGTGCACTACACGATGGGCGGGCTGTGGGTCGATTACAACCTGATGAGCAATCTGCCCGGCCTGTTCGTGCTCGGCGAGGCGAACTTCTCGGACCACGGCGCGAACCGGCTCGGAGCGAGCGCGCTGATGCAGGGGCTCGCCGACGGATACTTTGTGATCCCGTACACGATCGGGAATTACCTCGCCGGCAGCTTCGACAAACTCGACACGAACCGGCCCGAATTCGACGCGGCGGAACAGGCCGTGCGTGGCCGGACCGACGCGCTGCTCGCATTGGGCGGGCGCAAGACGATCGACGAGTTCCACCGCGAACTCGGGCTGCTGTTGTGGAACAAGTGCGGCATGTCGCGCAACCGGCAGGGACTCGAGGAGGCGATCGGCGAGATCACGCAGTTGCGTGACGCGTTCTGGCGCGAGGCGACGGTGACGGGGTCCGAGGGCGAGTTCAATCAGACGCTCGAGCGCGCGGGCCGCATCGCGGACTACATGGAGTTTGCTGAGCTGATGGTGCGCGACGCGCTGCACCGCGAGGAGTCCTGCGGCGGCCATTTCTGCGAGGAGTATCAGACGGCGGACGGCGAGGCGCTGCGCAACGACGACGCGTTCACCTACGTCGCGGCGTGGGATTTCGCGGGCGTGGGGCAGGCGCCCGTGTTGAACAAGGAACCGCTCATCTTCGAGGAAGTCCACCCGACCACGAGGAGCTACAAGTGAGCACGCAGTCGAAAATCGGGCTGACGCTGAAGATCTGGCGCCAGACGGGGCCGGACGCGCGCGGATTTTTCCAGAAATTCGTGATGAAGGACCTCAGCGCCGAGATGTCCTTCCTCGAAATGCTCGACGTCGTCAACGCGCAAATCGAACGCGACGGCGGCGACCCCATCGCGTTCGAACACGACTGCCGCGAAGGCATCTGCGGGACGTGTGGCGCGGTCGTGAATGGAAAGGCCCACGGTCCCGACGGCGGCACGACGCTGTGCCAGTTGCACCTGCGCCGCTTCAAGGACGGCGACACGCTGGTGATCGAGCCGTTCCGCGCGAAGAGTTTCCCGATCATCAAGGATCTGGTCGTTGACCGGACCGCGTTCGACCGGATCATCCAGGCGGGCGGGTTCATCTCCGTGCGTGCGGGCTCGGCGCCCGAAGCGCACGCGTTGCCCGTGCCGCACGAGAACGCGGAGAAGGCCTTCGATGCGGCGGCGTGCATCGGCTGCGGCGCGTGCGTGGCCGCCTGCCCGAACGCGTCGGCGATGCTGTTCGTCTCAGCGAAAGTCAGCCACCTCAACCTGCTGCCGCAAGGCCAGCCGGAGAAGTACCGCCGCGCGACCGGTATGGCGAAGCAAATGGATGCCGAAGGCTTCGGCAACTGTTCGAATCACTATCTTTGCGAAGCCGCATGCCCGAAGAACGTCTCCGTAGAGAACATCGCGCGCATGAACCGGCAGGTGCTGGCGGGGAGCATCAGGCGGGACGGATAGGACTACACACGCAGCCCTTGGATATCGTCATAGCACTTCGCCAGGTGGCGAGCGAACTTGGGTCGCCGCTGGATTATCCCCGAATGGTGCGTGCCATTCTTTCTGGTCTCATCAGCTGTGAGCTTCGCGGTGGGCCCCTCCGCGATACTCCGCGCCTCCGCGTGAGGCGAAACGGTCGCGCGGCAGCGCGACCCTCCCAAACCCCGAGCGAGAACTACTTGTAGCTCGCCATGATCTCGTCGAAGACGGCGCGGGGCGGGCGCGTGCGCTCGGTGGGGAGCGTCGCCAGCGGTTCGTCGACGAGGCGCTGCTGTTCGGCGAACGACCTGGCGGCCTGGTGATGGTAGATGAGGCCGGTGTAGAAGTGCTGCGTGCGCTGGACCTCGTGCAAGAGCTGGAGCGCTGCGTCCTTGTCGCGCGGGTCGTGGTCGCCCTGGAGTTTTTTCAGGGTCACGTGCGAGCCATCGTGCATCTCGACGACGATGGTTTCTCCGGGGTCGTACTCGACCGTAATCGGTGTGTAATGCGGAATGAAATCGATCTCGTGCAGCGGGTCTTCGTGCTGGCGCGCGTACGCCACGCTCTTGGTCGAGCCTTCGTGATTGTTGAACGTCACGCACGGCGAGATGATGTCGAGCACGGCCGTGCCCTCGTGCGCCATCGCCGCCATGAGCAGGTTGCGCACCTGGTTCGTATCGCCGGAGAACGACCGCGCGACAAACGCGCAACCCATCTCGATCGCCAGCGCGCAAATGTCCACGGGCGGGTTCTGGTTGACCTGTTTGCCGCCTTTCTTCTTCGATCCGGTGTCCGCCGTGGCGGAGAACTGGCCCTTGGTGAGGCCGTAGCATCCGTTGTTCTCGACCACGTATACGATCGGCACGTTGCGCCGGATCATGTGCAGGAAGTTGCCGAGCCCGATCGACGCCGTGTCGCCGTCACCGCTGACGCCGATGTTATGCAGCGTGCGGTTGGCCACGTGCGCGCCCGTCGCAATGCACGACATCCGGCCATGCACGCCGTTGAATCCGTGCGCGTTGTCGAGGAAATAATTCGTCGTCTTGCTCGAGCAGCCGATGCCGCTGAGCTTGGCGACCGTGTGCGGCGCGATGCCGTATTCGTGGCACGCCTTGATGATCGACGCCGTGATCGCGTCATGGCCGCAACCGGCGCACAGCGTCGATTCGGAGCCGCGGTAGTCCTGAATCGCGAGCCCCAGCAGGTTCAGCCCCTTCTGCGGGGCGTCGGGTGTTTGTGTGGACATTACTTCGTCCCTTCTGCGTCGCCGGTGATGCCGTCCACGATGCTGAGGGCGTCGATGGGCAGCCCGCTGTAGTGCAGGACGCTGCGAATCTTCGCCGCAGTCTCCGGGAACTCCGCCTTGAGAATCGCGGCCATCTGGGCGTCGCGGTTTTGTTCGACGAGATAGATGCGGTCGTAAGTTTTGAGGAAGTCGCCGATGGCCGCCTGCGCGGGCAGCGCGCGGATGCGCAGGTAAGCCGCGGGGGTTTCGTGGCGCATCGAGAGGATGTGCCGCGCCTCGGCAACGGCCAGGTCGCTCGATCCGTACGCAATAATGCCGATGCGCGCGCCCTGCACGTGGTCGATGACGGGTTCGGGCACCATGTCCCGCGCCGTCTCATACTTGCGCGCGAGGCGGTCCATGTTCTGCTTCCAATTCGCGGCGTTTTCCGAGTAGCCGGCGTCGGGTTTGTGGCCCGTGCCGCGCGTGAAATACGCCGCCTTCGGGTTGTTCGTGCCAGGTAGCGTGCGATAGGGCACGCCGTCGCCATCCACGTCGCGGTACCGCTCGAACTTGGCGACCTTCTCCAGCGCTTCGGCGTCGAGCACCTTGCCGCGCGGCAGCGCGCGATCAGAGGGCGGGTCAAACGGATCAACCAGCCACTTGTTCATGCCGATGTCGAGATCGCTCATCAGGAACACGAGTGTCTGCAAATGCTCGGCGAGATCCAGCGACTTCATCGCGAACTCGTAACACTCCGTCGCGTTGGCCGGAATGAGCAGGACGTGTTTCGTGTCGCCGTGCGAAAGCTGGTACGCCGCCTGGATGTCGCTCTGCGCCGTGCGCGTCGGGAGACCCGTACTCGGGCCCATGCGTTGCACGTCCGCGATGACGGCAGGGATTTCCGCGAAGTAGGAGAGGCCGGACATCTCGGCCATCAGTGAAATGCCGGGCCCCGACGTCGCCGTGATCGCCCGGGCGCCCGCCCAGCCCGCACCCAGCACCATGCCGATCGACGCGATCTCGTCTTCGGCCTGCACCGCGGCATATGTCGCTTTGCCAGTCACCGGGTCGTTGCGATACTTGTCGAACAGATCGATCAGCGTCTCGCACAGGCTGCTGCTCGGCGTGATCGGATACCACGCGAGGACCGTGGTGCCCCCGAACAGGAACCCGATCGCGGCGGCCTCGTTCCCCTCGATGATCATCTTGTTCTGCGTTTTGTCGCTCGGCCGCATGCGGAGTTTGGGGTGTTTCGGCAGGTTTTGCCGTGCCCACTCGTAACCCGCGTCGGCGGCGGCCTTGTTCAGCTCGATGGCCGTCTTTTTCCCGCCGAATTGGAACGAAATCGCCTCGAGGATCGTGCCCATGTCGATGTCGAGCAGCCACGCGACTACGCCCACGTAGATGACGTTGATGACGCGCTTGCGCAGCTTGTGATCCGGGCACGCTTCCGCAACGAGCTTGCTGAACGGAATCGCGTGAATCTTGAGGTCGTCGCGGGTGACGAGGCGCTGAAGCGTATCGTTCAGGATGACCATCGCGCCCGGCTCGAGCTCGGCGAGGTCCTCCGCGACGGTCGATTCGTTCATCGCGATGACGATGTCGCTGCTCGCGCGGCGCGCGAGCCAGCCGTCCTCGTTCGCGCGAATGGTGAACCACGTGGGCAGGCCGGCGATGTTCGAGGGGAACAGGTTCTTCCCGCTGACGGGAATCCCCATTTTGCAAATCGCGCGCAGGAGAATGAGGTTGGCCGACTGGCTGCCCGAGCCGTTCTTGGTCGCGATCTTGATTACGGCGTCGTTAACGACTCGCTGGTCACTTTCGGTTTGTTCCTGGGAGGACGACTCCGTGATTACGCTGGACATTCCTGCTTTGACTCCGGCGGGACCCGGCTGCTCCTGAGACGCTCGGCCTCGTTGATCTTTCGTTCGCAAACTGAAATTTTTCGTTCGCGGCGCGGCGAGCGTCGGGTCGCCGGCGCCGGCATACACCTCGGCATGAGTCCGTGCGATCCGGCTGGATCAGGCTGAAACCCGATCGCCCCCAACCGCGCTATCCCCCATGCCAAAGGTTCTTAACGCTACTCCTAGACGACGAGGTTTTTCAACTCGCTATTCAGCCACGATGGCCACTGCACGCCGCATAACCCGTCCACTACCGGGTCAAACGGTCCACCAATTCGCCTTCACACGTCTAACACGAAAGGGAGGCGTTTTGTTCTGTCGCGGTGAATACTGCGGGCGCGTCAAGGAAGAAGAGGCGCTTCGTTCGGCGATGCGGTTGCGGCGAAACGGGGTTCTTCGGGCACGTTGACGCGGTTGCTTTATACCTGCTTTACTACTACAACCGATTAAATCGGGATCACGGGAGGGTGAAGAAATGCACGTTCCGATTGCCGCCTGCCTAATCACCGTAGCGTTGTGTTCCGCCGCGGTGGCCGTCAGCCCGCCGGGCGACGCGGTTCCGCTCGACGAGGTCACTCTGGACCAGGACACGTTGCGCGTCCACTTCATCGATGTAGGCCCGGGACTCGCGATGCTGGTCCAGACCCCGGGTAACCGCAGGACATTATTCATTGACGGCGGCGACCAGGGTGTATCGGAAATGATGAAATACGTTTCTCACTTCGCGCCGCAAGAAAAAATCGATTCGGTCTTCATCACCCACGCCGACCAGGATCACTTCTACAATTCGCGCAAACTCCTCGATAAATACGATGTTGACGAATTCGTGAACACGGGGTACACCAGCCCGACTCTGAAAAAGCGCAAACGCTGGACCGCGTTCCTCAAACAGGCCAAGTCGATCCCAGGCATTGCGTACTACGTGCCCGCGGAGGACTACCTTCCCCTTGGATTTGTGGAGTTGTACGACGACGGAGGAACACCCGCGAAGCGGAGCGACGACGTGACCATTACCTACCTCAACGTCGATCGCGTGCCGCCGGAGACCGATCCGAATTCGCATCGTCCGTTCAACGAGGCCGAGCAGCGCAACAACGCCTCGCTGGTGTTCAAACTGCAGTACGGCGAAACATCCTTTCTCATTACCGGCGATATCAACGGCCGGAACAAGAAACACATCGACGAGTCAGAAGACACCGAGATCGACAGCGAGGAATTCGAGCTCCTGCAGCACCACAATCAGGGTGGCAACCTCAGCCTGGCCGCCACCGTGCTCCAGCTTCCACACCACGGCTCGAACGGCTCGTGTTCGTTGCCGTTCATCGAGGCGGTGTCGCCCGATTGGGTCGTGGTTCCGGCCGGGCACAAGCATGACCATCCCACCGAGGGCGCGCTACGGCGGCTGGACAAGGCGGGCGTGGATGCCACGCACGTCCTGCGCACGGACGACGGCGATCCCATCATCGAGAAAGACGCCACGGAAGATGAACCCTCGGGGGACGACAACTTCGTGTTCGTTGTCGATGAAAACGGAATCCAGAAAATCATCCGCGTGAGCGTGCCCTAGCGCCGGACCCTCGATAGCGTCAGGAATTCAGCGGCCGGTCGAAGGCGGCCAGTGCGGCTTCCTTCACGACTTCGGCCAGGCTGGGGTGGGCATGGCTCGTATGCGCGAGGTCCTCGGCGCTCGCGCCGAAGTTGATCGCCTCGGCGGCTTCGGCGATGAGGTCGCCGGCCTGCGCGCCGATGATGTGCACGCCCAGGATGCGGTCCGTGTCTTTGTGCGCGAGGATTTTCACGAACCCGTCGCCCTCGCCGAGGGCTTTGGCGCGGCCGTTCGGGAAGTACGAGGCCTTGCCGACCTTATACGGCATGTTCGCTTCCTTGAGTTGTTCCTCGGTCTGGCCGACGGCGGCGACTTCGGGGTGCGTGTACACGACGCCAGGGATCGCGCCATAGTTCACGTGGCCGTATCCGTTCACGATGTACTCCGCGCAGGCCGCGCCTTCTTCCTCGGCCTTATGCGCGAGCATGGGACCGCGCACGAGATCGCCGATCGCGAAGACGTTCTTCGCGGAGGTCGCCCAATGTTCGTCGATCGGAATCCGGCCGGACTTCTCCGGTTCGATACCGACCGTGTCCAGGCCCAGGTCCGCGGAGTTCGGGCGGCGGCCGACGCACAGCAGCACGCGATCGCAATCAACCGAGCCCGCGCCCTCGACCTCGACGTAACACTTGTTGCGGTTGACCGCGCGCGCCGCGGTCACCTTCGCACCGAGCTGAAACTTGAGGCCCTGCTTCTTGAAAATCTTCAGGGCTTCGTCGCTGAGTTCGCGGTCCATGCCGGGCAGAATGCGGTCGAGATACTCGAGCACGGTCACCTTGGCGCCCAGACGTGCCCAGACCGACCCGAGTTCGAGGCCGATGTAGCCCGCGCCGATGACGACGAGATGTCCCGGTACCTCCGGGTACGACAGCGCCTCCGTGCTCGTGCCGATGCGGCCGCCGTCCAATTCGACGCCGGGCAGGGGAGAGGACACGCTACCCGCGGCGAGGATGACGTGCGTGGTCTCGATCGCGAGGAATTCCTCCGCTGATTTTTGTACGACCACTTTGCCGGTCCCGTCGAGGCGCCCACGGCCCTCGTACCGCGTGACGCCGTACTTCTTGAACAGGCTGGCGACGCCGCGTGTGAGCTGTCCCACGATCTTGTCCTTGCGCTTGAGCATCGCGGCGAGATCGAGCTCGACCGAGCCGACCTTAACGCCGTGGGATTCGTAGTCGTGGCGGACGGCATGGTAGCGGTGGCTCGATTCGAGCAGCGCCTTGCTCGGGATGCACCCGACGCGCAGGCAGGTGCCGCCGAGTTCGGGGTTCTCTTCGACGCAGGCCGTGTTCAGGCCAAGTTGCGCCGCGCGGATCGCGGCGATGTATCCGCCCGGCCCCGCACCAATGACGACCAGGTCATGCTTGTTATCCGGCATGTGACGCCTCGTTGTTGGTTCGGAGTTCCGCCTTTAGGCGGCCGCGTGAACGCGGAACTCCGAACGGGCGGATTGATCGCACCTCGATGGCCTATATCTCCAACAGGATCCGCGCGGGATCCTCGATGCATTCCTTGACGCGGACGAGGAAGCTGACCGCTTCGCGGCCGTCGATGATGCGGTGGTCATAGGTCAGCGCCACATACATCATCGGCCGGATGACGATTTCATCCTTGACGACGACAGCACGCTTGGTGATAGCGTGCATGCCCAGGATGGCGCTCTGCGGCGGGTTGAGGATCGGCGTCGACATCATCGAGCCGAAGATCCCGCCGTTGGTGATGGTGAATGTGCCGCCTTGCAGTTCTTCGAGGTTAACCTTGCCGTCGCGCGCCCGTTTGCCCATGTCGTTGATCGCGAGTTCAATCTCGCCGAAGCTCATGCGTTCGGCGTTCCGCAACACGGGCACGACGAGGCCCTTCTTGCCGCTCACGGCGATGCCGATGTCGTAGTAGTTCTTGTAGAGAATGTTCTCGCCGGAAATCTCCGCGTTGACCGCCGGGTACTCCTTGAGGCCTTCCACGACGGCCTTCACGAAGAACGACATGAACCCGAGCTTGATGCCATGCTGTTTTTCGTAGTCGTTTTTGTAGGCCTCGCGCATGGCCATCACCGCCGACATGTCGCACTCGTTGAACGTCGTCAGCAGCGCCATGGTCTGCTGCGCGTTCACCAGCGCCTCGGCGGCCTTGCGCCGCAGCGGCGTCATGCGGACCGACTCTTCCTCCCGGTCCGACTCAGCACGCGGCGACGGCGCTTCCGCGGCGGGTTTGGGCGGATTCGCCGCGGGCTCGGCGGCCCTGGGCTCGGGCGACCCGGCCCCGGCGGGTGGCTTCTTGCCCGGTTTGCCCGAATCGACATACGCCTGCACGTCTTCCTTGAGCAGGCGGCCACCCGGACCGCTCGCGGGGATGTCCGCCGCCTCGAGGCCGTGCTCGGCCAGCAGTCGCTCGGCGCCCGGCATCACGGCGCCCTGTTTAGCCGGCGTGACGGCCTCGCGCGCGGGCTCGGCCGCCTTCGAAGGCGTGGCGGCGCGCGCCTGGATGACCGGCGCCGGTTTCTCGGTCTCGCCGCGTTGGGCGACTTCGGCGGCCGGTCTCGCCTTGGCCTGGCCGGGTTCGAGATAGCCGATCAACTCGCCGACGGTCGCGGCCTGGCCGGTCGATTTGATGATTTGGCTGATCGTGCCGGACTCGGGCGCGAACACTTCGACCGTGGCCTTGTCCGATTCGATCTCGACGATGGGCTCGTCCTTTTCGACGGCTTCACCGGCCTGTTTCAGCCATGTTCCAATCTCAACTTCCGTAATGGATTCGCCGACGGTCGGCACTTTCAGTTCGATGGCCATGCTGTGGCGTTCTCCCTACCGAAAACATCCGCGAAACAGCAACGTTCGGATCGAACGCGCCGGACAATCAGTACCAGGACGTTTTTTGCGTGCCGAATGCGGTGGACAGGATCTGGTGTTGCTCGTTGCGATGGCTGTGCGCCGAGCCGGTCGCGGGGCTTGCCGACGCGGGCCGGCTGGCCACCGTAAACGGGAACCGGCCGAGCAGCCGCTCGCCGAATTTGCCCTTCATGCGCCGCCACGCGCCCATGTTCTCCGGCTCCTCCTGGACCCAGTAGACCGGTGTATCGTCGGCGTAGGCCTTGAGCGCGTCGTTCAAGTCGGACGGATGCAACGGATAAAGCTGCTCCAGGCGGAGAATGGCGACGTCGTCGCGCTTGGACTCGCGGCGTTCGGCGTCAAGATCGTAATAGATTTTGCCCGCGCAGAGCAGGATCCGCTGGACCCCCTCGAGCCGCCCGCCTGTATCGGGAATGATCCGCCGGAACCGGCCCGTGGCGAGGTCGTCCAGCGTCGAGACGGCTTCCGGGTTGCGCAACAGACTCTTGGGCGTCATCACGATGAGCGGCTTGCGCCAGGGCCGGCGGACCTGCCGGCGCAGCAAGTGGAACATCTGCGCCGGGGTCGAGGGAATGCAGACCTGAATGTTGTCCTCGGCCGTCAGGCTCAAGAACCGCTCGAGCCGCGCGCTGGAATGCTCCGGGCCCATACCCTCGAAACCGTGCGGAAGCAGCAGCACGAGCCCGGTGAGGCTGCGCCACTTGTCTTCTGCCGTCGACAGGAACTGGTCGATAATGACCTGGGCCGCGTTGCAAAAGTCGCCGAACTGTGCCTCCCAGATGACGAGGCCGTCCGGGCAGGCGAGACTATATCCATACTCGAAGCCGAGGACCCCCGCCTCGCTGAGCGGGCTGTTCGCGATGACGACGGGGGCCTGTTCGCGCGCGACGTGTTGCAGCGGCATGTACTGCCGGCCGTCCTCGACGTCGTGCAGCATCGCATGGCGCTGGCTGAACGTGCCGCGCTCGCAGTCCTGGCCCGTCATGCGGATGGACGCGCCTTCGGCCGCGAGCGACGCGAACGCCAGCGATTCGGCCGTCGCCCAGTCGAGCGATCGCGTGCCCGACGCCATCTCGCGCTTCTGCTCAAACACTTTTTCGAGCTTGGGGTGAATCTTGAAACCATCCGGGACCGTGCAGAGGCGGCCCAACAACCGGGACAGCTCGCCCTTGTCCACGCCGGTGTCCACTTCGGGAACGGAAATATCCGGCCCGCCCTGGTAATTGCTCCAGAGCCCGCGCAGGAGCGACGGCGGCCGCACTTGCGGCTGGGCCCGCGCCTCGGACAACGCAGCCTCCAGTTTTTCGCGGCGCTGCACCTCGATCTGGTCCGCGTCTTCCCTCGTGATTTCCTTGAGCCCCAGGAGGCGATTGAGATAGTTGTCGCGCACGGACTTGCGCTTGGAGATTTCGCGATAGAGCAGCGGCTGCGTGAACGCCGGCTCGTCGCCTTCATTGTGCCCGCGCTTGCGGTAACAGTACATGTCCACGATGACGTCCCGCCGGAACTGCTTGCGGAACTCCATCGCGACGTTGATCACTTGCGCCACCGCCTCCGGGTCCTCGCCGTCCACGTGGAAGATTGGACTCTGCAGCATCTTGGCGATGTCGGTGCAGTAATACGTGGACGTGTATTGATAGGGGTTCGTCGTGAACCCGAGCTGGTTGTTCACGATGATGTGCAGCGAGCCGCCGACGCCGTAGGCTTTCAGGTTGGACAGGTTGAGCGTCTCCTGGACGACGCCCTCGCCCGCGAACGCGGAGTCGCCGTGAATCTGGATGACCAGCCCGCGCTGGTGCATCACGTCCCCCGTGCGATCCTGCCAGGAGCGCATGCGGCCGAGCGCGACCGGGTTCACGTATTCGAGATGGCTCGGGTTGAAACACAGCGCGAGGTGAATCTTGCGGCCGTGGACCGTGTTCCAGTCGCAGTGATACCCGAGATGATATTTCACGTCGCCGCGGCCGGTGTATGCGTCGGGGTTCTTGTCCTCATATTCGCGGAAGATCTGCGCGGGATCCTTGCCCATGATATTGGCGAGGATGTTGAGCCGGCCGCGGTGGGCCATCGCGATGACGATCTCCTCGATGCGCTGGTCGCCCGCGCGCTCGATCGCCATCTCCAGCAGCGGCACCAGGCTCTCCGCGCCCTCCAGCGAGAAACTCTTCGCGCCGGGATACTTCTTCTGGATGAATTCCTCGAACATCGTCGCGTCGGTAAGGCGCGTCAGGATGCGCAACTGCTGGTCGCGCTCGAGCTGCATCCGGTTCTCGGTGCGTTCCATCCACGTCTGGAGCCAGTCGCGCGTTTCGAGATCGTCGATGTGCATGAACTGCACGCCGATCGACCGGCAATACGTGTTCTCCATCCGCGCGATGATTTCGCGCAGCGTGATCGTGCCGTCGCCGCCGATCGCCGCCGCCGCGAACTCGTAATCGAGCTCCGCCGGGCCGAAGCCGTAGTACGCGGGGTCGATCTCGGGTAACTTGATCGTCGGGGTGCCCACCGCGCTCTGGCACGCCATCAGATGGCCGCGCACGCGGTAGTTGCGGATGAGCAGGTCAACCTTGTGCTGGAGCGCGCTCGCGTGCGTGATGTGATCGCGGACGGAGGCGGTCGCGCGGCCGTTCGCGCCGCGCGGATTAAATATAGAGCGCGGGTGGAATGAGGGGCCCAGCCTCGGCGGCGCGCCGTGATGGCCGTTCCCGTTGCCGTTCAGAGACGAGAAATAACGCGCCCACTCCGCGGACACTGAATCGGGCCGCGCGAGATACTCCTCATACAACCCTTCCAGAAAGGCGAGGCTGTGCTGACTGGGTTGAGGCCCCTCGTCACTCATACCGGCTGCAATTCCGAAACCCTTGACGCGCAGGCGCTTGTGGCATGGGCTGCCGGCCCGTGCACTCGGGCAGGATGCCCGAGCCACCACGGGACCCGGCGCAAAAAATGTTTCCCATCCCGGTCGGCGCCCCCACGACGCCGCGACCCAAGACGTTCCCCTGTTTAGATTCTAACGATTTTTGGCCGAAATTGCATCTCTAATCGCTCGCTCGGAACTCACACGGACAACCGGTCCGAACGCGCCGACCCGAATTCAGCCGCGCGTGGGTTGGAGCGCGTTTCGACTCGCGTTCCGGACGAACAGAGATCCCAGTCCGATTCGGATTCGACGCCGTTCTTTGACCTTCTCATTACTCGAAGCACTTTGACAAGAGAACGCTTCCGCTCGTTCTCGTTTCGAAGCGAAAAATCATATTGACATAGTATTAGCCTTTGGCTACAGTCACGCCACAATCCCCGTGGAGGTCATGATTTAACATGCGAAACTACCGGACTGGCGTCGTGCGGTTGAAACTCAGATTTACGATCGCATTGTTGTTGCTTGCGCTGACAATCACGGCGCCGGGGAAGGCGTTCGGCGGGGGCAAAATCTACTGGACAGATCAGATCAATGACACACTAAGCGTTGGGAAATCGTCGGGGAGCGGTACATCGACGATTCTTTTCGACAACCCGGCTGATAGCTTGTCTCAACCATACGGCATCGCGATCGACGCCGCCGGCGGCAAGGTTTATTGGTCGGATGACAACTCAAATCGGATCTGTGTCGGGAATCTCAATGGTTCCGGCCCGCCCACAGTCCTCTTCGAGCACGATCAGGACGGCGCGATCATGGTGGGGCCGAGAGGGATCGCAATAGATGTCCCTGGGAGCAAAATCTACTTTGCGACGTCCTACGGCATTTATGTCGGTAGTCTGAGCGGCATTGGCGCCCCGACAGAGCTCTTCAACAACACTGAGGTTTTCTTTCCGCTTGCCATCGCGATAGACGTGGCCAGGGGAAAGATTTATTGGTCAGAGGGCTCCTCGCAGCGGATCCAGGTGGGAAATTTGGATGGGACGGGCTCGCCGGCCACGGTATTCGACTATTCGACGGGCCAAGTGGTGAACGTATTTGGCATTGCTCTGGACCTCGCCGCTCGACGGATTTATTGGAGCGACTTCGGGTTCGAAGATCCGAGCATTCGCGTTGGCAATATGGACGGCAGCGGAGTGCCCGTGAGGCTCTTTGATGCTTCCGATGGCCTTTTCAATCCGAAGGGCCTCGCACTCGACATCGAAGGGGGAAAGATCTATTGGGGAGACGGAAACGGGGGTGAAGGGCTTGCGGGCGGCGCGATTATCGTAGGAAACATTGACGGTTCGGGCACACCGATCAAGTTATTCGACCCGACGGACGGATTGCAGTATCCAATCGGCATCGCGTTGCACCTCTATGAAGGCGGTGCGCAGACCAATATCGAAGCCGACACGGATCCATTGCCCGAGGGCGCTACCACCGCGGATTTCGGTAGTGGTCCGGTGCCTTTGCCGTTCACACTGACGGACAGCGCTGTACAGGTGCCGGGCGGTTCGCCCGATATTGTCGTGACAACCACCACCGGGACGACCGTCACGCTCCCCGAATATCAAGTGATCAACTTCCCGAACGGATCCGGTCTCAAGGAGATCCAGATTTCCACTCCGTTGGATCCGGTGGAGTTCAGCCAGCTGCCGGATTTAGAGACAGCCATCCTTGTTCGACGCGTCTTCGGGCCGACCGGCACGCAATTCGAACCGCCCGTCACGATTACGATAACCTACACCGATTTGGAAATCGCAAGTGTTCTGGACGAAAGCATGATGATCCCGTACCTGCTCAACCCAACGACCCACGAATACGAACCGTTGGACGCCATGTTTTTACCGAGCGTGGTCATCGATACGGTCAATAACACGCTTACGTTTCAAACCGATCACTTCTCAACCTATAGCATCGGCGGTCCAAGAGCTGTTCCGCTTCGGCAACAACACTGGCTACTGTGGATCGTATTGCTCGTGTTGGCGACGTTTGGGGCCGTTCGGATCGTGCGAAGACCATTGAACAGCACCAGATCATAGGTCGACCGTGGCGTCGTGCGCATGAGGTCGGCGAGACGATGTACCCGGCGTTGGTGGGCGACCTCAGCGGTTCGCCTTATGGCTTGCGGCTTGCCCGCGCTTCGCGGCCGGTCCGAATCACGCAATGGAATGACGTGACTCACAAACGGATTCGAGATCTCACGCCAACCCCAGCTTCTGCTTGACGAGCGGCACGACGTCCGTGATCAGCCGTGCGACGGGGATGCCGGCGGCTTCCATCTTGGCGATTTTGGACGCTGCCGTGTCGTCTTCGCCGCCGACGATCGCGCCGGCGTGGCCCATGCGTTTGCCGGGCGGCGCGGTGAGGCCGGCCATGAAGCCGACGACGGGCTTGCTCATGTGGAGTTTGAAGTAGCGCGCGGCATCGACTTCGTCCTGGCCGCCGATTTCGCCGCAGATGACGACCGCGTCGGTGTCTTTGTCTTTTTCGAACAGCGGGAGCAGGTCCACGAACTTGCTGCCGATGACGGGGTCGCCGCCGATGCCGATGCAGGTGGACTCGCCGAGCCCCGCCTGCGTGAGTTCGTGGACGATTTCATACGTGAGCGTGCCGCTGCGCGAGATGACGCCGATGCGGCCGGGCGCGTGGATGCTCGCGGGCATGATGCCGATTTTGCACGCGCCGGGCGTAATCAGCCCCGGGCAGTTCGGGCCGATGAGGCGCACGCCGCGTTCCTTGAGAATCTCGTAGGCCTCGAGCGCGTCGAGCGTCGGGATGCCTTCCGTGATCGCGACAAGCATTCGCACGCCGCTGATCGCCGCGTCGATCATCGCGTCCTTCGCGAACTTCGCCGGCACGTACATGATCGAAACGTCCGCCCCAGTCTCCGCCACGGCCTCGCGGCACGTGTTGTACACCGGCCGGTCGAGGTGTTTCTGGCCGCCCTTGCCCGGCGTGACGCCGCCGACGATCTGCGTGCCGTAGTCGATCATCTGTTGCGCATGAAAGCCGCCGTCTCGCCCCGTGATGCCCTGCACGATGACGCGCGTGTTTTTGCCGACGAGGATGCTCATGACTTCGCTCCCAGCGCGGTGGCTTTGCGCGCGCCGTCCACGAGCGTCGTCGCCGTCCCGAGTTCGGTGCCCTCGAGAATGCGCCGGCCCTCCTCCTCGTTCGTGCCGACGAGCCGCACCACGATGGGCACCGGCACCTTCATCTGCTCGAGCGATTTGAGGATGCCGCGCGCGATGTCGTCGCAGCGCGTGATGCCGCCGAAGATGTTGATGAGAATCGCCTTGATGTCCGGGTTCTTCAGGATCAGCCGGAACGCCGCGACGACCTTGTCCGGCGACGAGCTCCCGCCGACATCGAGGAAATTCGCCGGATTGCCGCCGACGTGTTTGATCGTGTCCATCGTCGCCATCGCGAGGCCCGCCCCGTTCACCATGCAGCCGATGGTGCCGTCCAGCGGGATGAAACTGAGCCCCTGCGCCTTCGCGTCGAGCTCGTCCTGATTTTCGCTGTCCATATCGCGCAACTTTTCGAGTTCCGGATGCCGGAACAGCGCGTTGTCGTCGAGGATCATCTTGGCGTCCAGCGCCACGACCGATCCCGTGCCGTCTACAATCAGCGGATTGATCTCGATGAGCGAGGCGTCCTTGTCGCGGAAGAGTTTCGCGAGTTTGATCATGATGTCCGCGGCCTGCGCGGCGTGCTTCGCGTCGTTGAACAGCTTCGACGTAAACCCCATCAGCTTGTCGCGCATCAGCACCGGCAGGTCTGCCGCGGTCACTTCGTAACGCAGGATCGCCTCGGGATTGGTCTTCGCGGTTTCTTCGATCTCGACGCCGCCGTCCGCGCAGCCGATGAAAACGGCTGAGCGCGTGCCGCGATCGATCAGGATGCTCAGGTAGACCTCTTTCTTGATGTCCACCGCCGGCGCGATGAGCAGCTTGCGCACGGGCAGGTCTTTGATCGTGAGCGAGAGGATCTTCTGCGCGACCGGCTTGACTTCTTCCGCCTTGCTGACGACCTTGACGCCGCCCGCCTTGCCGCGCCCGCCCACGTGCACCTGCGCCTTGATGACGACCGGCAGCCCGAGTTCGTTCGCTGCCTTGACCGCATCATCCGCCGTCGTCACCATGCGGTCCGGCGGACACGGAATGCCCGCCTCGCGGAACAGGGCTTTTGCCTGGTATTCGTGCAGCTTCATGCGACACTCCGAAACGGTTCGGCGCAGAAAATCCCGGCGAAGACGGTCGAGAGCAACCCCCCGCGCGGCCGGGCCCGATTGGTGGCAAAGGGTAGAACGCTTGCGCGGGGAATTGCAAGCGTGTCCAGAACTTCAGAGAGGCAAATCGCGCGTGACTCGTCATCATTATCATCATCGTAATCCTTATCGTAATCGGAGGGCGCGAGAACCGATGTAAATGGGAGGCATGCCGTAAGGGGGGATTACGATTACGATGAGGATAACGATGATGATGCGGTGCTGGGCGTTATACTTTGCACGGACTATTTGGGAGGGTGGAGATGAGTAGCGATGGAATTGCCGCGATGAAACAGGGCCATCGGCTGTTGCAATGGGGCGTCGTGCTGTTTCTGTTGGGGCTGCTGACCGGCCTCGTCATTCCGCTGATGACGAACCCACGCATGGGCGTGTCGAGTCATCTCGAAGGCGTGATGAACGGGCCCTTCCTCATCGTGCTCGGACTCATGTGGACGCGTCTGCGCCTCGGCCCGCGCGCGCTCACGGTTGCGTTCTGGCTTGCCATCTACGGCACGTACGCAAACTGGGCGACGACGTGCTACGCGGGGTTCGTCGGCGCGGGCGAGAAGATGGCGCCGATTTCCGCGGCCGGGCACCCCGGCACTTCACTCGAGGCGGCGATCGTCGCGTTCGGATTCATCTCGCTCACGGTCGCAATCATCCCGCTGTGCGGCATGGTCCTCTACGGTTTGCGCGGCGGACCGCAGTCGGTCCACGTCGACTAGGCGCGACGCGCGGCACGCGATCGGATAGACTGGCCGCCGTCGCCGGGGGCGACGCAGACAAGGGGGGAGAGTGGATCCGGGGGGACCGTCCACGCCGCGCCCAACGATCACGCGCGCGCGGGATCCGTTTTTCGCCGCGGCGCTGTTGTTGGCCGTGGTCGCGGCTGCGTTCGTCGTCAGCCAGACGTTGCGCCCGAGCGACGACGCGTACATCACGTATCGTCACGCCAAGAACCTCGCGCACCACGGCGTGCCCGCCTGGAACCTCGACGGCCCGCCCGTCCTCGGCTCCACCGCGCCGGCATACATGGCGCTGCTCGCACTCTGGAGCCGCGTTACGTTCACGCCGGACATTCCCTCCGCGGCGCTGTGGCTGAACGCGCTGCTGCACGGCGGCGCTGTGCTCCTCGTGTGCATCTGCGCGCGCGATCTGACTGGCAGTCGGTCGGTCGCGCTGTTGACGGCCGGACTGATCGGATTCAATTCCGTGATCGTCGTTGTCGCATCGCAGGGATTCGAGAATCCGCTGCTGCTGGTGCTGTTGCTGGCCGCGTTCCTTGCTACGCGCCGCAAGGCGTGGAGTCTGGCGCTGGCGCTGGCATCGATCGCGCCGCTGGTCCGGCCCGAGGGCATCATCGCAACGCCGATCGTCTGGACCGCGCTGCTGCTCAACCGCGCATTCCGGCCCGCGCATCTCGTCTGGTTCGGCTTTGTGCCGACCGCATGGCTACTCTTCAGCGTTGCGTACTACGGCTCGCCGATTCCCCAATCCGTCGCCGTCAAACGCTTCACGCCCATCGTGTTCTGGCCGTACACGGGTGAGTCCATCAGCCTGTTGGACCGCGCGCTGCACCTCCCGGGAAACGTCTGGGCCGCGCTGCGGACCTGGGCGCTGCGCGTACTCGTCAACGGCAATCGGCTCGAAGCGGTGACGAATCCGCTTCGAACGATCCTGGGCGGAGTCGTTTGCGTTATCGTTCCCGTCGTCTGGGTGTATTTCGCCAGAAAACGGCCCGCCGATCTCGTCTACCTGCTGTATCCTGCGTGCTTCGTGTTGTTTTATGCCGTCGTCGGAAACACCTCGGCGTGGTACTTCCCCTCTTACATCGCGTTTCTCCTGCTCACCCTGTTCGGCGGCGGGGCGGCGCTCCTTCGGCCGCTTACCGCGCGAATCGGAGGCGATCGAGCCTGGCGCGCGGCCGTCGGAGCGTTCGCGCTCGCGCTGCTGGCGGCGAATCGTTACACGTATCATCGCGGCGACGTGGACGACGCGCGCCGGTGGATCTACGCGCGCGATGCGAATTCCGGCGACTGGTCGGGCATGGAGCGCGAGCGCTATCGCAGCTACCGTGCGGCGGCGGAGAGGCTGAACCGCGAGCCCGGCGCGGCCGGATCGACGGCGCTTATTTCGGAGGTGGGCGTATTCGGCTATTTCTTCGACGGTAACGTTTACGACCCCGTTGGCCTGTGCTCGCCCTCCGCCCCGGGGTACTACCCGCCGCCGGAATCGGACCTTTCGGACGCGAACGGCGAGCCCTATCGCGCGGCCAACAACGTCGTCCCCACGTCCATGCTGCTGGGCGAAGAACCCGACTACGTCGTCAACGCGACCATATATATGCCGCATCTGCTCGTAGCGGGCAGCCCGCTTCATCGGGACTACGCACTGCTCGACGATCGCTCCGGCACGGCCTGGGGCGAGCAGGTACTAATCTTCGCCCGGCGCGAAATGACCGGTTCGGATTAGCGCGCGACCATCAACCCTTTGGACGGCGATCGGGCCGGCCGCGTTCGCCGGACCGATTCTGGTCCTGGCCGCGCTGCGGGCCTGAGCGTTCCTGGACGCCATCCCGGCTTCGCGAGACATCCGCTCGCGGGATCTCCGGCCGTTGGGGCGCTTGTCGCACGGCCGGGCCGCGTTTCGCCGCGACCGGTGACTGCGGCATCGACCAGCGTTCCGGTTGGCGAGTTTGGATTTCCCGCTGTGTCTCTTCGCGCGAAGGCCGGGGCTGTCGCTCCGTCGGCCGTGTATCGGGTTCGGCCCGGCGCTCGTTTGGAGACGTCTGCTTCGGAGGGGTGTCGCGTTTTTCGGTCGGCGGAATCGGCGACGGCTGTGGAGCTGGGACGCGCTCGCGATCGTCGCGCGCGTCAGGCTGTCGCGACCGCTCGACCGGCGGGGCCGGCGTTCGTTCCTCGCGTGCGGGACGCTCGCGCGCTTCCGTCGATTCCCGCCGTTGTCCGCGCCAGCTCGAGGGCGCTGTCGCCTCCTGCCGTTCGCGCTCGGCCCGGAAATCGTCCACGGCCCGATTCCTTGTCTGCAACTCGCGGCGGGTGTCCATGTTTACTTCCCGGATCGGGCGCGGCCGCTCCTCGCGCTTGGCGATCTCGGTCAGCGGCTGAGCGACGACGAGATCGCGCCGCGAACGTTCATCGGTGCGCGGCGCGCGGCGCTCGACGTCCTGCAGCGCGGCGTACGTCCGCGGCGGCCGCGCGTCGGGATTGTTGCGCCGGTGGCGGTAGTCGTCGTCGACGCGCCGATCCCAGTCGCGATCGCGTCGCAATTGATCTTCGCGATAGTGCGCGAATATCGGATCGTAGTGCCGATAGTGATCCCGGTCCCGGTGATACGAGTACCAGGGCTTGTACCCGTGGCGGTAATACTGATCCGCGTAGTAGTCGCCGAAATAGTAGTGGCACGACCTCGGCCGCACGAAGAAGTGGCCAATCGCGATGTTGATGTCGATCACAATCGACGGCGAATAGTGGAAACCCGCGCGCAAGTACCGGTGGCGGGGGTAATACACCGGCGCGAAACACAGCCCGCGGTACGCCAATTCGTAGTCCCAGTAGCCCGCGACGAACACGTAACCGCGCGGCGTCCATACGTAATACGACGGCGTCCAGATCCACCCGGGCTGCGCCGCGACCCAGTACCCCGGCTGCCAGGCGTAACGCGTCTCCACCCAGACCCACGACCCCGGCGACCAGGTGGCGTTCGAGAACGGCGCGGGCGAACTCGGGCCCAGTTCGAGCGGTTCGGGCGGGCCGGGGAGATAATCGACTTCGCTCCGGCCCAGGTCCTCCCAATAACCGGAAACAAACACATATCCTCCCGATGCATCGGTCCAGTAACCCGGTATCCATTGCCGGTCCGGCGGGATATCGCGCCACACGCCGCTGATCCAGATGTAATCAGTGCGGACGTCGTCCCACATCCAATAACCTGGAATCCACGTCACGTTGTCGCCGTCGGGCCGCTGATCGGGGGGCAATTCCTCGATCGGATCCGGCGGGCGGGAGCGGATGACTTCACTTTGAATGCGCGCCTCCGCCGTTTCACTCGCGTAAGCCTCGTGGATGGGACCTTGTGTGAGGATCTCGCCCTCACCGGCGATCTGGCCGACCGCACTGGGCGCCATCGTGTGCGCCTGCCACACTGCCAGCAAGAGCGCCGCGGCGCCGCGCCACAAATTTGTCTTGTTCATGCTTCAACTCCTGATGGGTCCATTTTGAGTTCAATTCGGCGGGCCTTTCTTGTCCTGATCTTTTTCCTTAGACGAGGGGTCATCGGGTGACGGCGTCGGATTCGACTTCTTGTTCTTCTTCTTCTGCTCTGCCTGCGGAGACTTCTTGGCCGGTGCATCCGGAGCTTGTTGCTGTTGAGGCGCGGTCGGCGCCGCCTGTTCTTTTGCCGGTTGCGATCTTGGTTCGGGCTCGTTCCCCTTCGGATCGGGCTTGGTGGGCGTGTCCAGAGTCTCGGCGGGCGATTTCTCGGCGCGCACGGGCGCCTGCTCCACCTGTCCCGTCTGCGACTGTTCTGGCTCTCTCTCGGATTGCTCGACAGCGCTTTGTTCCGCCGATTCGCCCTTACCTTTCGCAACCTTCGACTCACTGGTGTCGCGCAACTGCTGTACCCGTTCGCGTCTGATCGGCTTACCGCTCGCTTTTTCGACCAGGGCCACTTCGGGCCCTTCGTTGATCGTCACGTTATTGACGACACGCGTATTGTTGACGACTTTCGTCTTTTCGATAATCGTCGTTTCCTTGACGATGACGGTGGTTGGGCGAACAGGCTCGAGGAACCGGTGCTCCTCCACGAACACGAAATTGACGGACGCGACCTTGGCCGCACCGTGCGGGCCGAGCGGTGCCCATCCGATATAACCGCCACCCCGGCGCCAACTCACCCAGGCGGGTGCCCACTGGGTACCAGGGATCCAATACCAACCAAGGCTCGGCTCGAAGTCCCAATAGCCGTAGTGGTACGTCGCCCAGCCCCACGGCTCATCGCTCACCCAAAACCAGCCGGCCTCGGTAAGCTGCCAATGGCCCGCGGAATAGGGATACCAACCCACCGCGACTCCGGTCGGTACCCAGCAGCGGCCGTACGAACCCACGACTTCCCAGCGACCGTACGGCGTAAGTGGTTCGTAGAAGTCGGCAGCAGCGTGAATCTTCACTGTCGGCGTGGAGATCGTGAGCGACACGCCGACGTCAACCTGGGCGATTACTCCGGGGCTGTAGATTGCAGCGGCCGTGGCCGCGCACAGGAACATGAGTCTTCCGCGCAGAGATCCAGATCCAGGGGTCATGGCTTACTCCACTTCTTCTCGGCACATCGTCCCGCCGAGTTCAGCCCGCGCGGGTCGCCACGCAACACCCACGAACCCGCATCGGATGCTTGTCAGTTATTGACGCGTCATGGCAGGAGCAATTGCCGGGCCGTGCGACTGTGAAGAAGTCGGACAGGATGGAATGGAAAATCCGATAATTTGGCGAAACGGATTTCGTTTCAGGCGACTAGATTTCGCGCTGGCGTGTGAAGAATGCACTCAGCGTTGGAGTAGTATCGGCTTGCCGTAGGCCGCGCGCGATTCGATGTCGGCGAGCGCATGGGGAAGATCGGCGAAGGAATATTCCTTGAAGATGACCGGCGAGAGTTTGCCGTCGCGGAACAGTCCGTAGAGTTTGTCCTGGATGTCGTGAACGTGCTGATTGTGGTACATCGAGTACCCGCCGAGGAACAGGCCAATCACGTCGATGTTCTTGAGCAGGAGCCGGTTCGCGGCGACCTGCGGGATGCGGCCTGACGCGAAGCCGATCACGAGAATGCGGCCCTCGAACGCCATCACCTTCGTACTGTTGTCGAAGGTGTCACCGCCGACGGGGTCGTAAACGACATCGACGCCCTTGCCGCTCGTAATCTCGCGCACCACGGGTACGAAGTCGCCGTCTTTGTAGTTGATGACATGGTCCGCTCCGCATCGGCGGCAGATGTCGAGCTTGTCCGCCGAACTCGCCGTTGCGATGACGGTCGAGCCGTGCGCCTTCGAAAGCTGAATCGCCGCGGTACCCACGCCGCTGGCGCCCGCGTGAACCAGCACGGTCTCTCCGGCCTTCAGGCGTCCGCGGCGGATCAGGGCGAAGTACCCCGTCTGATAATTAATCGTGAACGCGGCCGCCTGCGCGAACGACATCTCGTCGGGAATCGGGTAACTGCCAAATCCCGTGGCGATCGCCTTGCCCGCGCACCCGCCGACCACATTCACCGTCACCACGCGGTCGCCCACCTTGTGCGGCGAGTCAGCGCCCGCCTCGATGACGACGCCTGCCGCCTCCATGCCCGGTGAAAACGGGAACGGCGCCTTGATCTGGTATTGCCCGCGGATGTTCAGGATGTCGGCGAAGTTGATGCCGGTCGCATGGACTTCGACGATGGCCGTCGTGCTGTCCGCCTTCGGATCGGGCAATTCGCCCAGGACGAGGTCCTTGTCGTAATTGCCGTACTGCTTGACCATCCACGCGCGCATTTCGATCTCCGTGAACTGATGGAATGGGAGCGAGATTCTACACGAGTGCGTGCAGGCGCCATTTCCCAGGGACACCTTTGAGTTCGTGGTCTCCACGATCCTCAAACCTCCGACCCGAGCCCATCGTCAGGTCCTTGACCGTTGAGGAGACGAGAATCTCCCCCGGCCCAGCCGTGGACATGATGCGCGCGCCCATGTGTACCGCCATGCCGGCGTAGTTACGTCCGGTGACTTCGCATTCGCCCGTGTGCACGCCCGCGCGAATGTCGATACCGAGCGGCTTCACGGCATTGATTGCCGCGACGGCGCAGTCCAGCGCGTCGGCGGGTGAGTCGAATCGCACGAAGAAGCCGTCTCCAGCCGTGTCGATTTCCGTGCCATTGCACCGGGTGATCTCCGCGCGCATCTTTTTGCGTTGTTCATCGAGCAGCGCATGCCACTTCTGGTCGCCGAGTCTCTCGGCGTGTTGCGTCGAACCGACGATGTCCGTGAACAACAGCGTGCAGAGCATCCGCTTGGCCTTCGCCACGGCGGGCCGCTCCCGCTTCGCGCTGTCCACCCATCGCAGGATTCCAGTTCCCTGAGCGATGAGACGTCCGTCTGCGTCGCGGAGGTCCGTTGTCCGGACGTCACTCTCGGTTTCCGCGGCGTACCCGGACTCGACGCGCATCGGTCGCCCGTCCGCTTGAACAGGGCCGAGGAAGTGGCAGTGGTTGCTTAATCCGACGAAGGAATGACCCTTCTTCCAGTTCGTCTGATTGGCGCCGGCACCCGTGGATTTGATGAGAGATAGAATGGCCCCGGGCGAAACCGTTCTCGAAAAGAGGCAAAACCATTCGCTCGCCGGTATTTCCACGCGCAACCTTCCCGAAGCTGTCTCGACGAATCGTTCCCCCATAAGTCTGTGATACGGGCTGATGATATTTCCCCGGGTTGCGCGTTGAAGAATGGAGAAGGTCTCGCCGTCCTCGTACTCGGCCAGTGGCACGTTTTCCGCCGGCACCGACCGAAGATACGGGTCGGGCGAGGCATACGAAGGCTCCTCGATGGGCGCGAGATTGGCCGGCGCTGGCGGTGGGTCCGGTTCCACTCGACAAATCTCGGCCTGACTCACCGCCTGCATCACCTGGCGGCCTTCGGAGTCCTCGACATGCAGTTCCGTGAATGTGAAGAAGCGGCTCGCGTTCAGGACGCGTCCGCGCGCGACATACTTGCCGCGCGTTGACCGCATCGGCCGAAAGTGGTTCGTATCGATCGTCGCGGGGAAGAGGGTCTGCCCCGGCCCGAGCACCGTCATGGCTACGCCTTGAAGTGCAGCATCGATAAGCAGCGAAATCTCGAGTTCGCCGCTGAACTGCATCAAATGTGCCGTCGCCGGCATCGTCCACGTGCCGGATCCGGGTCCGACATGTCCCGGACGGATGCCCAGCAGCCGGCAAAGTGGCGGTTGTGGAATGTAGCCTCGCGCGAGCGCCCGTATGCGTTCCAGCCCCGGCAACGACCACCACCAAGCCGGGGGGATGCTTCCTCGCACGGGTTCGTCGACGATGAACATGAGTGATCCGGGACCGAACGCGGAACAATACCAGCAGGAGGTCGCGGCAATCACGGTTCCGGAAAACCGCGTCCGCCTGCGTGCCCCGAGCCTACGCCTCGGGCGACTTCTTGCCCTTGGGGTAGTCGCGCTTGGGCGGGCCGGTGTAGATCTGGCGCGGGCGGTGGATGCGCGTGTCGGGATCGGCGCGCATTTCGAGCCAGTGCGCGATCCAGCCGGGCATGCGGCCAATGGCGAACAACGCCGTGAAGATGTTTACGGGAAATCCCATCGCGCGATAGATGATGCCGCTGTAGAAGTCCACGTTCGGATAGAGCTTGCGCTCGATGAAGAACTCGTCGTTGAGCGCGACTTCCTCGAGTTGCTTGGCAAGGTCGAGCAGCGGGTCCTTCACGCCAAGTTCGCCGAGGACCTCGTCCGCAATGCGCTTGATGATCTTGGCGCGCGGGTCGAAATTCTTGTACACGCGGTGGCCGAAGCCCATCAGGCGGAATCCGCCGTCCTTCTTCTTCGCAAGGTCCACGTACTTCTTGAGGTTGCCTCCGTCCTGCCGGATCATCTCCAGCATTTCGATGACTTCCTGGTTCGCGCCGCCATGCAGCGGGCCCGAGAGTGCGCCGATGCCCGCGGAAATGGACGCGTAGAGGTCGGCCTGGCTGCTGCCGGCCATGCGCACGGTCGATGCGCTGCAGTTTTGCTCGTGGTCCGCATGCAGGATCAGCAGGATGTTCATCGCGCGGTCGAGCACGGGATTGATGACGTATTCCTCGGCCGGCGTGCCGAACATGAGCCACAGGAAATTTGCGCTGTAGCCGAGGTGGCGTTTGGGGTAGACGAAGGGCGCGCCGATCGACTGCTTGTACGAATACGCCGCGATCGTCTTGACCTGGCCCAGCAGGCGGCGGATGTGCATGTCGAGTTCCGCGGCGCCGTCTGTGTTCGGGTAATACGTGGACATCGCGGCAATCAGCGAGGCAAGCACGCCCATCGGATGGGCGTTCAGCGGGAAATGCTCGAGCTGGCGCGTCATCTTCTCGTGGATGAAACTGTGCTGCGCGAGATCTTCGCGGAAAACCTTGAGCGTCTTCTTGTCCGGCAGCTCGCCGTAGATCAGCAGGTAAGCCACCTCGGAAAACGTCGAGTGCTCGGCGAGCTGCTCGATGGGGTAGCCCCGATAGCGCAGGATGCCCTTGTCGCCGTCGATGAACGTGATCGCGCTCTTGCATGACCCCGTGTTGCCGTAGCCCGGGTCATACGTGATCGCGCCCGACTGCGCGCGCAATTTCGAAATATCGACCGCCGCTTCGTCCTCGGTCCCGGCGAACGCCGGCAGCGCGTAGTCTTTGCTGTTCAACTGGAGCTTGGCGTTTTCCATCTGTCGATTCCGGGACGCAGGGTAAGCGAAAACGAGGCGCGGGGCTTCGCACGCCCGACGATTGGCTGCGCCAAGTCCCGCAAACGCTACACAATCGCGCGCGGCGCTTTCAACCCGCGGAGCCGGGATCGGGCGCGCCGATTTCCGTATACTTGCCGGGAGTTAGGGGGGCGTCATGACGATTCACCGCGAAACCGCGGAACCGGCCGTCAAATCCGAAAGCGATCGATTGCCCGGGCTCGAGTACCGCCCGTGGGTCTCGACGTTCATGCACCATGACATGGTCGGGCCGGGATTACTGCTCACGGCCGCGCTCGCCGCGATGCTCATCGTGAATCTCGGCGGCGCCGAGTGGTACGAGCACTTCTGGCACACGGAATTCGGCCTCGCTCTCGGCGAACGGACCGTCCAGCAGTCGCTCCACCATTGGGTGAACGACGGGCTGATGGCGATTTTCTTTTTCGTCGTCGGCCTCGAAATCAAGCGCGAGTTGCTCGCGGGAGAACTCGCCACCTGGCGCAGGGCGCTGCTGCCCGCGGGCGCCGCGGTCGGCGGCGTGATCGCTCCCGCCGCCATCTACGCCGTCCTCAATGCGGGCGGCCCCGGCGCGCACGGCTGGGGCATTCCGATGGCGACCGACATCGCGTTCGCCGCCGGTTGTCTCGCGCTGCTCAGGAGTCGCGTCGACTCCACGCTGATCGTGTTTCTCGTGGCACTGGCGATTGTGGACGACCTGATCGCGGTCGCCATCATCGCACTGTTCTACACCGAGACGATTGAGGTCCAACCGCTGCTGATCGGCTCGACCCTCGTCATTTTTTCGTTCATCCTGGGGCAGATGGGCGTGCGCGCGATGTGGCCTTACACCGCGATTGCGATTGTCTGCTGGGTCGCGTTCCTCGACTCGGGCGTCCACGCTACGATCGCCGGCGTGTTGCTCGCATTCTCGATTCCGCACACCGCGCGATACCGAACCAAGAACTTCACCGAACGCATGCGCACGCTCCTTGGACGGTTTGACGACGCCGAGCGCGAGTGGGAGAGCGAGGAACCCAGCCGCGTCCAGGAAGTCATCGTGAACCACCGGCAGCAGTCGCTGTTGCGGCACATGTCGAGCGAAGTGCATCACGTCGAGGCGCCGCTTCAACGCCTGGAACACAACCTCGAACCACTCATCGTATTCATCGTGCTGCCGTTGTTCGCGTTCGCCAATGCGGGTATCGTGCTGGATGTGCAGGGACTCGGCAGCTTCCACAGCGAACCCGTGATCCTCGGTGCATTTCTCGGGCTGGTCATCGGCAAGCCGCTCGGAATCGTGCTGGCCGCGTTCGTGCTCGTGAAGACCCGCCTCGCGGATCTGCCGCGCGGCGTCCAATGGATCGAGGTCGTCGGCGCGGGCATGCTGGGCGGCATCGGGTTCACCATGTCCCTGTTCGTCAACGAGCTCGCCTTCGCCGCGGCGGACGATCGCGAGACGCTGGTGAACCAGGGCAAGCTCGGCGTGTTCCTCGCGAGCGGCGTCTCCGCTGCGCTCGGCCTCATCGTGCTCCGCCTCTTCTCCCGCCGCGACGTCGGGCCGCCGCTCTCCGCAGCGCACTAAGCCGTGGAGAACCGCGATCCCGAGCCCGAGCCGCCTGCGCCTCGCGGGCCGTCCACCCTCGGGTCGATTGCACTCGCACTCGTCGCAGTCAGCATCTTCGTCAGCCTGCTCACCCCGTACAAACTCTTCATCCTGTTCCTGCCGATAGGCCTCGCGCCGCTATTTATCCGCTGGCGACGCCGCTAGGGTTATGTGGGAGGGCGAGCGTACGCGCGAGCCGGCGTGAACCTGTTAGCCGCGGCTCGCGAGGACGCTCGCCCTCCCAATGGCTAGCGCTTGCAGCGAAATTTCGGCGCCCAGCCGAGCCGGTCGCGGGCGCGCGAACAATTCACCAGCGCGGCGAACCCGCCGTACCCGGCGAGCCGGTCCGGCGCGTACGGCACGCCGGCGTACCGCCGCGAGACCAGCTCGACCGACGGCATCGTGCTGCGCTGGTCGTCGGCGTGCAGCAGGAACGCCTCGAACCCGCCGCGCGGATCGTACTCGAGCGCGCGGCGCACGGCGTCCACCACGTCGCACACGCCGACGTAATCATTCAGGTGGGGGTGTGCCGGCGGCGCGACAGCGCGAAACGTCGGCTCGGCGTCGGACGTAATGATCCAGCCCGGCCGCAGCGCCACGCAGGGCTTCTTGAACCGTTTCACGTACGTCTCGCACAAATACTCGCCGATGACCTTCGACGAGTCGTAGTAGCCCGTCGCGAGCGATGGATGCGCCTCGTCGATCGGCAGGTAACGCGGCGTCTGGCGGCCGCCGTGCGACTCGTGCAGCCCGTGCCACTGGATCGACGACAGAAACACCACCTGTTGCACGCGCGCGTTGTGTCCCGCCGCCTCGAGCACGTTGAACGTACCCAGCACGTTCGTCTTCATCAGCGCGTCGAACGGCTTGACCGGCCCCGGAATCGCCGCGCAATGCACCACGGCGTCCGCGCCGTCCATCGCGCGAGCGACCGCCGCCGCATCCGTGATGCACCCCTGGATGCACGGCCCCGCGTCGCGCACTTCCGGCGGCGAACAGTCGTCCAGGCTGAACTGGATGACGCTGTGCTCATTCGAAAACGCGCGGACAAGCGCCGAACCCAGCCGTCCGCTCGCGCCTGTGATCAGTATCGTTCGCGACATCGCCGGTTAGGATAGCGCATCGTCATCCAGCACGTGTGGCAGGCTTAAGCGGGGTTCAGCTTAAGCCTGATTCGCGCGAAGCGGCCACAGGCCTAAGCAAACGGCGCTTAGGCCTGCCACCCTCGAATGGGGAGTGGACGTTGACAAGAGAATGCAAACCGTCATTGCGAGGAGTCACGCCATTGGCGTGAAGACCAAGCAATCTCCTTCTCTTGGAATCCTGCCCCTTGTTGTCATTCCCGCGAAGGCGGGACTCTCCCACGGAGCGCGCCGGCCGCAATCATCGAAGCTGTTCCTTTGGTCGCGCACCCTCCGCTACCTGCGCACCACGACGCATGGAGATCCCCGCCTCCGCGGGGATGACAATCGATAGGTTGCGAACTTTCGCGATTTTTCGTTAGTTTCGACCGATCGAGACACGGGCAGCCTTCAGGAGCACTCCATTGCTGGACCAGTTCAAGCACGTCTTCAGAAGCCACCTGACGCCGCTGAGCTTCATCAAACGCAGCGCGTTTGTCTATCCCAACAAGACGGCCATCGTCCACGGCGCCAAACGCTACACCTACCGCGAGTTCGGCGAGCGTGTGAACCGGCTCGCGTCCGCGCTGAAAAAGCGCGGCTTCAAGAAGGGCGATCGCTGCGCCGTGCTGCTGCCGAACATCCCGCCGATGCTCGACGCGCACTTCGGCGTGATGCTCGCCGGCGGACTCATCGTGCCGATCAATTTCCGGTTGGCGCCCGCGGAAATCGAGTACATCCTGAACCACGCCGGCGCGAGCGTGCTCATCTGCGACACGGAATTCTCCAAGCTCGTCGCGCCGATCCGGAAAAACCTCAAGACGGTGAAGCATTTCATCGACGTCGCGGACGAGTCCGGCCACGAGACGCTCGACGGCACGGACTACGAAGCGTTCCTGAAGGAAGGCAGCGCGGAAGAGGTCGCGTGGTGCATCGACGATGAACTTGAGGAAGTCAGCATCAACTACACCTCCGGCACCACCGGCCGGCCCAAGGGCGTCGTCTTCTGCCACCGCGGCGCGTACCTCAACGCGATCAACGAAGCGCTCGAGACGCACATGCGCCCGGACTCGGTCTATCTCTGGACGCTGCCGATGTTCCACTGCAACGGCTGGTGCTTCACCTGGGGCGTCACCGCGCTCGGCGCCACGCACGTCTGCCTGCGCCGGTTCGAGCCCGAGGCCGTCTGGCCGCTGATCAAAAAGGAAGGCGTCACGCATTTCAACGGCGCGCCGGTCGTGCTCATCGCCCTCGTGAACGCGTCCAACCGGCCCAAACAGGTCGAGGGCCCGCTCACGATCACGACTGCCGGCGCGCCGCCGTCGCCCACGCTCATCGAAAACGTCCGTGCGATGGGCGCAGAGATCGTCCACGTCTACGGCCTCACCGAGACCTACGGCCCGACCACGCTCTGCGCGCCCCAGCTCGACTGGGCCGACAAGTCGCCGTCGGAGATCGGCAAGCTCATGGCGCGGCAGGGCGTCGCGTATGTCATGTCCGACCCGGTCCGCGTAGTTGACGAGGAGATGAACGACGTGCCGCGCGACGGCCAGACGCTCGGCGAAGTCGTCATGACCGGCAACATGGTCATGAAGGGGTACTACGACGACGTCGAGGCGAGCGAGAAGGCCTTCCGCGGCGGCTACTTCCACTCCGGCGACGTGGCGGTGTGGCACCCGGACGGCTACGCCGAACTGCGCGACCGCTCCAAGGACATCATCATCTCCGGCGGCGAGAACATCTCCAGCATCGAGGTCGAGCAGGTGATTTACCGCCACCCGGCCGTGCTCGAATGCGCCGTCGTAGGCGTCCCCCACGACAAATGGGGCGAATCCCCCAAGGCCTTCGTCACGCTCAAGCCGGGACAGTCCGCCACCCAGGACGACATCATCAAGCACTGCCGCGACAACGTCGCCCACTTCAAGTGCCCCACCAGCGTCGAGTTCTGCGCCCTACCCAAAACCTCCACCGGCAAAATCCAGAAATTCGTCCTCCGCGAAAAAGAATGGAAGGGGAAGGAAAAACGGATCCAGGGGTGATGGGAGGGTCGCGCTCCCGCGCGACCGCAAGGACTGGCGGCATGCCGGCTCGCCCATGCGTCCCGGGAGGGTCGCGCTCCCGCGCGACCGAGGGCGGTTTTCACCACAGAGACACAGAGAACACAGAGAAGTTCAAACGCATCGTCCGCGGATGTCGCAGATGAACGCAGATTACAGCGGATGACCGTCGACCTTGTCATTCTGAGCAAGCAAAGCGCCGCGAATAATCTCCCCGTGTCCCCGCGCAACGACTTCGCCCCTAAATCTCGTTCCCAAATTGAATTTGGGAACGCACTTGCCGGCGAAGCTCCGCTTCGCGTGAGGATAGACCGGTAACCCAAACTCGAAGCACAGCTTCCCGTGCAGCTACGTTTCCAAGTAATACTCGGGAAGAGGCAGGAGGTCACATCTCTAGTTTCAGAATGTGATTCTTGCCGAGTTTAGGACTGGACTCCCTGCCTCCCAGGCCGAGCACGCTCACCCTCCAACTCGTTAGCCAACGCTTGAAATCACCCTCCCATACCAGAGGATAGGACATTGCGGCGCAGTATGCATCGTCGTAACGGATTGCCTTGCGCGAACGGAGTCGCGACAGCACGACGTGCTGCGCTTCCTGCACGTATCGTGCCCGTAGCTCGTCTAGGAAGTCGTACGATCGAAATTCGTCACTAGCACTGTCGAGAAGAGTCATTTGGTTGGGATCCTGATGCCTCTTCGTTTTGCTCTCTTGTCTCGCCCTATCGAGAATTTTCATCGCGAATCGCTCCGCGTCCTTGAACGCCTTGACTCCCATCGGATTCCTAGTCGCATACACCATATTGAAGTAGACCCTGTCGGCACCCTCGTGAAGAACCGTCGCGCGCGCGACGTGATCGAAACCGCCAACTTCACGCAGTCGATCAGCATATACACGAACAGCAAGTTCTTCCTGGGGTACATCCGGCCAGCGGTCACTTAGCGACGCTTTGTGGAAGCCGAGGCGATCTTTGAAATCGACGACTCCAAAGAGTCTCTCAAAAGAGATCCGATGTCCCTCGCTGTCCATCGACAAAAAACGATTGATAAAATCGGACTGAAAATTCACAAGTACTTCTACAGGCTTGAGTTGGAGGATCGGGGTTATCTCCCGCATACCGAAACCGGTCCATCCTTTCGGATCCAGAAATACGAAAGGAAAACAATCGGCTGCCGAACGAACGAAGTTGACGATCCCGCTTATCTCACTCTCGAGTTCATTATTGGCCGGAAGAACGTCTATGTCGGAAATCTGGCTGCAAAATCGTTCGAGAACCCTGAACGCATCCTTGTCCTTCTCTAGGAAGTAGAGGTGAAGTTCCAGATCCCGACTGAGTTTATCGCGAACGTAGTCACGTGCCGACCGTAACTCGTTAACAGCTATTCCGAATGATGTGTCTTCGAAAGCCGCCGACTTCGCCTCCCATGGGCCAGAAAAGCAATCGACGTACGTCAGCCCCTTCCATTTGGTTCCCACGATTCGGGCGAAGCCTTGGAGGTAGCGCTTTAGAATCGCATGTTTAACTTCGGTTTGCCGTCTATCGGCATAAAAGTCGGATTGTTTCAACTCAGTTGTCCCAATTCGCGGATGTCAGCTGGAGCGCGGAATCGAGCCTGTCGGCATCTCGTCCCATGTGCGGTCTCTCAGTAGTCTGCCTGTCTTCTTCTTGTTCTTCCCGCCCCACTGTTTAAAGA
>CAYPNI010000041.1:0-32870 GCA_964411925.1 uncultured Nitrospirales bacterium
GTAGCGTCTTCCGAGCACTCCCCCCCCCCTCGGCCGTCCGGAACTAATCAGCCAGAATCGTGTTGATCCGGTCGGTGCGCCGCGCCCACGGGAGCGCGCCGGCCATTTCACAGTATTCGTTGTCCAAGCAAGAGAGTACTTTTCCTAATGGGAGGTCTGTAATGAAGCGAAAGGGTTTCACACTCATTGAACTGCTCGTGGTCATCGCGATCATCGGGATTCTGGCCGCGATTCTGCTGCCGGCGCTGGCCCGGGCGCGCGAAGCGGCGCGGCGCGCCAGTTGCCAGAACAACCTGAAGCAGATTGGGCTCTCGCTCAAGATGTATTCGAACGAAAGCCGCGGCGAGCTGATGCCGACGTATTTCCTCGAGGAGGATGTTCCGGCGTACAACTGCCAGGCGTTCTCGGACCAGGCGTCGATTCAGAACGCGATTGGTGCGGGCACGCCGAATACGCGCGACATCAATGAGATCATCTTCAACGTGCGCCAAATGTATCCGGAGTACATGCCGGACCCGACCATTATGATTTGCCCGTCCGACTCGGCCGCGGGCGAGTTCGTGACCGGCGCGGGCGCGACCTACGTGCATCTGGCGTGCACGGGCAGCGACGACTTCGGCGTAACAGGGACAGCCGACAGCTACGCGTACATCGGTTATGTGCTCGACAAGAATACGGACGCGCACCAGACGATTCCAGCCGCGATTACGCAGGCGTTTGGCCTTTCGGGCGCGGTGTCGACGCAGATCGCGCTGTACTTCCTCCCGATGGATGCCGGAGTCATGCCGCTGTTCTTTCCGGACTTTGCGGCACTGGTTCGCTCACGATACTTGGATATCGATCTCCGTCCCGCGGGCGACCTCCTGGGTCTTGATCCGGCCGTCCCGCTGGGCAATGCCGAGAGCGACACGATCTACCGCTTGCGCGAAGGGATCGAGCGCTTCATGATCACGGATATCAACAACCCGGGCGCGTCGTCGAAGGCGCAGTCGGACATCTTCATTGTCTGGGACACGGTCTCGACGAATCTGAGCGAGTTCAGCCATGTCCCCGGCGGCGCGAACGTGCTCTACCTCGACGGGCACGCTGCCTTCCAGCGCTACGACTCGACTGGTTCTGGCCCGGCGCCCGCGAACCGGCTCTTCGCGACGATCTTCGAGATTTCCGCGTAGCGATCATCCACTCACTGTCGTAACCTCCACGGGACCCGGTTCTCGGAGCCGGGTCCCGACTTTTTTGCCTGTCGAGCGGCCCCGCCGCGTTTCCAAGCACACGGTATAATTGATTCGGACGGAGACAGCACGGTGGATGCGGCACTGGTGAACATCGCCTCGTGGAGATTCTTCGTCGGCTGGGTTGCCGCTGGATTGCTGATCTGGGCGATCGGCGCGTTCGTATTCAGGGATAGACCATGAACGAAACACTCGAGTGGATTCGCGAGGCTTGCGGCGGCATTCCGCCAATCTACCGTATCGTCGGCGGACTGGTGTTGTTTTGGGGCGGCGTCTTCGCGTTCTACGGGCGCAAGGCGATCAAGTAGCCCCCGACACACGCGCGTTCTCGGTGGGTTGCGCTACATGCCTGCGAGCCGTTATGGTTGCCGCTCGCTAGACTCCATCATCAATGGTGAACCGACCCTCGGCCGACATGTTGGGGCACGCATCGAGGCATGGCGAAGTCCGTCCGACCAGAGAATCCCGACCGAAAAACTCCCGTAGCTGATGCCACGTCGGTCAGTTGGATGGACCGGATGGCGCGTATCGCGGAGCGGTTCGTGCCCGACGCGCTTACCACGGCCATCATCCTGATGGTCATCCTCGCGGGGCTTTCGCTCGCCCTGGGCAATACGGTGACGGAAACCGTGGACGCGTACTACCGGGGCCTGTGGATGCTGCTGGCATTCACGATGCAGATGACGCTCATTCTGACGCTGAGCCTGGTATTGGCCGAGACTCCGATTTGCAAGAACGGCGTCATCCGCCTCTCGCGTCTGCCGCGTACGCCGGCCCAGGTCGTGATCGGCGCGGTCCTGTTGTCCGCCGTGATTGCGTACGCAAACTGGGGCCTCGCTCTCGCGCTCGGGCCCATGGTCGCGGTGCATTTCTGCCGCCAGGCCGAACAGAGGGGTATCCCCGTGGATTTCGTCTGGATGATGGCCGTGCTCGCGGGCTCGGGGTCGGTCTGGCAGTTCGGGTTGTCGGCCACGGCGCCGCTGCAGATGACATCGGAGACGCACTTCCTGGCCGAGACGACGGCCGCGATGCCGCTCTCCACGACGATCTGGAGTCCGGCCGCGCTCACGATGGTCGTCTCGTTTCTTATCGTTACGACCATCGTCGGCATCGTGATGATGCCCAAGAAGGTGAGACCGATTTCCGAGTTCCCCGCGTCGAACAGGCTCGCCGAGATCGCGATTACGGCCGAGCTCCCGCCGGACGTCGAAGTCAAGCATGAGTACTCATTCGCGCAGAAGGTCGAGCGTGCGTCGCTCACGCTCGTGCCGCTCTGGATCGCGCTGGGTGCCTGGCTGGTGTACCACTTTTTCACGAAGAAGGCGAGCCTGGACATCAATTCGATGGTGACGATTCTGTTGCTCGCGAGTCTGTTGCTACACCGGACCATTGCGAACTTCACCGAGGCGTTGCAGCGCGTACTGGTGTCGGTTTGGCCGGTGATTGTGATGTACCACCTCTATGCCGGAGTGGCCGGGCTCATCCAGTTCACCAACGTGGGCGATTCGATTACCGGCATCATCGCACCCATAGCGACGCCCTACACGCTGCCGTTTCTTACCGCGGTAGTCAGCACGATCGTCGCGATTTTCATCCCTACGAGCGGCGGGCAATGGCAGATTCAGGGATACGTGACCGTAGCGACGGCGCAGGAGGCGGGAATCAGCGCGCAGCGAAATCTGCTCGCCCTCAGCGTCGGCGATCACATGGGCAATCTCATTTCGCCGTTCTGGACGGTCGTCGGCGCGGGCATCGCGCGGGTCGATTTCCGGCTGATCTTCGGCTATCGCCTGATATTCGCCGTCATCTGGTTCATCATGGGCGTTGCGATCTTTACGTTCTTGCCGTGCTGACCGTCGGCGGGGAGTTGGGCAGTCAACGCCTGCGCCCTGGTCCGCGCGCGCCCGGATCCCGAAAGTCGAACTTTCGCTCGGTCATTAAGCGATAGGTTTGGTGAGCGGCGGCCGCGGCAGCGAGTAGTCCTCCGCCGGCGAATACGATCCGCCACGCCGGAATGTTTCCACCGGCTTCGCTAGCTGTGGACATTCCCGCGAGCGCGCAGACGATGACCACTCCGACGTAGGCCAGCGCGCGAACAAAGAGCGAGACCGACGCGATCGGACGCGTGGCCCAGAGAAAAATGATGGTGACGGCCCAAAGCACCGAGAATACGAGGAAGATGAGTATAGCGACTGAATACATGTCCATACGTGGCGCGCCCATTATCCACGCGCGGCCATGCCAGATCGAAGTTAAGCGGCACGGTAGACCGGGTTTGCGGTTCGCGAATGCCGCAAACTCGGCAAGTTACGATTATCAGTTGGCGGTTTTGCGCACTGATCGATGAATACTTACTCGACGCGCAGGATCCGGTTCCCGTAAAACGTCTGGCCGAACATGTCCGTCGTGCGCACGTAGATGATGACCGGGCCGGCCGGCAGGTTTGCAGGGAGTTTGGCGACCCACACGTGGGTCGAGTTGGCCACCTCGGGCAATTTGCGTCCCGCGCTCTCCGGCAACTCCAGCTCGCGATTCCGAACGTCGACGAAATAGGGGTCGGGCCGGGCATCCAGCGTCATCGGGGTCCACTCCGCCGTGTTGCCGACGCGCATTTCGACGGTCGATTGCGACGAACCCAGGAACACGTTCGCGACGACTTCGTGGGATGCGGAGTCGGCCGACGCAACGACCTCGGGCGCGTAAATGCTCATCTGGAATTCCGGCGGTCGCCGAGCGGCCTTGTATCGCAGCGAGTATTCGTTGCCCTTGAACGTTCCAATCGAGTAGCCGTTCGGCGTGCCGTCGCTCATCATGGCGTGGGGGATGCCGTATTCGTCTTTGACTCCGGTGAACCAGCTTCCGCAGACCGTGCCGTGGACGAGGTGATGATGCCCCTCGAGACCCGCGCCCGCTTCCGTCAGGAAGAACTCGCCCTGTCGGTGCCAGTGAGCGGAGATCGAAAACGTGTTCGGACGTTCCGCGAGGATCTTCAGCAACTCGTTCCGATCGTCGATGGAGTTGAGCGGAATGTGCATCATCACGACCACGAGCCGGTCCGCCGGTACGTGTTCGAGGTCGTTCCGGACGAAATCGAGCTGGCGCGCGCCGAACTCGCCGTGGTAATCCTCGCCCGTCCATACAACGTTGTCGAGCACGATGAAATGCACTTGCGCAAAGTCGAACGCGTAGTAATTCGGACCGTAGAAACGCTCGTAGGTCTCGTCCGCGAGCGTGTCGTCCGTCGTTTCGAAGTTGAGATCGTGGTTGCCGATGACGTTGTACCAGGGCACGCCGATCGTGCCCACGACGTCATTGAGCACCGGGAAGACGGAGAGGTCGTTGAACACGATATCGCCGAGCGTCACTCCGAAGACGGCGTCGGAACCCACGAGCTCCTCCACGACGTCGTGCGCGATGTAGTTGACCTCCTCGACGTTGCGCGGCTGCGTGTCACCGAAAAAGATCACGTGGAACGTGTTGGGTTCGTTGTGCCGGTAGAGCGGAAAATCGATGCTTGCCGGGAGGGGACCCGTCGGCGTGACGCCGGGATACTTGGACGCGGGGGAGCCCGCCGGTTTGTGAATGTAGTAGAAGCGCGGCAGATTGTTCTCATCGACGGCGACGCGCCATCCGGCGGGCTTGATGACGAAAACGATGGAATCGGATGATATCGGAAGCTCGTACTGGCCGGAGGAGTCGGTCTTCACCACGTCTAGACCGTTCGACACGCGCACACCGGCGATGCCGCCCTCGCCCGCGCCGCGGATGCCGTCGCCGTTGCGGTCGTTGTAGACGACGCCGCGGGCGGTTTCCTGCGCGTGTGCCGTGGCCGCCACGATGCCGCAACACGCCAAGACCCCAATCCAACCATGCGAGAAACGAGACATCAGGACTCCTCCCGTGGAAACGTCCGCAGATGCTATCAGATCGCGGTTAGCGGCGCGCTCATGCGCGCGCAGGCCGCGACTTCATCAGGCTGGTGAGCAGGTTTTTGCCCAGGATGGCGGAGGCCGTGACCACGCCCGACATTAGCGCGCCGCCGACACCGCAGGTGACGATGTCCTGGCCTGTCAGCCACAATCCGGGCAGGAAGGTCCTCGGCCGCAGCCAGTTCAGCGCAAACCGTTCCGGCGTGTGTTCGAGCCCGTAAATCTCCCCGCGCGAATAATTCGCGAAGTGCGCCGTCGAGAGTGGCGTCGAGACCTCGGCCCAGTCGATGTGATCCCGCACGCTCGGGTGCAGCCCGCCGAGGATCGACAGCATCGCGTCCTTGAACGCTTCCTTCTTGGATTCGTAATCGCCGCCGCGTCGCCGCCAGGGCGCTTGTGCCCAGGCGGCGAAGTCGTCGAAGCCGCCGAAGCCGATGCACTGCACCGTCGCCGTCTCGCCGTGCGTCCCGGCCCACTCAGGGTCCTTGGCGGACGGAAACGAGATGTACGCCGCGACGATGCGCGTGCCCGGCTCGCCGCCGCCGGTGTACGGGTCGTAGCACCAATAGTTGTACTTCGGAAGCCGGAGCGTCTCTGCCGACGCATTCAGACCAAGATAGAGGCAACAGTGACCGTACGAGGGCTTGACGCGCTCAAGGTCGCGCTCGATGCGCTCCGGGACGCGCACGGACTCCGGCAACAGCCGCTGGAACGTGTTGCGCACGCCGACACCGCTGACGATGCGCGGCGCGCGAACGACGTGGCCGCCGTCGAGTTCGACGCCCACGGCCCTACCGCTCTCGACGACGAGTTTCGTCACCGGCGCCCGCACGGACACGACGCCGTCGCGCGACTCGATGGCATCGACAATGCCGCCGGCGATGCGCGCGGCGCCGCCGGAGGGGTAATTGCCGCCGTCCCGGTAATGATTGACGACCATCGCGTGGATCGCGAAACTGCTCTCGCGCGGCGGGAGTCCGTAATCGCCCGACTGTGCGCAGAGCACGTCGATCAATCGTTCGTTGTCCGTGAGCGAACGCAACACGTCATAGGTCGTCCTGCGCGCGTAGCGCTCGAACTTCCGCGACATATACGGCTTGAGCGCCGCGCCGATCAGCGGCGGCAGCGCGCGCTGGCCGAAAAACGGCTGCGCCTGCCGCGCGCAGTCCCGCACTATCTCCCAGTATTGGCGGATGGCGGCCCGCTCGTCCGGAAAATAGCTCTCCCACAGCGCGAGTTGGTTTTCCGCGCCGGCGACGAAGTCGTAGACCTCGCCGTCGATGATCGCGCGGTCGTACGGGTCACCCATCGGCGCCCATTCGATACGCCCGTCCGCAATGTGGTCGAACAGCCGCCGCTCGATGCCGCGTTCCTTGTGCACGACGCCGATGTAATGCACGCCGACGTCCCACTCGTACCCCTTGCGACGAAACGTATGGCTGAATCCGCCTACCTCGTAGTGCCGCTCGAGCACCAGTACGCGCTGCCCCTCGTGCGCGAGCAGAGACGCAGCGGTCAGGCTGCCCGGCCCGGACCCGATGAAGACCGCGTCCCACTTCTCAGCGGCGAGCGTGGGGTCGAAGCGTTTCAGCATTGGTGCAATTCCGTACTCATTTCCAGTGCCGATCCGCAAAGTCCATGTATCGCGCCCAATCGTATTCCATGAGCCCGTGGCCGCCGGTGCGGAGGTGGTAGCCGATGTGGCCGGCGTGAATCGGCGAGTCGGGCGCGGGCATCGTCGTCGCGTTCACGCCTTCGAGTCCGAAGAGCGCGTAGACCGGGCTCGCGTGCACGCAGGACAAAAACTCGCCTTCCGGGTCGGCCCAGGCGTCTTCGGTGGCGCTCGCGACATAGACGAGGCGCGGCGCCATCAGCGCGATGAGTTCGTGCTGGTCGAAGGGCTGCGCGGCTTCGTTGTCGTTGAACGCGCGAAAATTCCCGCAGAACCAATGCGGGAAGCGGTCGTTAATCTGTTTGACCGTCTCGCCCACGGGCCGCCGCGAGATCGCCGCGCCGGAACAGCCGGAGTTGTTGCTGATGGCGAGCGCGAAGCGTTCGTCCTCGGCGCCGGCCCACAGGGCCGTTTTACCGCCGCGTGAATGGCCGATCACGGCGACCTTCGACGCGTCGAAGCCAGGGTCGGTCTCGATGTAGTCCATGGCGCGGCTCGCGCCCCAGGCCCAGGCGGCTATCGTGCCCCAGGCGTCGCCCGGGCGTTCGCCCTGGAACCGATCGAAGATGCCGTGGACGCCGTTCTTGAACCCATCATGATTGTCCGGGTCGACGTCATAGGCGAAGAACATAATCGTGCCGTAACCGCGCGAAACGATGTCCTTGACCGGCCAGAACGTCGAGCGCGCCTCGTCGTCCGGGTCGTATTCAGCCGGGTTGTGATGGTTCATGAGCACGAACGATGCGACCGGGCCTGCCTCGTTCTCCGGTACATAGATGAACAGCCGAATCCGGCCTTCGCCGCCCGGACCGCTGAACAACGCGTCAACGCGCTTCAACGTTGCCTTGCCGTCGATCGCGCCGGGCGTGACGCCGATCTGTTCGAAGCGCAGGTCGTCCGGCCGCTTGACCGGCGCGCGTCCGTACTCGTGCATGCGAAAGAGTTCCAGCAGTTCCGGCCGCCGCTCGTTGCCCCACTGCGCCGCTGTCTCGACGGGCCGCCCGTCCTGCATCACCAGCGGATCGGGCAGGTCTAGATCTTCGGCAAAGCCCGCCGTTCCGATTGTCAGCCCCATCATCGTCACGAAGATTCCGACTGTACGCACGCCGCCTCCCGGTCCGCTCATTCCACCGGCTTGTCCCGGCGGCCGTCCGCCGCGCTCAGTTGGTCGTCGCTGATCAGGCGGACGTTGTCGGCGGACCGCACGTTCACCGCGCCAGCGTCCGCGTCATACATCGAAGCGCCGCGCTTTCGGGTGCCCTTCGGCTCGCGCGAGTCCGGCGCTCGGCGCGTGCGCATCGTGAACGTCACGACGATGAACAGCACGATGGCGAGGATGATGAACTTCATCCGGCCAGCGTATCACGCGGGCGCGGCGCGCTACGAGCAGGTGCGCGCCGGCTGCCCGATCGGGCATACTACGCCGCGGGGGGAAACGCCATGGCCGAGAAGCTGCAGTTGGACGACGTGGCCGCGCTGATGCGGTCCGACGTGGATTCGATTCGCGGGCTGTTCGAGATCGGCCGCCTTCACGGCGTGCGCCAGGACGGCACCTGGACGACTACACGAGAGCTTCTCGAAGCCGACCTCGAATTACTCACCGAGGCGGCGCGCATCGACCGATTCCGCGCGGGCATCGTGCCGCAGCCCGTAGAACCGGACGGTCCGCTCGCCTGGATTTCGATTGAGTGGGTCGAGGCGGGGCTTGCAGCGCTGCGCGGGTAGGGGCGGGGGTTCGGGTCAACGTCGGCTCGCGAGTACGCTCGCCCTCCCAAGATCCGTGTTCGCCCTCCCAGTCGGCGATCAGTCGGCGCGGATGACGCGGGTGTCGCAGATGTAGTCGTGCAACCCGCGCTTCTCCTCGTTCCAGCCCACCATGAACCAGCCGATGAGCAGCGTAAAGTAATTGAGGGCGGCGGCGACGTAGCGCCCGAACGCGAGCAAATAGGACACGGGCGAGCCGTCGGCGCGGACGACCTGCAGGCTCAGCGCCATCTTGCCGGGCGTCGCGCCGTACGCACCGACGAACAGCGTGTAGTAGAGCACGTTCAGCACCAGCGCGGCCGCGTAGATGGCGATTGTCAACGCAAGTTCCGCTTCCTCGCCGAGCGCGAGCGCGCTGAGCAGGCCGACGGCGAACCCCATGATGAAGCCGATGACGTTGAGAATGATGATGTCGATGATTTTGGCGGCAAACCGAATCCAGAATCCGGCGTAGCGCATGCCGATGTCGCCGGAGTAGTTCGCTGCACCGCCGGACATCGACGAGAACGGCGCCCAGTCGGCCATACCCTGGCGCCAGACGAGGGTGCTCGGGCGGATGGTGCCGTTTGCGACGAGCACTTCCATCTCACTGTCCGCAATCGGGCCGCGCCGCTCGTCGTTGACTGCATAGAACCATTCCACGTGTGGCCCCTCCGGGTGCGCCCTACTATGGGAGGCAAACGCGGAATTTTCAAGGGGTTTTTCGCACAAAGTGACGTTGTGCAAACCAAAACAGGCCTAGGCTGGACTTCGCTTAGGCCTGCCACACGTTGCCTGCTGTGGATTGAGATTGCTTCGTCGTCACGCCGATAGCGTGACGACGAAGCAATGACGGGGCGGAGGAGGCGACTAGAGTTCGCCGAGGCCTTCGACGATGAGGCCGAGATTGAGCGTGCGCGATTCGCCGCCGGCTTCAACGGGCAATTGCAGCATCAGGAAGTGCCACTCCTCTTCCTCGTCGTGCTGCAAGCGGGGCACATCGCCGCCGGCCGCTTCAAAAGGCTGGAGCGAGAAGATGGGCGGATGCTCGGCCACGGTATCCTTGGACGCGAGATCGACCATCGTTTCGTGGTCGTGAAAATTCTTCAGTTCGGCATCGAGCGCGGCCGGGACCAGAATCGCGAAGGTGTCGTACGGCGCCGTGCCCATGTGGTTGCCATCCTTGGGCTGCAGCGCGAGCCGCATGATGTACGTGCCGGGATCGATGGGATCGTCGCGGAAATCGTGGTGCTCGTCGTTCGAGACCACCGCGATGCCGAGCAGCGAGATTTCTGCGACCTTGTCCAATGTTTCTTTGGCGGTCCCGCCAAACGCGGACGCTTTCAACCCTGGAACGAACCAGAACTCGTAGAAAACGCCGTCGCCATCGGACACCTGGTAGGCCTTGGGCACGACGGCGTCCTTGATCTCTGCCTCGACGCCGTCCGCCGGCGCAGGCTTGTCGACGACGCTCAGCGTAAGGCCGTTTTCCGCCGCCACCGCCGTAACCAACGCCAGCCACACCCCTGCGGCGGCGACCCAAGCCATGACTCGACTACGCATGTTCGACTCGTCCTCCTGCACGTGCTGTCTGCCCGCCGATACAGACGAATCCGCAGCGGCGCCTATTCAACGGCGGGCACGAAACCGGCCCGAAACCAACGAAAAACGGCCGGAAACGGGTCACCGCCTCCGGCCGCGAGATCGATTCGTCTCTGGATGTCCCGCTCAGCCCTGGAACGTCGCGATGTATGCGCTGCGGCGATCCGTGTCGTCCCACGTAACCCCGAGCCCGTCGGACATGAACATGTCACGCTGCGTGTACGCCGCCATCGCGTCGTTCACCTTGGTCAGCGGGGGATAATACGCCTGGTCGTTGCCGCAGTGCTTGTCGCCGTTGACGAGGCAGCGCGTCTGGATCGCGGCCATGTCGCCCGCGCGCAGCGTCGCCACGCCGTGCTCCTGGCCGACGGTCATCTCGATGCGGGCGGAATCAACGCGAACCACTTCGGACAACAACGACCCCGCACGTTCACGCGCGAACGCGACCAGCGCGTCGCGCTGTTCGACGGAGGCCTTGGCATCCACAATCACGATACCCTGACCGATAAACTTGTCGGTGTTGACGTTCGTCAGCGTGCCGTCGGCGCGAATGACCGCGACGACCGCGAGGCCCGAGACGTCCACGCCGTTGAACGAACCGCGCGTGACCTGCCAAGCCATCGTGGCTTCTTCGCCCGTCAGGCCGACCTCAGCGTTCGCGTGGCAAGCGGCCGTATAAACGTCGCACGAGCGGACTTCGAGGTAATTCCCCTCGATCGCCGGCTGCGCGGTCCCCGCGAAGGCGGATGCCGCCAGGCAAAGCAGCGAAATACTCAGTAAAAATGGCTTCATGGTGTCCTCCCAAGTCTCTGACCTTACAACGGCCGAAACGCTATTCGTAACACTCCCTGCCCGGCAAACAGTCCTCCGGCGCGGCCGATCCGCCGTCCCGGCCGGCTCCCCCGCCGGTGCAGTTACACCAGTATACGCCGCTGTGGTACATGTCCTCCACCAACGGCGTGTTGCTGAAATAGCTCTCCTGAGAGCGAATATGCCGGCAGATGCGCTGCCGTTCGGGCGGTGATTCCATCGGATTCGACCTCCTAAGTGGCCTGATTCCAATCGGTTACAGAGTCAGCCCGCTGCGGCAAGTCCCGCGCGGCGTATCGCTACCTTCGCCTGCGCGACCTTGTACGCGTTGCGGCTGAGCGGGGTGGCTTCGCTGAGTGCCGCCTGCGCGGCCTTGTCCAACGATTCCGCCGTGACCGCCTGACCCTCGAGCGCCTTGGAGCCGGCCTGCGAGTGCCACGGGCGCGGCGCGACGTGACCCAGCACGATGCGCGCGTTCTGCGCCTTGCCGCCGTTGTCCTTGTACGCGACGAACGCAGCGACCATCGGCCAGTCGAGGCCCTTGCGCTGACGCACTTCGAAGACGCCGTTCTTGAGTCCCGCGACCGGGATTTCGATCGCAGTGACGATCTCGTTCGGCTGAAGCGCGTATTCGCGTTCCGACTCGGCCTTGGGGGTAACGAAGAACTCGCCCGCGGGTACCGTGCGTGCGCCCTTGGGTCCCTGAACGGCAATCGTCGCGCCGAGCGCGATGAGGCCGGGCGCGAGACTCGATGCGCTGACGAACTTCGCGGGGCCCTTGTTGTCGAAGATCGCGTGATAACGGTTGTCGCCGGCCTCGACCAGCGATGCGCCGTCCTTCATGCCGAAGAGGCCCAGGCCCTGCCGGTAATACCAGCAGCGCGGCCGCTGCAACAGATCGCCGCCGACCGAGCCCATGTTGATCATCTGCGTGCTGCCGATGTTCTTCACCGCCGTCACGAGCGACGGGAAGTTCTGCTGCACGTCCTTGTTCGCGATGAAGGCGCTCAGCCGCGTTGTCGCGCCCACGCGCAACACGTCGCCCTTGCGTTCGACGCCCGAGAGGGCGTTTACACCCTTGAGGCTCACCACGAGGCGCGGCGCCGTCAGGCCCTGCTTGAGCGACGAGATCAGGTCTGTGCCGCCGGCGAGGACTTCGGTCTCGCCCCACTTGGCTCCGAGCAGGCCGACGGCTTCCTCCGCCGATGCGGGATTCGCGTATTCGAATGCGTTCATGCTTTTGCTCCCATCAGCGCGTTCAACACCCGGTCCGGCGTCAGCGGCAACTCCGGCACACGCACGCCCGTCGCATTCGCCACGGCATTGGAGATGGCCGCGCCCTGCGACAACACCGCGGGTTCACCCAGGCCGATAACGCCGCGGCCTTCCCACTTCTCGCCACGGTTGAAGTACGACGTCAGCTTGCCGATGTCGCCCAAGCCCGCGAGGCGGTAGAACTCGAAGTCCGGGTTGAGCATCGTGCCCGTGGTCGGGTCGAAGATGGCTTCTTCGTAGAGCGCGTACGTGATGCCCATGATCGCACCGCCGTAAAGCTGGCTCTCGGCCGTCTTCTCGTTTATGACGAGGCCCGTGTCCTGCACCGCAACGTACTGGTTCATCGTGACGACGCCCGTCTCGATATCGACCGAGCAGTCGGCCATGGCGCAGCCGCCGACGCCGGCGACCGTCAACTGCACGCCGCTGGCACTCGGGTTCTTGCCTTCGACCGTGATGGGCATCGCGCCGATCAGCGCGCAGGCGTCTTTCCACGCCATGCCCTGGTCGGAATCGCCCTTGACCTTAATCTTGCCCTTCCACGCCTCGAGCTGGTCCGCCGCGACGCCGAGTTCCGGCGCGACCTTGGCGATGAGCTCGTTGAGCGCGTTCGTGGCCGCATCACGCACCGAGCTCGAAACGCCGCCGACCGTCGTGCTGCCGCCCGACGCGCCCGAAGTCGGGAACGAGTTCTTGCCGATCTCGACGCGGACCGCGTCCAGCGGCAGGCCCAGCGTCTCGGCGAGCACGATTTTTGCGATCGTACGCGTGCCAGTGCCGAGATCCTGCGTGCCGGTGCGCGCGACGACCGAGCCGTCGGGATTGATCGTGACCGCGCAGGCCGAGGGATGGCCCTGGCCGCCCCACGTGTGCAGCGAGATGCCAATGCCGCGCTTGACCGGCCCCGGGGTTTTGTCGCCGCGCGGGTGCCACTTCTCCTTGTAGCCGATCAACTCGGCGCATTTGTCGAGCTGCTCGGCGTAATCTTCCGCACGATCGGTCAGTGCGAGGTTCTTCTTGAAGAACGAGAGCGGGTCCATCCCAATCGCCGCCGCGGCATCCTCGAGCGCGCACATCGTGAGCAGCGCGGCTTGCGGATGGTTCGGCCCGCGCCACGCGCGCTGCAACCCGCGGTTCGTTGGAATGTTGCGCCCGAGCGTCTTGTAGTTCGCGATCTCCGTGAAGCAGTACGGGACCGGCGGCATGCGGAACGTCTGCTGGCCGCCCGAACCCCACACGTCGGAGTCCCACGCGACGATGCTGCCGTCCTTCTTGACGCCGACCTTCACTTTGCCGTACGCGGACGGGCGATGGCCCGCGATCATCTGGTCCTGATCGCGTTCGAGCATGAGCTTGACCGGGCGGCCGGACTGTTTGCTGAGCTTGCCGCAAATCACGCCCCACTTGTCGCAGGCGAATTTCGATCCGAATCCGCCGCCCATGTACTGGGTGTCCACCGAGATCTGATCGGCCGACATCTCGAGCTCGCTGGTAAGCCCGCCGGAGTACCCCGAGACGTTCTGGGTGGACGGCCAGCACATCAGTTGGCCGTCCTTGTACTCCATGACCTGCCCGTGCGATTCGAGGCAGCAGTGCGTGATGCACGGGATGCCGTAGTACCCTTCGATCACCGTGTCCGCCTGGGCAAAGCCGTCCGCGGCCGATCCCTGTTCGCGGCCCTGGTCGCGGCCCGAAGCGAACTGCGGATCGGAGTCGATCATCTGGGGGGCGCCGACGTCGGCGTAGGTCACTTTGAACTTCTTCAACGCTTCGAGCGCGATTTCCTCGGTTTCCGCGGCGACGGCGGCGATGATTTCGCCCGCGTAGGTCACCGTCGGCAGGCTGCCGCGGCGGTCCGTGTCCACATAGACCGTGACGACGCCGGGGACCTTCTCGACCTCGCTCGTATCGACCGCGGACACCGTGGCGACGGCGTGCGGCGAGAAGAGGATCTTCGCGTGGAGCATGTTCGGTCGGTTGATGTCGTATGCGTATTTCGCGGCGCCGGTGGCCTTCGCGGGCCCGTCTTCACGCTCAACCCGCGTGCCGATGATCGCGCGGCGATCGCTGCTCGGCCAATTGACGGTAGCCATCACGCGCCTCCTTTCGCGAGCGCATACGCCGCTTCGGTGATGCCGGCGTAGGTGCCGCAGCGGCACAAGTTGCCGCCGAGGCCTGCGCGCACTTCCTCGAGCGTCGCCTTCGGATGATCGCGCACGAACGCATACGTCGCGACGGTGAACCCCGGCGTGCAGAAGCCGCACTGGAGCGCATCGTGCTCGACGAACGCGTCCTGCACCGCGTGCATTTTTTCCGGCGTACCCAGGCCTTCAGGTGTGACGATCTTGTGGCCCTGCGCCTCGATCGCGAGCACCGTGCACGCGTAGACGACCTGGTCGTCCATCAGCACCGTGCACGCGCCGCAGGTCGCGCGATCACAGACCTTTTTCGCGCCGGTCGTGTCCAGCCGGTTGCGCAACGCGTCCAACAGCGTCACGCGCGGCTCTGCTTTGAGTGTTTGGTCCTTCCCGTTCACGTTCAGCGTCATGCTGACTTCGCCCGGGCCGGACGTCTTCTTCGTTTGCGCCTCGGCAATCCCGGCCGTCTCCCGCACCTGTTCCAGGAGTCCGGTCGCGACTGCGCCCGCGCCCACGCCCTTGAGGAACCCGCGTCGCGAGATTCCCGTGGGGTGGTGAGTCGGTTTTTCGGTGGCCATGCGTTCCTCCTCAATGCCCATGAGGTTACAGCGCCAAGATGGGACTCGGGTTTCCCAATCCGCCCGAGAATTCGAGCGTAACACGGAGTCACGGGGGATGCAACAGCGGCAACCGTCGCGTTTTGTTCCATCCAGATTGAACTTTCGAAAGGCTAACTATTTACATGCAACGCCTTGGATCGTCCGGTCGAAGCCCGTGTTTTTGCGTACGTCGCTCCGGACTTATTTACCGCAGGTACGGTTGCCAGATTAGAACAACGCCACCGATTCGTATGGGAACCTGAAACGCCGCGGTCGAGACGTCCTCGAAAGTATTTGGTTTGGCGCGAGGTCCCGGTTGTTGGGTACACTGTTTGCCCGAATTAATCGAGTGAGCGATGGACCTTTACAAGCAGGTAATCGATAGCGCCGGTGCCGGTGTAGTTCTGGGCACCGTCATTCATGCCGCCGGGTCCACGCCGCAAAAGCCGGGGTGCCAGGCGCTGCTGGACGCCTCCGGGGCGTTTGCGGGGACGCTGGGCGGCGGGTTGGTCGAGGCGGAGGCGATCGCGGCGATGCGCGCGGCGCTCGCGGATCGCCGCCCGCTCATCTTCGATCGGCGGTTGGATGAGGTGTACAGCCGGACGGCCGGCCCGATCTGCGGCGGCGTCATGCGAATATTCATCAACCCCCGGATCGCAGACGCGCGCGAAGCGATCGCGAAGGGTCTCGATGCGCTCGCCAGCCGCCGCCGCGCGCTGTTCGTCACGCACCTCTCGCAAGGCAACGGAATCGGGCGCGTGGACTGCGTCCTGCCGGGAAACGGTACTGCGCTGCCGCCGCTGGCCGCGAACGAGCCCACGCCGGACGAGGTATTCGGCGCGGAACGTCCGGTGCTGCTGCGCACGGCCGACGGTGCGGAGATCTTCGTCGAGCCGCTCAAGCCGTCGCCGCGCTTGCTGATCGTCGGCGGGGGACACGTCGGCCTCGCGGTGGCGGAGCTGGCCGCGCCGCTCGGGTTCGAAACGACGGTCATTGACGACCGCGAGGAGTTTGGCCGGCCGGATAGGTATCCGCGCGGTGTCGCGTCGGCGCACGGCGATCCGCGCAAGCTCGTCGGGGAGTACGCAAAAGACCGCGACACGTACATCGTGCTCGTGTCCAAGGGGCACAAGCCCGATGCCGAAGCGCTCGAGGCGTGCATCCACGACGAAGTGGCGTTTCTCGGCATGATCGGCAGCCGCCGCAAGATCCGGTTCATCCGCAAAGACTTTCTCGAACGCGGTTTGGCGACCGAGGCAGAATTCGATCGCGTCGTTGCGCCCATCGGTTACGAAATCGGGGCCGTTACAGTGCCGGAAATCGCGGTGAGCATCGTCGCGCAACTTATTGCCGCGCGCCGCCGGCCCGCATCCGTCCGCGACATCGCCGTCAAGCCGAGGTAGCGGTGACGGGCGCGATCGTGCTCGCCGCGGGCGCGGCCACGCGCATGGGCCGCCAGAAGATGCTGCTGCCGTTCGCCGGTTCAACGGTGGTGGCGCACGTCGTAGCGCAAATTCGGGCAGCAGGAATCGAAAGCGGGATCGTCGTGACCGGCGCCGACGCCGATGCGGTGGCCGCCGCGGTCGCGCGGACGCACTTCGCCATTGCCCGCAATCCGGACTACTCCCGGGGCATGTTGAGTTCCGTACGTACGGGCCTTGCCGCCGCTTCGGAGACATGGGGGGCCGCGCTGCTCGCGCTGGGCGATCAACCGCTCATCACGCCGGAGACCGTTCGCGCGGTGATCTCGGCACACGGCGATACGCCGGATCGAATTGTCGTGCCGGCGTTTCGCGGCCGCCGCGGCCACCCAATCGTACTGCCGAGGGCGTTCTGGGACGAGGCAATGACCCGACACGACGACGTCGGGCTGCGCGGTGTGCTGCACGCTCACGGTGATCGCGTTCGCGAAGTCTCGATCGATTCGCACGACGTACTCAGCGACCTGGACACGCCCGAGGATTACGCCCGCGCATTGCAACGGTTGGACGAACGACGATAGCTGCGCACGGCCGGAAAGCCGGGCATCGAACCGGATCTCGCCCGCTTAACGAGACGGTTAGAATCTAATCTGGAAATCGTCCAGGTCGTTCGAAGCGGGCTGCCAGTCAGCGCTGACCTGATCCACGCGCGCGAGCGCCGGGCCGCGCCGGCACCACGCGATCATGCGCTCGATCGTGGCGCGATCGCCCTGGAACACCGCCTCGACTTTCCCGTCGGGCAGATTACGCACCCATCCGCGCAGCCCGAGTTCGAGTGCGCGGCGGTACGTCGAATGGCGGTAGCCGACGCCCTGGACGAGGCCCGAGACGAGGACGCGCGCCTGGTCGGGCATCGCGCCTTACTTCTGCTTGGGCAGCCACTCGCCGCGCGTGCCGAATTCCGGATTGGCGATGGACATGGTAGCAATGCACGCGGCTACCGCCACGCCGGGGTTCGAGCTCTGGATCGGCGCGGACAACAGACTGAGCAGTTCACGATTGAACGTATTGCCAATCAAGCTGCAAACCGCCGCCTGGATGGCGATGACGGATGCCTGTTTGAACGGCTCGTCGTTCGTGCGGCCACGCGCGTAGATTAAGCTCGCATTCGTGTTCAACACGTCCTGAATGATGCTCTTGGCCTGGATGTCGCCCGCCTTGTAGAGCGCGATCCCCACGGCGCCCTTATAAATCAGGTTTTCGGCGTTGGGATCGTGGGACTTTTCTAGGTAGCCCCGCAGGAAATGGATCGCTTCGACCGAGCCTTCTTCGGCCAGGATCAGCGCGGCGCTCTCCTGGAACGCCGGCATGCGGAGCGCACGGTCGCGCAGCAGTTCCGTCGCCTGTTCGTCGCCCAACGCGTGCAGGACGCGCACGATCCGGTACCACTCGTTGCCGCGCGCATCGGGCAACATGGTGAGCATCCGTTGCCGCACATCGGGGCCGTTCAGTATCGTCAGGGCAGTTACGCACGCTTCGCCCTTCTCGTCGCTCAACGCGCGAATGCCGTCGTAGAGGGCGGGGAGCGAATCCCGGTCCCCCAAGCGCGCGATGGACAGGGCCGCCGCCGGGAAAATTTCCACGGTAGGATCTTTGAGCAGGCGGCGGACGTCCACCAGGTAGCGTTGGTCTTCACTCAGTCCCGCGAGCAGGATGGCGAGCGCCTTGGTGCCGCGGTCGCCGCTCTGAAGTCCATTGCCGATCGCGGTATGGTTGAATTCACCGGTAATCGCGAACAGCAGCATCGAGGCGTACACGGCCGTCGGCGCGTCGTTCGCCTGCGACAATTCGCGCACATAGGCTTCCGCATTCTGGCGGGACTCGTGTCCGCTCACGGCCAGTGCAGTCGCCGCCAGCGCCCGAACCACCTGGTTGCCCCGCGATTGATTAAAGATGTCGAATGCGCGCGCGGACGCTTCGTCAACGATGCGCCGATCGTCGGTCGTGAGGGCGTTATCGGATCGGGGCTTTCGGGTGTGCTCGACGCGGCCCTTCTGAACGCGCAGCTCCTGGATGTCGCTCAGTTTGAATGCGGTCGGGGCGCCGCTTCCGTCGGTAACGCCGAGTGTTTCCGCGTTCAGCGCCCGAAGCCGGAAATTCGGCTCTCGCGCGCCGTTGTTGAGCACCACGGTCACGAGCGCTTGTTCGCGGATGAGATCTTCGATCGTCGCCCCTTCGTCGCCGACGATTCTCGGTGCGGACGCGGCCCACGCAACCGTGCAAATCGCGAACGCCGCGGCCAGGGCGGTCAGGTAACGTACAGGCATTGGCTCTGTTCCCCGTGTGTCGATGCCGCCAATATTGTACACAACGCGGCGGAATCTGGCGATCCAGTTCGATTAGCGCAGTTCCAGCGCTTCGTTTTTGACTACGATATCGAGCATTCGGCGCGCTTTGTCCAGCGACGCGACGAATGGGTTGATGGCGAACGCCTGCAATGCGGAGTCATACGAGTTGTGACGGACAGCCTCGACGATGAGCCGATCACTTTCCTTGGTCGCCACGAAGAGACCGCGCAGGAAATGCGGACAATTGCCGACGCGCTTGGACTTGAGCGTGCCCGAAACGACGTCCACGGGTACCTCGACGCTGCCCGCGGCGGGAAGGTCGCGGATCGCGCCGTCGTTCGCGACGCACAGAATCAACCGCCGTTTCACATCGCCCTCGAGTGCCTGGATCAGCGGCACGATGGTCTCTTCATACCACGGCGTGTTTCGTGCGCGCGTCAGCGGTGGAATTTCGTTGAGATGGGGATCGCGGTACAGCTCGAGGATTTGTGCTTCGGCCTCGTGGAGTATTTCGGCGCGGTGCTTGCCGCCGCGCCGCTGTTCCTCGACGATCCGATCCGCATGGAAATAGTCGCTGACGCGCCGGGCGGGGATCATGCGGAACAGCCGGATGGCGTCCAGGTCGAAGCCGTCCTGCGGGTGGTGTTCGAGACGCTCGAGCAGCGCGCCCATGATGCTCTTCCGGTGTAGGCGCACGTCCTGAATCCAGCCGATGTGGTTTAACCCAAGATAATCGAATTCCAGTTCGTCGGGGCGATGGCGGACCACGTCGGCAATCTTGCGGATGTACGTTCCGGGCAGGTCGCACACGCCGATCACGCGCAGTTTCGTATGCGCCGTCAGCGCGTCCACGACGATGCCCATCGGGTTCGTCAGGTTGACGAAGACGCATCCGGGATTTACGGCTTCGACACGCGCCGCGAGCTCCATCACCGTCGGCAGCGTGCGCAGCGCGTTCGCGAGCCCGCCGGGTCCGATGCTTTCGTCGCCCACCATGCCGTCCGCCGGCGGCAGCGACTCGTCGCGCAGTCGGGCCTGCATACCTCCGATGCGCACGTGGTTGAGCACGTAGCGCGCGCCGGTCACTGCCTCTTCGAGGTTCGTCGTGTGGCGAATCTCGGTCGGGAAGCCGCTGCGCTTGATCAGCCGGCGGCAGAACTCCGCCACTATGGGCAGCTTTTCGCCGTCGCGGCCGAACAGCGCGATCTCCCGGACGTTGATATTGTGCGTGATGAGGGAGAAGACAAACTCGGGGATGTAGACGCTGCTCCCGCCGAGAATCGCGATGCGCTCGATCATCGTGAGGCCCCGCGGCGCGTGCAGTGGCATGCCGAAAACAACACGGTGCGAATTCTCGCGGTTTGCACCACGACATCACCTCGATACGTCAACGCACAGCCACGGACAGGTGAAACCGATGATAACAATGAAGGGGGTGGCGCGCAATCGCGGAGTGCGCTAGCCGAGCAGGTCGTCTGGGTCGAGCGCGGGGCCGGGCAACGCCGCGGCCCGCGGATCGTCCGGAGCAAAACTCTCCAGCGTGAGTTGAGCGAGCGAATGGAACGCGCAATCGAACTGCGCTTCGCCGGCGCTGCGGTCAATTAACACGCCGACGCCGGCGACTTCCGCGCCGCGCGACCGCAAATGCGCGATGGTTTTCTTGACGGACCCGCCGGTCGTCACGACGTCCTCGACGACCAAGACCCGGACGCCCGGTTCGATGCCGATCCCGCGCTTGACGGCCATTCCGCCTTCGGCGTCCTTCTCGGTGAACGCGCACCGGCACCGGAGGTGGCGCGCCGTGGCGTAGGCCAGGACGATGCCGCCGGTCGCGGGGCCGACGACGATCCCGATGCCGGCGTCTCGAAATCGATCGGCGATCGCCCCGCACAGCCTGTCCACGTATTCGGGGTATTGCATGACCCGCGCCGCCTGGATGAATTTGCTGCCGTGGCGGCCGCTGGTATAGATGAAGTGTCCTTCGAGCAGCGCGCCCGCCTCGCGGAACAGGTCCAGGACTTCGTCAGACGTCATTGCGGCCCCGGTCCGCGCCGATGGCCTCGACAATGGAACGCAGGCCGTCGCGTTCGAGCAATTCCAACAACCCCTCGTTGATTCGTCGCACCAGGCCGGGCCCCTCGTAGATCAGGCTGGAATATACCTGAACCAGGGACGCGCCGTCCCGGATTCGCCGATAGGCCTCCGCGGCGGTGTCTATGCCACCCACACTGATCAGGATGGTCCGGCTTCCCAGTTCCCGGCTCAGGACGCGCAGGATGGCGCGGCTCTTTTCGCACAGGAGTGCCCCGCTAATGCCGCCGAAATCCTTCGCGCGCGGTGTCAGCGTGTAGTCCACGGTGGTGTTCGTGGCGATAATGCCCGATGCGCCGGACTCCACCGCCGCGGCGGCCAGCTCGACCGTCTCGGCCGGATCGCGATCGGGCGAGACCTTGAGCAATACCGGCCGGAGCGTGGATCGCGCCGCGCGGTCGATCAGGGCGCGGATGTACCGTGCGTTCTCGAGTTCGCGCAGGCCGGGCGTGTTCGGCGACGACAGGTTTACCACGAAATAATCGCAGTAGCCTTCCAACCGCGCGATCAGTTGAAGGTACTCGTCCTCAGCCTGTTCCAGTGGTGTCTCGCGGTTTTTCCCGAGGTTTACGCCGAGCGGATACGGAAGCGGATAGACCTGCGAGAGGCGTTCGACCATTTCATCGGCGCCGTCATTGTTGAATCCCATGGCATTCTGAAGCGAACGGTCCCGTTCCAGCCGGAACAGCCGCGGCTTCGCATTCCCGGACTGGCCCAGCGGCGTGACGGTGCCGACTTCGACGAACCCGAAGCCGAGCGTGCGCCAATCACCGGCGTGCTCGGCGTTCTTGTCGAAACCCGCGGCGAGACCGATCGGGTTCAGAAACGTCCTGCCGAACAACGGCTGCCGCAGCCGCTCGTCAGCGACCTGATTGGCGCGCTCGAGCCGATCGCCGATCCAGGGCAGTGCGGAAGCGAGTCCCAGCGCGCGCATCCCCAGTCCGTGAGCCCGTTCCGCGTCCAGCCGGAAGAGCAGCGGCCGTGCAAGCCGGTAGGCGGTGTCGAACGCGTTGGATGGGATCGCGCTACCTCCGCTCTAGGGCGAGTTGGTTCTGGAGGAGGTGCAGGCCGGACCGGATGCGCTCGGCCAGGACCTCGCCGACGCCGTCCACTTCAACGAGGTCCTCCTTCGGTGCGCGGAGGATTTGCTGGAGCGAGCCGAAACGGTTGACGAGGTTGTCGATGAGTTGGGGCGTGAGACGCTGAGTCTGGGTGAGGATGCGGTAGCCGCGCGACGAGAGGTAGGTGTCGACCGTGCGGGGGTTGGGGCCATAGCCCAGCAACTGGCTGATATTTCCGAGCTTGAGCAGTTCCTCCTGCGCGATCCCCGCCAGATTCTCCAGGATCTGCGTCGAACTGAGTTTGAGCGCGTCCTTGTAGAAGTCCTTGACGACCAGTTCGGCGCCACCGATGGTCATCATGACTTCCTGCAGTTGGAGCGAGACGAGCCGGCCCTCGACGCCGAGTTCGAGCAGGTACGGCTCCATTTCCGACGCGATGCGGCGAACCCTTTCGTATCGCTGCACCGTGCGACAGACATCGAAGATCGTGACCATGTCCTGGAATTCGCGGATGCTCAAATCCTCGAGCGCTTCGTTCAGCGCGTCGATGAACCGTTCGAGGGTTTGCAGCACCTGCGACGCGCGGTTCAGCAATGTCGGCAATGTGTCGAGCACGTGTTTGCGCTCGCCGACGTACAGCGTGACGCTGTTGCGCCGCTCGGACACCGTGACCACGATGCACTTCGCCTGGCGCGCCATGCGCTCGCCGGCGATGTGGCGCGTGCCCGTTTCGGTCGTCGGAATTCCCGCGCGCGGTTTCAGGAAACGGTTCGCCGAGAGAATGCGCGAGCCGTCGTGGTTGAGCAGGATCGCGCCGTCCATCTTCGCGAGTTCGTAGAGCAGTTGCGGCGTCGTCGGAGCGTCCACTTGAACGCCGCCTTCGGCGAGATCGGCAAGGCGTTTGGGTTGACCGAAACACAACAGCCCGCCGGTGCGGCTCTGAAGAATGAGCGAGATCGCCTCGCGGATTTGTGTGCCGGGAGAGACCATCCGCAACGCAGTGCGGTAGAGTTCGTCTTCGTTTCGTGGGCGTTTTTCGGCCATACCCGTCCCCGGACTGGGTCCCCCAACCGCGCAACGGCGCCGCGCGTCTTCCCCGGCCGCACGCCGCCTCTCCGTGCGCTAGCATATCGGATTCGGCCCGTCGAATCGAGCGAAATCGTGCGCGCGGCCCGATCGATGCGCATGGTGGCGTTTGGGATGACGCGTTGCTATCCTTCTGCCCCTTGCGGACCCGCGCGATGCAGTTCCGCATGTCTGAAGTCTCGGCCGTCTCCCAGGGAGTGAGCATGCAACAGGTTCCGTTTATCGATGCGGCGCGCGCACGCCGCATCGCCCGCGAATTCGGTACGCCCGTCTACGTGTATGACCGCACGACGCTTGAGCGCGCAGCCGCGGAGGTCAAGGCGTTTCCAGCGGCGTTCGGGCTGACAGCGCGGTTCGCCATCAAGGCGCTGCCATCCGCTGCGATTCTACGGATCCTTCACGCCCAGGGACTCAAGTTCGACGCGAGCAGCGGGTTTGAGGCCGAGCGCGCGCTGCTCGCGGGCATCCCGCCGCACGACGTACAGGTGACAGCGCAGGAACTTCCGAAGAACCTCCGCGAACTCCTTAGCAGGGGTGTTGAATTCGCCGCGTGCTCGATCCATCAACTCCGCAGCTACGGCGCGCTCTTCCCGAACACAAAAGTCACCGTGCGAATCAATCCCGGTAAGGGGTCCGGCCACAACAATCGCACGAACGTCGGCGGGCCGGGCGCGAGCTTTGGCATCTGGCACGGGCTGCTGGACGAGGTGCTCGCCGCGGCCCGCGAGTTCGGTGTCCGGATTACGGGGATGCACACGCACATCGGATCGGGCGGCGATCCGGAGATTTGGAAGCACTGCGCCCGGCTTTCGCTGGGCATCGCCGCGAAACTACCGGATGTCTCCACGCTGAGCCTCGGCGGCGGGTTCAAGGTCGCCCGGGTACCGGGAGAGGCCAACGCGAATTTACAGGAAATCGGGAACGCGCTGCTGCCCGATTTCAAGCAGTTCGCCGAGAAACATGGCCGCAAACTGCATGTAGAAGTCGAGCCGGGGACGTATCTCGCCGCCAATTCGGGCGCGCTGGTTGCCTCCGTGGCCGATGTCGTTTCGACGAAGCCGGATGGCTACGACTTCATCAAGCTCGACACGGGCATGTCCGAAATCCTGCGGCCGAGTATGTACGGCGCGCAGCACCCCATGGCGATCGTCCCGCTTAAGGACGAGGCCCGCGCGCCACGCGACTATGTCGTCGTCGGGCATTGCTGCGAGAGCGGCGACATCCTGACCCCCGCGCCCGGCGAGCCCGAGGAACTTCGCCCCCGGACGCTTGTCGAGGCGAAGGTAGGCGATCTCTTCATCATCGGTGGGGCTGGCGCGTACTGCGCGTCGATGTCGGCGAAGAACTACAACTCGTTCCCCGAGGCGCCTGAAGTGCTAATCGAGAACGACGGCACGATTCGCCAAATCCGGCGCCGCCAGACGCTCGAATCAATCGTCGAGCGCGAGACGGCCTGAGCCGCGTCGCGCGGACAGCTCGACGACAGCCAGCCCGGCAACGAACACCACGAGGGCGGCGGCGATCCACGCGGCGGGCAGGTGATCGGTCGCGGGATCGAGTCCCGCCAGCGAATCGTCGATCTGCCCCGGCAGGTGCTTCGTCTCTACGAGGATGGCGAGCGCATTCAGCGTGAAATGGGCCAGCGCGGAGCAGACGATCGAGCCCGTGCGAATCACGAGATACGTGAAGAGGATGCCGCTGAGCGCCGTCGGCACGAAGCGGTAAAAGCTCAGGTGAAACGCGCCGAAGAGCAGCCCGACCATCAAAATGGTCAGCGTCGGGCCGAGGCGGCTGCGCAGACCGCTCAGCAGCACGCCGCGAAAGAGTGCCTCCTCGCAGATCGCGGGGCTGATCGCCACGATCGCGATCAGGGTGAGCAATCCTCCGGGCAGCGCCGAAAGGTCGAAAAGTCTGGACGACAGTTCGGCGAGTTCCCGCGGCGGATGGAGCAGGCGCGACTGCACGAGGCTGACCTCGATGCTGAGCACGGTCCAGGCGACGCCGATGAGCACGGTGCCCGCGACGGCGAACGCGGACGGGAGGCGCAGGTTCAGCGTGCGCCGGATGTTGACCTTGCCGTACCACAGCGCGGCGAGCACCGGCGACAGGATGACGGCGAACTGGGTGAGCGCGAGACCGCCGTGCAGCCGCCAGCTCTGCAGCGCGGTGCCCGCGTAGAAGATCAGCAGCATGACGATGCCAAAAATTCCGAGCGCGATGCCGGGAGTTGGCACGTCCGAAGGCGAAAGATTTTTCCGGTCCCACGTCAGCGGCGCAATGCTTTCCTGCGACAGGACCACGTCTTCGCGCTGGAACATCCACGCGGCGACCACCAGGGCGAGCAGCGCGTAGACCGCGGTGCTGACGAACACGAAGAACGCAGACTCCGGCTCGACGGTCCCCATCAGCAGGTCACGGCACAGCAGGGACACGTTCGCGATCGGGATGAATTGCGTCACTCGATCCAGCTCGACGCCGGGGATCGACGTCGCGCCCGCCGGCAACACGATGGCGATGAAAAACGGCGAGACGTAGTTCTGCGCTTCGCGGAAACTGCGCGCGAGCAACGCGACCGTCATCATCACGGCCGCGATGAAGAACGCCAGCGGGATCAAGACCATCAGGATCGTCAGCGCGGTCTGCGGCGGAATCTCGATCGCGAGTTCGAATGGGGAGTCTTCGCCGCGCGCGCTGAAGACCTGCGAGAGCTGGAAGACCACCGTCGCCACCATGCTCGCGAGGTTGAGCGTGCCTGTGACGATGGACAGCGTGAACACCGTCAGAAATTTCCCGCCCACGATCTCCAGCTTGGACACCGGCGTGGACAGCAGCGTCTCGAAGGTCCCGCGCTCCTTCTCGCCCGCCGTGAGGTCCACCGCCGGATAGAACGCGCCGACGCCGAGCATTACGACCATGATCAGCGGCAGCACCGTGCCCAGGAGCGAACCGGTTGACTTTGCCGGCGGCGCGGCATCTTTGGAGTCGATGTCGAGCGGCTGAGCGAAGGTCGATGCAAGCCCCGCTTTCTCGATTCGTTCCTCGACCAATCGGTTGCGGACTTCGCTCAATACGCCGCGCACGCGGTCCCGCGCTGCGCGCGACCGCGCCTCCGCGCCGTCGTAATGCAGCACCAGTTCCGCCGTGCCGTCGCCCGCCGCCGCGTCCTCCGTGTCCGCCGGCGCCTCGAGCACGACATCCACTGCGCCCGAAGCCAGCGCGTCCAGCGGGGAGGCGGCGTCGGACAGCTCCACGTCCTCCGCCCCTTCGAGCCATCCCCGGACGTACTCAGCGCCGTCGCCGCTCAGCGCGAGCCGCGAGGCCTGCGCCTCGATGCGGGACTGCTGCACGATGGTCACCTGCGTGCCGACGATGAATAGCAGGGGATAGAGCAGCACGGGCACGCCGATCATCGCGATCAGCGTGCGCTTGTCGCGGAACGTATCGAGCAGTTCCTTGAGGAAGATCGTGCGGACGATGCGCCAGTTCATGCGCGCGCCCCTTCATGTTCGGTCACGAGCGCGAGGAACGCGTCCTGAAGGTTTGCCGTGCCCGTGCGCGCGTACAGTTCCGCCGCCGGGCCGATCGCGAGCAGTTCGCCGCGATGAATCAACCCGACCCGGTCACACAGCATCTCCGCCTCGGTCATGTAATGCGTCGAGAAGATGATGGCGTGGCCGCGCTCGCGCGCGTCGCGGATGAATTCGATAATCGCCCGGCTGGTCATGATGTCCAGGCCGAGCGTGGGCTCATCGAGGATGAGTACCGGCGGATCGTGCAGGATGACGCGCGAGATCGATACCTTCTGCGTTTGTCCGGTGGACAGCGTCTCGCAGCGCTGATCGAGAAACCCGGACATGTCGAGCAAGGCCGAGAGTTCGCCGGTGCGCCGCGCGATCGTGTCGTCCGCCATGCCGTAGAGCCGGCCGAAGTATCGCAAGACCTCGCGCGCGGTCAGTCGGCCGTAGAGTTTCGTGTTCCCGGACAAAAACCCGATCTTGCGGCGCGCGTCTTCAGCCGAATTCGATGCCGGACGGCCATCCAGTATGACCTCGCCCGCCGTGGGCGTGATGATGGTCCCCAGCATGCGGAGCAGGGTCGTCTTTCCGGCCCCGTTCGGGCCGAGCAGCCCGAAGATTTCCCCTGCGCCGACCTCCAGCGTCGCGTGGCGCACCGCTTCGACCGTCCGGCCGCGTGGCGCGCGGAAGACCTTGCGCAGCGCGTGGGCCTGGATGAGCGCCATGAATGGATTTGCCCCCTGAGACGGCCCAAAGCGTCGCACACGGTGGGGCGGCGATCAAACTCCGGCGCGGGCCGCCGTTACGGCTTGACGGATTGACGCCGCCCGGATCGCGCGCTATCGTAGGTCCATGGGACCCGCACGCGCACTTCTCTTCCACCTCTTGCTCGCGTTGGTCGCCGCCGTGGCGCCGGGCTGCAAGGAAGACGCGAGCAGCACGAACGCGGCCGAGCAGCGTGACGTTGACGGGCTGACGCCGTTACACCGTGCCGCCGCGAACGGCGACGTGGAATCGCTCGAACAGATGCTGCGCGAACACGCGAACCCGAACTTGCGCGACGCGTCGCTCGTCGCGCCGATACATTACGCGGCGCGGAGCGGCCACCTCGCCGCCGTGCGGATGCTGATTTCCTACGGCGCGGATCCAGGCGCCATGACGCACAACGGTTGGACACCGATTCAGATCGCATTCCGCGATGGCCATCTGGACGTCGTGCACTTCCTGTCTCAGTACGGCTTCGATCCGAACGGAACGACACCCGAAGGGGAAGTGCTCCTCGCGTTCGCCGTTCGCACGCGCAACGCTGAGATGGTGCAGTTTCTGATCGATCGGCGTGCAGACATCAACATCCGCCTGGAGGGCGGAAAGACGATCCTCGAAGAGGCGTTCACGCAGAAAGACCTCCCGCTGATCAATACACTGCTCGACTCCGGCGCCACGCTTCCCGAGCCTGTGCCCGGCCGGCGGTCGCTGCTATCGTACGCCGTGGAATGGGGCGACCAGCCGCTGGTGTCGCGACTGCTCGCGCGCGGCGCCGACCCGCTCGCGCGCGACGGCGCGGGACGGGACGCGCTGGCCCTGGCGCAGTTCTACGGGCACGATGCCATCGCCGAGCAGCTCGCCTATTACATCGATGCGACGAGCGGGCAGCGCGCTACCGCTCAATGAAGTCCGGCGTGTGGCGGTCCCGCAACATCGGCACGGCCATCGCCCACGCGCGCGTCGTGAAGTAGTGCTCGACGTCCGGGTATTTCGCATACGAGACGTGACCGTCGAGGTAGAGCACGTTCGTGCCGCCCGGCACGTGATTGAAATCCGTTACGACGACGCTCAACTGGTCGAAGAACACCGGCAGGGCAGATTCGCCCACGAATCCGCTGGCCGGCGCGTTAATGTCCGTGATCATGAATCGCGCGACGCCCTGGTGGAGCGGCATAATCTGATGTTCGCGCTGGTTCTCGTCGGTGAACGACCACGTCGGAAGCGCCGCGAGGCCTGCGGCGGATTTTCTGAGCACGTCCTGGAACGCGAGCACGAACCCCTGGTCGTAGTCCATCAGTGCGTCGTCCCAGACCCAGGGACTGCGAATCACCCACGGCACGTAGTGGTACGACAAGTCGTCGAACATGCACGGCTTGATGTTGCGGTGGTCCGGCGGCGCGAACATTTCCCGCCACCGCCCCGAGTCGAACTGCTGGTTGCCGTCGAGGTCGGACGGGCACACGAGCACGCGTGCCTCGGCCAGATACTCCGGATAGATCGCGTCGCCCTTGAACGTCAACGGCGAGAATTCCAGCGGCGGCAGGCAGCCGGGCTTGCCCGTGGGCTGGAGCGGGGGATAACGGCCGTCGGCTTCGTCGGCGTACATCTGCAGGCACATGCCGATCTGGCGCAGGTTGCTGCCGCAAACGGCGCGGCGCGCCGCCTCACGCGCGCGTGCGAGCGAGGGCATGAGTATCGAGGCGAGCAGCCCGATGATGCCGACCACCACGAGCAACTCGATGAGGGTGAAGCCGGAAGGTTTCGGATCGCGCAGGACGAGCGGAGCGTGCATTGTTCCGTCTCCTTCGTGTCTACGTGTGCATTATAGGGTCGTCCGCGCGCGATCTGTCAACGGTTTTGGCCAACCGGGGAACGAATTCCGTGGAGACTGGGACGTAATTCCAGACCTGTGGAGAACGCGCGTGCCGATACTCATCAACCAGCCGACCCAGATCGCCGCGGCGGGGAACAAGCCCAAAATCATCCGGGAGTATGTGGGCCGCGTGAACAGCGCCACGCCCGGCATCAGCATCGCCCACATGACCAGTCCGGGCGGGTGGGTCGAGCCGGGTCAGCGGCCGGACTTCGACGAGTACACCGTCGTACTTCGCGGCGCGTTGCGCGTTGAGTCCGAAGACGGCGCCGCGCTCGACGTGCGCGCCGGCCAGGCCGTCATCGCGCGCGCGGGCGAATGGGTCCGCTACAGCACGCCCGGCCCGGACGGCGCGGACTATGTCGCGGTGTGCGTGCCCGCATTCTCGATGGATGCCGTGCATCGGGACACAGCGTAGGAGCGGCTTCCTCGCCGCTTCCCCGCGGGCGCGCGTCCTAGAGGTCCTTGTACGCCAGGTCAAACGTGTTGCCCTGGTTGATGTCGCCGGTTTTGAGACCGCGCGTGAACCAACGCACGCGTTGAGCCGACGTTCCGTGCGTGAACGATTCAGGGACCACGTAGCCTCGCGATTGTTTCTGAAGCCGGTCGTCGCCAATCGCGCTCGCGGCGTTCAGCGCCTCTTCGATGTCGCCTTCTTCGAGGATCTGGAAGTTGCGCTCGGCATGATTCGCCCACACGCCGGCGTAGAAGTCGGCCTGCAACTCGAGACGCACCGAGAGCTGGTTGTATTCGTCCTCGCTCACACGGCCCCGCGCCGCGTGCACGCGGTCGGACGTGCCTAACAGATTCTGGACGTGATGACCGACTTCGTGCGCAATGACGTACGCCTGCGCGAAGTCGCCGCCGGCTTGGAGTTGCCCCGCCATTTCGTCGAAAAAGGACAGGTCGATGTAGACCTGGGAGTCGGCGGGGCAATAGAACGGGCCCGTCGCCGCGGAGGCGAATCCACACGCGGACGAAACGCTGTTCTTGAACAGCACGAGATAGGGCTCCTGATAATCCGAGCCCGCCTGTGCGAAGAGTTGGTTCCAGACGTCTTCGGTGTCCGCGAGCACGACCGAGACGAACTGGGCGCGTTCCTGCTCGACGGGGCTGAGCTGACTGGGCGTGAATTGCGACCCGCCGCCGTCGAGTTCCTGCAGGAGCTGTGTGGGGTCGCCTCCGAGCCAGAGGATCGCCAGCACCAGCAGGATTCCGCCGATGCCGCCGCCCAGACCGATCGTTCGTCCGCCGCCTGACCGCCGCCGATCGATGACGTTGCGGCTGCCGCGCCTTCCCTGCCAACGCATGGTTCGGTTCCCCGGATGTGACGCCGCGTGGATAGCCCGATCATATCGAAGGCTGCCGCGCTTGCCAACTGGCGGGCGTACGTGGCGCCTGGACTTGTAATCGGCGGCGCGACTTGCGCACGCTTACGGATTCTCGTGGGCATCGCGGAGAGGACCGGCGTGGGGCATAAACTGGAACCGCTGAAGATCGCCGAACTGCCGGAACGGAAACTGCCGTTCTGGAAGTTGACGGGCCCCGGCGCGATCCTGGTCGGGCTGTCGATCGGCGCGGGCGAGTTGATCCTGTGGCCGTGGATCACCGCGCGGTTCGGCGCGGGCATGGTCTGGGCGGCGGGGCTGGGCGTGTTCATCCAGCTTTGGCTCAATTTCGAAATCGGCCGCTGGGCCATCTCCACCGGAGAAAGCGCGTTCACGGGCTACGCGCGGCTGTGGCGCGGGTTTGTGCCGTTCTTTTTCGTCATCAACGCGGTCATCATGATCCTGCCCGGCTGGGCCCGCGCGTCGGGCACGGCGCTGCGCGCGCTCCTCTTCGGGCCGGATGGCCCCGGGCCCGATTGGGTGTGGACCGCGATCACGTTCGCGGGCATCGCGCTGATTCTGTTCGGCCCGAAGACGTTCTACAACGCCATCGAGAAGAGCATCTCGGCGATGGTCGTGATCATCACGCTCGGGATGATCTACGTCTTCTACCGCACGGTGGACGCGGAGACGCTCGCGGAATTCGGGCGCGGACTGCTCAATGTCGGCCGGATCGAGACCGCCGAAGACTTCACCGTCATGAGCCTGTTCAGTGCGGTCGTATTCGCCGGCGCGGGCGGCGTCGCGAACCTGTTCTACGCGTATTACCTGCGCGACAAGCGCATCGGTATGGGCGCGCGCGTGCCGCGGCTGGTGAACCCGTTGCGCGCGCGCGAAGAAGCGGACATCTCGACAGGGTTCATTTTCACCGACACGCCGGAGAACACGCGGCGGTTTCGTGACTGGTTCAATTTCGTGAAACTCGACCAGACGCTGTACTTCTGGTTGCTGAATACGCTGACGATGTTTCTGTTCATGTTCGGCTCGCTGGCGGTGTTGCACAAGCAGGGCATCGTGCCCGCGCAATCGAACATCGTCTACGAACTCGCGACGATCCTCAAAGACATCATGGGCACGCCGGGGCTGTACATCTACCTCGTCGTCGGCATGGCCGCGCTGTTCAGCACGCAACTGACTTTCGTGGACGGCGGCGCGCGCGTGTTCGCCGATCTGCTGCACACGAACTACGCGAGGTTCCGCGGGATTTCGCAGTCGCGGCTGTACGCCTGGTTCGCCGGCGGCGGCATGATCGTCGGTATCGTCAGCACCTTCCTGTTCGAGGAACTGATTTCCGGTTTCGACGTCATTCTCTACAACGCGCTGGCAAACGGCCTCGCGATGGCCGTCTACGTGCCGTGCACGCTGGTGATCAACATGCGCTATCTGCCGAAGTCCGCGCGGCCGGGGCCGATCAACATCGCGATGGTCTCCGCGGCCGGAGCGGTGTACGTCGCGTTCGCCGTGTACACGGCGTACTCGCTGGCGGCGTCAATCTTCAACTGATTTTTACCACAGAGGCACAGAGGGTCACAGAGACTGCATGAAACCGAATGAAGTCTCTGGAATCATTGTTGATGCTGCCCTCAGGGTTCATTCTGAACTGGGCCCTGGAATGTTGGAGAGTGCGTACGAAGCCTGTCTGGCCTATGAATTGACCGACCGAGGCTTGGACGTGGAAACTCAGAAGGTATTGCCAGTTGTCTATCGCAGCGTAACGCTCGATATTGGGTATCGGCTTGACCTCGTCGTGAACGATGTCGTCATCGTCGAACTCAAATCTGTGAAGTCGATCGAAGATATTCACAAAGCACAGCTACTTTCTTACTTGAAATTGAGCAAGATACCCGTGGGATTGCTTCTCAATTTCAACGTATCCCTGATGAAACACGGAATTCATCGTTTCGTGATCTGAAGTGGTTCTCTGTGTCCCTCTGTGCCTCTGTGGTAAAAAATTTCGTCGCCCTTGAAAAACTGCGGCGACGCTCCGGAGCGGAGAGGGGAGGAGGCTCCGGAGCGTCGCGAGCGATGGATCGATTGTTAGACCCTGTACCGTGGTCCGAGCCCCATCACCAGGGACACCAGGAACAGCACGAGGAATACGACGAACAGGATCTTCGCGATGCCGATGGCGGCGCCGGCGATGCTGGTGAAACCCAGGACTGCGGCGACCAGCGCGACGATGAAAAACACCATGGCCCAGTACAGCATGGCAAACCTCCTCGCATTGGCTCGGAGCGACGGTGGCATCATCGATGCAACGGCGACCCTCGAACCGGTACGTGCCTGTTGAGCCAACACACGGGTGCAGTGGACTCTTTCCGC
>CAYPNI010000042.1:0-2368 GCA_964411925.1 uncultured Nitrospirales bacterium
ACGAGCGTGCCCCAGCCGCCGGTGTTGCGCCAGATGGACACGTCCGAGGCGAGCCCCTCGCCGATGCCGGGTTGCTTCTTCATCCAGAGCACCAGTTCGCCGTCGCTGGTAACGCCGCGCGGGATGTCGTATTCGAAAAAGTCCGATTCGAACTCAGGCAGCTCGACGTTTTCCGCGAGTGTCACGTCGTCCGCGACGATGGACTGGCTGGCTTGATGCTGGAACTTGCCGAACCGCGGCAGGTACGTCGGTCGCACGAGCGTCAGGCGGACACGGTACTGCGCCTGCGGATCGAGGCCGGTGTAGCGGAACGTCACGCCGCGTTCTTCGTCCGTCGTGAACGCCATCGTCCGCTGCGAGGGCCGGTTCGAATCGCTGAACGCGCCGTCGCCGTAGGGCCATCCGTAGACCAGGCGAGGCGCGCCGCCCGGCGTGCCCGCGTTGTCATAGAACCCGCCTTCGCCGGCGTCTTCGTAGCCGACGATGCGGCGAACCGCCGCGAGTTGCGCCGCCGTATCCGTCATCGCGGCGATCCGTTCCAGTTCACGCTTGAGCCAGCCGAACCCGAGATAGTCGTGTTCGAGATTGAACAGACCGTCGTTTTTCATGCCGAAGATCCGGTCGCTCTCCTCGCTGAGGCCGGTGGCGAGTTCCTTCAGCGAGCTCATTTCCTTAGACGGGTCCGGCAGTTTGAGCTTCGACGGATCCCGGACAATCGTCGCGACGCGATCCCGCCTCAGATCGCGCTCGAGCCACTCGACAATCTCGTCCTGCAATTCGCGTTGACGCCGCACGTCGAGCTGGATGTACTTGTCGATGTAGGCGCGTTGCGCGTACATCCGCCAGAGATAATCGCGCGCCATACGTTCGGCGCCCATCTCGCGCGCCGCACGCTCGACCAACTCGATCATTTGGTCGATTCCGGCGTTGTCCACGATCGGCGTCTGCAGGTTCTCCTCGAGCTGGAGAATCGCCCCCGTCATGGTCTTCGCCGCCTCCCCACCGAAGTGCGTCCGCGCGTACTCCGCGACAACGTCCACAACCGACTGGTGCGGGTCCCAGAACAGCCGCTGGTAGATCCATGTGTTCGCGTGGTCGTGATGTCCCTCGGAGTACGCGACATCGCCGATCGCGAACTCGGTTGTCTCCTGAAAGGCCTGGTAGTAATTTCGCGGCCGCGCATGGAACGTGCGCCGGTCGTACACCTGCGCCATCGCGTCGTCCGGCCGGCGGTCGTACATCCAGAAGTCCCAACGCGGCGGCGTCGCATAGTTCCGGTCCGCGATGAGTTCGTGGTCCATCAGCCCGTACTGCGAATAGACCCAGTGCGTGAGGTCGGTGAACAGCAGGATGTCGTGCCGCGGGCCGAGTTGCCGGTGCATTTCGCGCAGGTATCCCGACAGCGAACCCCGCCGCGCATACTCGAACAAATCCGTGCGGTGGTCCTGGCGCCGGCCGGGCGTCCACCCCATCGCGTTCGACCCGGGGCCATAGACAATGCCCGCGAGCCACGGCCGCGGTTCGGCCTGGACGAAGTCGAAGATGGCCTGCTCGCCCGCGTTGTCGAGTTTCTGATTGCCCATGAACAGTTTCGAATCCGGGTGGTACTGGTGCAGGATGCGCGCGTAGTCCTCGCACAGCCGGATGAGCGCGCCGCCGTACGGTGCGGACGCCTCGGACTCGTCGCCGCCGCCGTCGCCGGACTTGATATGGACGTAGTCGTGCGCCGGCATGGCCTTGAACAACGCATCCTTGATCTCGATCAGGCGCGCGCGTGCCTCGGGTATCCCCGGACTCAGGTATCCGCCCGTGCGGCCGATGGCCTCCTTTGCCTGCCACTCCGGCGGGCCGGTGCCGTCGTTTCCGCCGATCACGGTCAGCGTGTCGAGCCCGTACGACTTCAGGAAGTCGAACGTGTCGTGGTCGGTCGTGCCGATCTCGAACGTATTGGCGCCTGCGAACGCGAAATCGAGGTAGGCGCGTTGCAATTCGTCCGGCGTCCATTTTCGCGCGCCGGTCAGTTCGATCATCGTGTGGCCCTGCGAGACGATCAGGCCGCGGACCGGCCATCGCGGCATGCATCGCAACGTCAGGTCGTCGGGGAATTCAAACTGACGGCCGCGCGGCTCCATCCGGCGCAGAATCTCGCCGATGGCGTACAACACTCCGCGCCGGTCGCTGCCGATTGCGAGCAACACATGGACGCCGGCGCGCTCGCGCTTCGCGAGGACGAAGCCCTCCGGGCCGGGGTCAAGCGGGGCCGGTGCGGCGACGCCCAGCGTGTCGGCGCGTTGTGCGAGTTCCGGGAACGATTCGATTGTGCCCAGATACACGTGGAGCGGACGCTTCGCATCGCGGGCGTCGTCTT
>CAYPNI010000042.1:2468-32559 GCA_964411925.1 uncultured Nitrospirales bacterium
CGAATACGTCACGTGAATCCGGCCGTCCTTCGCCTCGAACGCCGTCGGATACGAGAACGATCCCGCGCGCGGCTCCGCCGTATCGAGATAGCGCTTCAAGGGCCAAGTCTCGCCGCCGTCGTCCGACAGCGCCACCGCGAGCCGGTGCCGCCCGTCCTCGGTGTCGTTGTACACCAGCGCCCAGCGTCCGTCGCGCAGGGTCACCACCGCGAGACTGCTGCCGGGATTCGGCAGATCGGTGTCGCGCGCAAGCGACCAGGTCTCGCCGCCGTCCGTCGACACGCTGCGCATCACGCGGCCCGGCGCACGCCCGCTGTCCCGGCATAGCGCAACCAGGTCGCCGTTCACGCGCTGCGCAATCGTCGGTTGGATCGGCCCGAGTCCGATCATCGGTTTGCTTGCGCGCCATGTCTCGCCCAGGTCGTCGGAAATGGCGACCAACGACGCGTTGAAACCGTCCGAGTACAACGGAAGCAGGATGCGGCCCGACGGCAGCGTGACCGGCCGCGCGCGCGTCATCCACCCGATGTCCCGTTTGATCGGATCCGTCGCCGCCTCGACCAGCAACTCCGAATAAGGCAGCGCATACTCCGCCCACATGCCGTCGTCGGCGCGCAGTTCCTCGAGCCCGTCTTCCATCCGCTTGGGGAAATCGTCGCCGGGCTTGATCAGAACGATGTCCTGCCATTCCCACGCGGGCGGCCCCTCGCGGCCGAAGGTATCCGCGCGCCGGTATTTCAGGATCGACCGTTCCCAACGGTTGTTGTGCACAACGATCCAGAACAGCCAGACACGGTTCTTCGCGTCGACGAAGAGCGCCGGGTTGCAGTCGGGCACATCGGGCGTGTCCGCCATCGTGAATACCGGCCCCCAGGTCTTCGCGCCCTTCTTTAGTCGTGCGCCCTGAATCTGCACGTCGTCGGCGCTGCGTTCGCCCGAGCCGTGGAACCACGCCGCGAGCAGATCGCCGTTCGGCCCCTCTACAATCGTGCTCCCGTGCACGTGCTTGTCCTGCAACGGAAAGATCAGTTCGGCGGAAAACTCCGCAGACACCACCGGCGATACCGCTACACTTACGAGAACGGATAAGATGATCACGGATGAATTCAACAGGCGTCCCTCGGCATTCAGCAACCCAGTTCCGGCTAGCTTAACATCCGTGCACACGCAACTGTCGAGCGCGAGATTGCGTTCCATTCAAGTGTGGCAGGCTTAAGCGCAGTTCAGCTTAAGCCTGTTCCCAACCTCGCGCGAAATGGGGAGTCATACCATCCGCGGCATCGTCACCGTACTCAACACGCCGTTCCTGGACGGCGGCGCTATCGATATCGACGGTCTGCGCACGCACGTGGCCTACGCGCGCGCCGCCGGGGTCGTGGGCTTCCTGGTGAACGGCCTCGCCGGTGAGGTCGAATTCCTATTTCCACCCGAGCGCAAGACTGTCGCGAGCGCCGTCGTGAACGAGGCGCGTGGGACGCCGGTCATCGCGGGGCTCGGTGCCGCATCCGACCCCACGGTTTTGGCCGCGGCCGAACGATTCCTCTCGCTCGGCTGCGCCGGACTGCTCGTCAACGGCGCGCAAGCGGGGGAGGAGGAGCTCGCCCGCACGCTCACGCGCCTCGACGGACTCAAACCGCGCATTCTCATGCTGCAAGACTGGGACGCCGACGGCGCAGGTATCCCTGTCGACACTTTGCTCCGCCTCGTCGATCTGGTCCCGTCGTTGCACTGGCTCAAGATCGAGGTTGCGTCCGCCGGCCCCAAATACTCCGAGCTTATTGAGCGCGGCCCGTCACACCTGCGCGTCGCCGGCGGCTGGGCCGTGCGCGAGATGATCGACGGGCTCGAGCGCGGCGTCCATGCCTTCATGCCCACCGCGCTGCACCGAACCTACGTCCGCATCTACACCCTTTTCGAGTCCGGCCGGCGAGACGAGGCCCGCGCCCACTTCGATCGCCTCCGCCCGATCCTCGACTTCAGCAACCAGCGACTCGATGTTTCCATCGCGTTTTTCAAACGCCTCCTGCGAGCGCAGGGCATTTACGAGACCCACTGTTGCCGGATGCCGTCGGCGATACTTACGTCAGTGCAGGAGCGCGAGGCGGATCGGTTTGTCACCCTTGCGAAGGAGTTGGAATCGGTTGATTAGGCGGCCGCGTGAACGCGGAACTCCGAACTTTTCATTCGTCGCGCCCAATCGCTACCATATGTGTTCTCCCACGCGAAACGTTTCCCACGAAGGAGCCACTACAATGAAATCACTCCCGATTTTCGCACTTATACTCTGTCTTCTGGCGCCGATGGCCGCGGTCCAGGCTGAGTTCCGCGCGGGAATCGCCGAATCCGACGTGACGCCCGAGAAACACATGCCGGTCTCCGGCGGCCTCGGCACGCCCAGCCCGACGACGCAAACCAAAGGCAGGCTGCAAGTGCGCGCGCTGGTGCTCGACGGTGACGGCACCCGCGTAGCCATCGTCAGCGTGCCGTTCATCGGGTTTCCCGGGGTGCTGTCCGATCGGGTTCGCGCGAAGGTCGACGGCGTGCCCGGCGCGAACGTCATGATTGGATCGACGCACACGCACAGCGCGCCGGACATGTACGCGTTCCCCAACGAGAAGGGCGAAATCACCACCGATCTCAAATACATCGATTTCGTAGTCGGCAAGACCGCCGACGCCATCAACGCCGCGGTGAAGAACCTGAAGAAGGCCACGCTCAAGACGGCGACGGCGAAGGCGAACGGTAAAATCGCTTACAACTACTACGCGCCGCAGCTCTACGACCCGCGCTGCGATGTACTGCAGGCCATCGGCTCGGACGGAAAACCGTTCGCTACGCTCGTGAACTACGCCGTGCACCCCGAGGTGCTCGGACCGGGCCGCGGCATCCTCGCGCCGGACCTCGTCGGCCCGCTGCACGACCGCATCGCCGAGCAGGGCGGCGGCATGGCCATCTTCATGAACGGCGCGCAAGGCGGCATGGTCACGGCCGACTGCCGCGGGCCGGACGGCAAGGACATTCAGACCTGGGAGGAATGCACGCGCATCGGCAGCCTCCTCGCGGACGAAGCGTTGCGTATCATCTCCAGCGCGCCGGTGCAGGACGACCCGAAAGTGTGGTGCGGCTCGATGCCGATGACGCTGCCGATGGACAACGTCCTCTTCCAACAAATCGTCAAGCTCTCGCCGCTCGGCTACAAGCTCAACGACGACAACTCGGTCACGACGCAGTTCAACCTCGTCAATGTCGGCACCGCACAGATGATCACGATTCCCGGCGAGGCATTGCCCAACATCGGCTACTACCTCAAGCGAAACATGTACGGCACGAGCAATTTCCTGTTCGGCCTCACGAACGACGCCTTCGGCTACATGATGACCAAGGAAGACTTCAGCAGTTTCGACCGCTACGACTACATCTGCCGCACGTCGCTGGGCGAACACGCCGCGGACATATTCGTCGACCAGGCGCTTGCTTTCGTCGAGAAATCCCCGCGGCCGGTGAAGTAGGGGCAGCGTTTCGAAGGCGATGTCTGCGGCGGGCCGCTGGGGTGAGTCAATAGCGGCCCGTAATCCGCTCCCGTACGCGCCGCGCGACAACTCGGCCTCGTTTCCTATATAATACGTGCAGTCATCCCGCGGGCGTGCAGGTGCGCGGGGGAGTTCAGCGGCACTACTTGCACGCCGGACCGCTCGATTGCCGAATCGCGTCGATGCGGCACACTGGGATGTTCCCATTGGCCTGCAGTTGCCAGGCACACCGGCCGCGGCGGACATGATCCGCCCGACATGGCGGCCGTCCGGATTTCCGCAGCGAAGGACACACGAAGTATGCGTTCCGTAGACAAGATTCGCAACGTCGCGATCATCGCGCACATCGACCACGGCAAGACGACGCTGATCGACAGCATATTCCGCGAAACGCATGCATTTCGCGAGAACGCGCGCGTGGTGGAGCGCGTCATGGACAACAACGAGCTCGAACGCGAACGCGGCATCACGATCCGGGCGAAACACTGCACGGTCGAGTGGCGCGACTATCTGGTCAACATCGTGGACACGCCGGGCCATGCGGATTTCTCCGGCGAAGTCGAGCGCATCCTGTCGATGGTGGATTCGGTACTGCTGCTGGTGGACGCGAACGAAGGCCCGATGCCGCAGACGCGCTACTTGCTTTCCCGCGCGCTGCGCATGGGCCTGCGGCCCATCGTCATTGTGAACAAGGTTGACCGGCCCCATGCGGATCCGCACGGCGCGCTCAACAAGACCTTCGACTTGTTCATCGAACTCGGCGCGACGAACGAGCAGTGCGATTTCCCGATTCTGTACGGCTCGGGTCTGAACGGCTGGCTCGTACGCGATCTCGAGAAGGACGCGCACGAAGGCATCGACGCGCTGTTCGAGACAATCGTCGAGCACGTGCCCGCGCCCGAGGCGAAAATGGATGCGCCGTTCCTGATGCAGGTGAGCACGATCGGCTGGCGCGACCACATCGGCCGCACAGGCACCGGGCGCGTGTTGCAGGGCCGGCTGCGCAAGGGCGACCCCATTCTGCGCATCTCGGCACGCTGGAAGGACCGCTTGAAGAACCTCCACGCCGCGCCGGACGCGAAACGCGAGTGGGAAGTCACCGGCATCGAGAACGAGAAGACGACCTACCTGTGGATGGTGCACGGCCTCGACGTTGCCGAGACGGACGAAGCCGGGCCCGGCGACATCGTGACCATTGCCGGCCCGGAGACCATCGAAATTGGCGACACGATCGCCGCGCCGGGCCTCGAGAACAGCGCGCAGAAGCCGCTCGACATCGAAGAACCGACGGTTTCGATGTTTTTCATGGCGAACACGGGGCCCTTCGCGGGACAGGAAGGCAACGCCGTGACGATGCGCCAGATCGAGTCGCGGCTGGAGCGCGAACTGCGCACCAACGTCGCGCTGCGCGTCGAAAACACCGGCCGGGCGGATGGGCTCAAGGTGTCCGGCCGAGGGGAATTGCACCTCGCCATTCTCATCGAAGAGATGCGCCGGGAAGGCATCGAGTTTTGCGTGTCGCCGCCCGAGATTATTACGCATCGCGACGAATCCGGGCGGTTGCTCGAGCCGTTCGAGGAATTGATCGTCGACTGTCCGATCGAATTCCAGGGCACGATTATCGCCGCGTTGTCCCAGCGCAAGGGCCAGTTGCTGCACATCTATAACGGCGGCCACGGCGGCGTGCGCCTCGAATTCAAAATCCCGACGCGCGGCCTCATCGGCTATCGCAGCGACTTCCTCACCGACACGCGCGGCGAGGGCATCCTGGCGTCGCGGTTCACGGGCTATGACGAGTGGAGCGGCGACGTGGTGACACGCAACCGCGGCTCCATGATCAGCATGGACACAGGCGAGGCCACGAGCTACAGCCTCGAGAACCTCCAGGAGCGAGGCGTGCTGTTCGTCGCGCCGATGGATCGGGTCTATGAGGGCATGGTCATCGGAGAGAATTCGCGGCCCGGCGACATGTTGTGCAACCCGACCAAGCGCAAGGCGCTCACGAACCACCGCTCGGCCACCAAGGACCAGACGGTCGTACTCGATGTGCCGCGCAAGCTCACGCTGGACGCCGCACTCGAATGGATCGCGCCGGACGAGCTCGTCGAGGTGACGCCCAAGAGTGTGCGCGTGCGCAAGGCGGTGCTCGGCTACGAAGACCGCAAACGCATCATCCGCCGGAACGCGACGGCCGTCGAAATCGCCTGATTTGGCGCTATTCTGACAGACTGTAACCTCTCCACTACCCGTCTCCACTATGATCTGCGGCAGTCGGGCGGCTGCCCTATCATGGCGCAGTGCAATCGTCTTCGTGACGCGAGGAGAATGAAGATGAACGCGGGTAAGTATCGGAACATTCGGTTCAGTGCGATGCTGCTGGCGGCGGTGCTCGCGTCGGCCGGCGCCTACGGGCAGGGACGCGGCGGCGGCGGCCCGCGGCTGTCCGATGCGGAGCGCGACACGGTCTGGACGCTCGAGGCGACAGGCGTATCGAAGCAGATCGGATTGAGCGAAGGCGATACCGGCAAGGTCGTCGCGGCGTACAAGACGAGCCGTGCCAGTCATGGCAAGGCGATGGAAGAGATGATGGCGACGGCGGAGCGCGGGCCGGGCATGTTTCAGGAGATGCAGGCGATCGCCGACGCCGAGCGCGGCAAGCTCGCCAAGGAACTCGAGGTGGCAATTGGCAAGGAAAACGCCGACAAGGCAGTAGCCACGCTCGGTACGTACAACCGGCAATGGGACCGGTTCGTGCTGGTGGTCTCCGAGTTCGGGCTCGAAGATGCCAAACAAGCCGAAGCGCTGAACCATATCGCAAAGTACGTCGTCGATGCCGACAAGGCGCAACAGGACGCGTTCGCGAGTTTCGACATTGAAGGTCTTCGCGCGACGATGGGCGAACTCAAATCCGGGCTCGATACCTCCATGGCCGGCGTACTCTCGGCTGAACAATTGGCGACGTGGAAAGAAAAAACGGCCGGCCGTGGCGGACCGGGAGGCGGCGGACGCGGCGGCGGTCCTGGCGGTGGCCCGGGCGGCGGTGGTCCAGGCGGCGGCCCCGACCAGAACTGAGCAATTCGGCGAGGCTGAATACCGGTGATGCGCGGGATCATTTTTGGCATAGTGCTGTTGTCGGCGGGCGCGGCGATCGGTTGGATCGCCGCGCCCGTTTCGCGTGCTCCAGCGCCTACGGCGCAGGAGCCGGTCAAATCGATTGAAATCGTCACGGGAGACGCGGACATCGCGCGGCTCGACGCGGAACGGGATCGCCTGGAAGCGGAGAACGAGGAACTCGTCGGGCAGGTGACACAGTTGCTCGAACAGCAGGCGCAATGGCTGGAGGCGGCGGGAATTCAAGGACCGTCCGATGCCAACGCCGCAATCGCACCGGAACCGGGCCGCGATCGCGAACGGCGCGGCGACGATCGCGACAGCCCCGAGGCGCGGGCCCGGCGTGAGGAGTTTATGCGCGAGAACGCGCGGCGCATGCAGGAGTTCGAAGACCGCATCGCCGCGCAAATCACGGATCCGGCCGGCATCGAGCGTTACAACGCGCTCATGGAGCTGCGCGACTATCAAGAACAGCTGCGCGACGAGTTTCGCGACGCACAGACGGACGAAGAACGTGACGCCGTTCGCGGGAAGATGGAGGACGCGCGGCGGTCCGGCCGGCAGATGGTGAACGAGCAACAGGACACGCTGCTCCGGGGGATCGCCTCGGCCAACGGCATCAGCGACCCTCAAAAACAGGCCGCGTTCGTCTCGGCGATGCGCGAGACGCTCGAGAGCCCGTTTTTCGAACTGGAAGGCATGCTCGTGGGCGGTGGTGGACCCGGACGCGGCGGATTTCCGTTCGGCGGGGGCGGCGGCGGACGGCGCGGCGGCGGAACTGATGGCGGCCGGCCGCCGGGGCAGTTTCAGTCCGGGGAACGGAACTAAGGTCGCCCGACCGGAACCCATTTCATTCCTTTCGTTCCTCCGGACACTCCGTTGGGTCTTCTGCCGTGTCAGCCTGAGCGAAGCCGAGGGATCTTCTCGATACCGACGGTTGTCAGCGAGTAGATCCTTCGGCTTCGCTCAGGATGACAAGCCGGGCTTCGCTCAGGATGACAGGGCTGGCTTCGCTTAGGATGTCGAATCCGCGCGGGTTGCATTCCGTCCACACTCCCATCTACTGTCCAAACCGTTTCGAGGAACGATTCCATGAACCGCCGTACATTCATGAAGACCGGTGTTGCCATCTCTGCTGGCGCAGTGATCGCCGGCGCGGGTGTGTCGGCGAAGGCCGAACCCGCGGCGCGGTTTCAAAACGGGGTCAGTCCGTGGCCCATGATCATGAATTCGGCCACGATCCGGCCGGTGCCGCTCAAGGATCAGGTGCGATTCGTTGCCGAGGCGGGCTGGGACGGAATCGAGCCGTGGATGAACGACCTCGAGAAGTACGAGGCCGATGGCGGCGACCTGAAAGCGCTCGGGCGTGAAATTGCCGACCGCGGGCTGCGCATCGCGAACGTCATCGGCCTGTGGGACGGCATGCCCGAGGGCGACGAGGCGTTCGCCGCTTCACTGCCGATGTCGCGCAACCGCATGCGCATCTGTGCGGACATCGGCTCGCCGTACGTCGCCGCGCTGCCGCTGCCCGACCGCGAAAACTTCAACCTTCAGGACGCGGCAATCCGGTATCGCGAGCTCGTACGCATCGGCCGCGACGAGTACGGCGTGCAGCCGATCATGGAGTTCGTCAGCGTGTTCAAGAGCGTGACGCGCCTCGGCCAGGCCGCAGCGATCGCGCTTGACGCGGATACGCCGCACGCCTACGTGTTGCCGGACACGTTTCACATGTGGAAGGGCGGCGGCGGGTTCAGCGGCATCGCGCGGCTGGCGGGCGATTTCCTCGCGGACTTCCACTGGAACGACGTGCCGGCGGGCATCGCGCCGGCGGACGCGAACGACGGCACGCGCATCCTGCCGGGGGACGGTATTCTGCCGCTGACGCATTGCATGAAGGACCTCAAGGCGATCGGATACACGCGCGGACTCTCGCTGGAATTGTTCAACCGCGAGCTTTGGGAAAAACCCGGCCGCGAGATCTGCGAAATCGGCCTGCGCAAGATGCTCGAAAACGTCGCTGCGGCGGGGGTGTAGTCAGGGGCGGAGCGGCTCCCAAGCCGCGTCTGGATTTCCCGCGCCCGGGTGTCATTTCCGTGCGGGCGGGGATGTCCAGACCCGGCGATATCTCCACCACGAAGAGATTCTCGCTTTCGCGGAAATGACGGCGAGGTTTCGCGTACGCCCTCATAGACCTGTGCACGCTTGTTGCATCACGTCGTAATCTATCCGACCGGATGCATCGACTTCGACGACGTGCGCTTGTTCGTCCGCGATGAATTCCTCGAAGCCAATCAACTGTTCGCGAACGAGTTCCGGCGCGGCGTCGGAGACGTCGGCTTTGCGCGCGGAAATCCGCGCGCGCAGGACGGACTCGGGCGCGTTGAGGTGCACGATACGGAAGGCGGCGCTGTATTCGTCTGCAGCCGCGCGGGCGGCGACGCGGTGTTGGGCGCGGAGAAAGGTGGCGTCGAGAATGACGGTCCAACCCGCGCGGAGCAGGCGGCGCGCGTGATCGGCTAGCGCCGTGTAGGTCGCGTCGGTGGATGCTTCGGAGTAAATCGCTTCGGTGTGCTCGGTGAGCGGGACGCCGGCCAGGTGCTTGCGGACCGCGTCGGACCGGATGTGGATGGCGTCGAGGCGTTTGGCGAGTTCGCGTGCAACCGTCGACTTGCCGGTGCCCGATACGCCGGAAACGAGGATGAGCATCGGCGGGCGAGACTGGGCCCGGCGCTCGGCGTAGCCGAAGTGCGCGGCCGCGCTGTTCCGTGCTTCCGCGCGTTCGTCGTCGGACACCTCCGGGTCGTCCAGCATCAGGCAGGCGACCTTGGAACGAATCCATGCGCGCACGGCCAGGTATGCCGGGAGCAGGACCGCGCCAGCGTAATCGCCTGACTGTTCCAGGTATTCGTTGGTCAGCGCGTTCGCGAGGTCGCCGCGGCCGCGGTAGTCGAGGTCCATGGCGAGAAACGCGAGTTCGTACATTACGTCGATGCAGCGGTACTCCTCGTTGAACTCGATGCAGTCGAAGAACTGAATCTCCCCGTCAAACCAGCACATGTTGCGCAGGTGCAGGTCGCCATGGCATTCGCGGATGCGTCCCCCGCGCGCCCGCGCCTCGATCAGTGCACGGTCCCGCTGTATCGCGCCCATGACCGATTCGCGAATCCGATCGAACTGTTCGCGGCTGATCGCGCCCCCGATGAATCGTTCCAGCGCGGCGAAGTTGTCCGCGATCATTTTGCGGACGGCGTCCGGCATGCCGAACGAGGCGATGTGCGCGTTGGTACTCGCTGCAGCGTGCAGCCGGACCATTTTGCGCGCGATGTCGCGCACGTGCGGTTCCGTCAGTCTCCCGTCCTCGATCCAGTGCGTGAGCAGGTCATGGTCGGCGAACTGGCGCATCTTGAGTGCGAATTCGACTGGACGAGCCGTTGGAGTTGGCGAATCCAACGAGAATCGTCCCGCGTGTTCGAAGATCGGGACGACGCCGAGGTACAGCCCGGGCGCGAACCGGCGATTGAGGCGCAGTTCCTCGCGGCAGAAGTGTTCGCGCTTGTCGAGCGTGGTGAAGTCGAGGAAGTGCAGGTTTACCGGCTTCTTGACCTTGTACGCGAACTGTCCCGTCAGGAACACGTGCGAGATGTGCGTCTGGACGTGACGAATCGCGCTGGACGCCGGGAGTCCGAAAAACTCGGGCGTGGACATCTGGCGGATCAGGTCATCGCTCATCAGGCGTGGCCATGATCGCACAGCACGCTCGCGCGAACGTTTTGCGCCTCTATGAATGGGACCGCGTGTTGCATTCGGTCATGCGCGTGCAGCGAACCGACGTGCGTCATAAGCCGAGTTGCGAGACGAGGGGAAGATTCTTGACAGAATCGTCTCAACCCATTTTAGTTCAATGGGTTATGTGGATGAGATTACGTTGGAATGGCGATTTTTTGCGCGGGATTCGTCCATCTGTTAGCTTGCGCGGAAAGGCTTCAGTTGTCGAGAGGGGAATGCTTATGCGCGGCGTGGGGTGCTGTCGACTTGGGATATGTGTAGTTGGTCTGGTGTCGATTCTCTGCGCCCCTGGGTCATTCGCGGAAGACCTGTTCAGCGGCGCGCCGCCCGCGCCGCCGGGGTATTCGGACTTCAAGCAGGCGCAACAGGCGGTGTTGTCCGGCAAGGTCCCGATGACGAAACTCGACGTAGCCGTGCCTGAGTCGGTCGTGTTCTACGACGATCTCGAATACGCGCGGCCGGACGGATCGCCGCTTACACTGGACCTGTACGTGCCGAAATCGCCGAAGCCGGCGCCGTTGGTCGTGTTTATCCACGGCGGCGGCTGGCGCAAGGGCAAGAAGGAAGACCTCGCGTTCTACGCGATCGACCTGGCGGCGTCGGGCTACGCCACGGCATCGATTCAATACCGGTTATTGCCTGAGCATCATTTTCCCGCGGCGATTCAGGACGTTCGCTGCGCGATGGGTTGGTTGGAGGCGCACGGCGGGCAATACGGCTTCGACGGACGGCGGATGGTGTTGACCGGCGGTTCGGCGGGCGGCCACCTGGCGCTGCTTGCGGGCTATACCGAAGACCCCAAGCTCGATTGTCCAGACGGGCCGAAGATTTCCGCGGGCGCCGTCAAGGGCATCGTGAACTTCTACGGGGTGGTCGATTGTACGACGCCGGTGGCGCGGGCCGCGCAACAGGTGATCGATTTTATGGACAAGCCGTTTGCCGAAGCGCCGGAGGTTTATGCGCTCGCCTCGCCGATCCAGCACCTGGACGCTTCCGATCCGCCGACGCTGACGTTTCACGGGACGATTGACGAACTCGTGCCCATTGCGCAGGCGGATGCATTGCACGAGAGACTGCGCGAGCTCGGGATCGCGAACTACTACGACCGCGTGGAGGGCTGGCCGCATACGATGGATCTGGCCCAACCGCTGAGCGACCGCTTCCGCGTGATTATGAAGCGGTTCCTCGGCGTGTACATTCCGATCGAGCCGTAGCGCGCGCTATTCCTCGCGTTCCACGAGAAAGTCGATGAAGCCGATCATCATCTCATCGACACCGAACGTGAGCTCGTCGGTCGGATCGGGATTGCGCGGGTTGTCGGCCGAATTGTCGTAGTGCGCCACTAGTTCCAGCCGCGTGCCCTTCGGGGCGACGATGGGCTTGGCGAGCTTGTAGCTGATGTCCCAGTCCGGGTTCCAGTGCGATTTGACGAGTGTCTCCGAGCCGCCGTCGGGGTAGACCGCGGTGATTGTCATGTCCTTGCCGCGCTGGTGCATGTGCGGGCCGAGATTCGTGATGAGCGCGTACTGGTCGAAGGTGTAGCTCGCGGTGACTTCGTAGTCCTTCGCTCCGGGCGGGATCTTGAACGTGGTGTTGGAGACGGCGAGCGCGACGGATTCGTGTTCGATGTCACCCGTGGCGAAATAGAGTCCGATGCGCGTGCGATCGGTCACGGGCGTGCCGAACGCGTGGTAATGCGCCTGCGCGACGATGGCCTGATCCTTCTTGACGAGGCGGCCGGTGCCGTCCGCGAATACCGTCGGGCCTGAGCCGGCAACATACGCGCCGAGCTGGCCCCCGATCTTGCCGCCTTCCTCGGCGACGCGCGCAAAGACATGGTGAACGGCGCGCTTCTGGCTGGGCTGAATCTCGATCGCGCGAATCCACTTGTCTTCGGGCAGGTCGAGCTTTGCTTTGAGGTTCGGGAACTTGTCCGGGCCGTCGGCGGGGACGTCGATGGGATCGAGCTCGAGGACGTAGTCCGGCTCACCGAGGACCCAGCCATCCGGGAATTCGCGCGGCGCGGGCATGTCGTCGGGATTTCCGAGCGGCGTGCCCGTCTTGATCCAGCGGTCGATTGCGGCGATCTGTTCCGGGCTCAGGCGCGCATCGTTGCTGAACGTGCCGTACGCCGGATCGGCGTGCCACGGCGGCATGGAGCGCTCCTGCACGACGCGCTTCGCGATCGCTTTGGCCCAGGGACGAACTTCGGCGTAGGTGCGCAGCGACATCGGGGCGACCTCGCCTTCGCGGTGGCACTGCACGCAGTGTGCGTTCAGGATGGGCGCGATGTCTTTGGCGTAGGTCACCTTGGCGGCGGGGGCCTCGTCTGACCAGGCCGCGCTGCACAGCGTGGCGGCGAACAGCATTGACGAGACGAAAATCAGATGAGCGCGCATCGGTTGGCCCTCCCAAAGCCGTGGGGGCCAGTATACCCCGCGCGGCGGCGCGGTCAAGTCCGGGGTTCGAGCGGCGAACCCCTACGCGATCAACTCGGGCACGAGGTTGCCGAAGACGTCTGTCAGGCGGAAATCGCGGCCCTGGTGGCGGTAGGTGAGGCGGGTGTGTTCGAGGCCGAGTAGCCGGAGGATGGTGGCCTGGATGTCGTGGACGTGGACGGGGCGCTCGGTGATGTGGAACCCGAGGTCGTCGGTGGCGCCGAGGGTGAGTCCGGCGTTTACGCCGCCGCCGGCGAACCACATGGTGAAGGCCTGGGGATGGTGGTCGCGGCCTTTTGACCGGCCGAGGGCGGCGCTGGACTCGACCATGGGCGTGCGGCCGAACTCGCCGCCCCAGACGACGAGCGTCTCGTCGAGCAGGCCGCGCTGTTTCAGATCGCGGATGAGCGCGGCAGACGCCTGATCGGTCTCGCGGCATTTCGTGCGCAACCCGCCTTCGACGTCGCTGTGGTGGTCCCAACTCGCGTGGTAGACGTTGATGAAGCGAACGCCGTGTTCCACGAGCCGCCTGGCGAGCAGGCAGTTGTTGGCGAAGGAGTTCTCGCCGGGTTTCGCGCCGTACATCTCGATCGTCTCCGGGCTTTCCTTCGAGATGTCGACGAGACCCGGCGCACTGGTCTGCATGCGGTACGCGAGTTCATACGAATCGATGCGCGCGGCAATCGCCGGATCGCCAATCGCCTCGAGCCGGTGACGGTTGAGATCGCCGACGACGTCGAGCGCGGCGCGTTGCATGGCGGGGTCGACGCCGGCGGGACTGGACAGATCCAGGATGGGGTCGCCGGTGCCGCGCAGTGGCACGCCCTGGTAGGCGGCGGGCATGAACCCGCAACTCCAGTTGGCCGCACCGCCGCTGGTGCCGTCGCCCGAACTGAGCACGACGAAGCCGGGCATGTCGTCGGCTTCGGTGCCGAGGCCGTAGGTGACCCAGGAGCCCATGCTCGGCCGGCCCGGCCGCGGGCTGCCGGTGTTGAAGAAGATCTGCGCGGGCGCGTGGTTGAACTGGTCCGTGTAGACGGACCGGACAATGGCGAGGTCATCGACGACCTCCGCGAGATGCGGCAGCATTTCCGAGAGTTGAACGCCGCTCTGGCCGTGTTGGGCGAAGGTGAACGGCGAGCCCATGAGCGCGGCGTTCTTGTTGATGAACGCGTACCGCTGGTCCTTGACGATGTCCTCGGGCACGGACGAGCCGTCGTAGCGCGCGAGGACGGGTTTCGGATCGAAGAGGTCGAGTTGGCTGGGCGCGCCGGCCATGAAGAGGTAGATGACGTGCTTGGCGCGCGCGGGGAAGTGCGACGCGCGGACGGCGAGCGGGGAGGGTTCGGCAGCGGCGAATGCGCGGCTGCCGGCGCCGCACAGCAGCGAGGCGAGCGCGATTTTGCCGACACCGATGCGGCATTCGTCGAAGAAATGACGCCGCGTGATTTCGTGTAGTGGGTCCGTCGATAACCCGTGATTGTCATCCTGAGCGAAGCGAAGGATCTTCTCGCGACGCGGCATTCTCATCGGGAAGATCCTTCGCTTCGCTCAGGATGACAGAGACGTCTGTCTCGCGAACGTGCGGCCGTCCACATACGACGGTGCGGCTGGTCCGGTACGAAAGTTTGGTCGTCACCCAATAGCATTGTGATTAGCCCTGCGTAATCGTCTCGTCCAGGTTCAGTATAACGCGGCAGACCAGCGTCCACGCGGCCAACTCGGGAAGTTGTTTCGTCGGATACAACGCTCCGAGCGGACCGGCGATTTCGCGGGCACGCGCCGGATCGGATTCGAATTGGGATCGGATCGCATCGAAATACTCTTTGATTCTCGCCGATTCGACGCCGTCCGGCGGCCGTGCGAGGCACAACTCGAACGCGAGCGCCACGGTGTCTTCCTCCGATCGGCCGGGAGCGAGTACACGGTGCGCCATCGCCCGGGCGGCTTCGATGAAGACGCGGTCGTTGAGCAGCGCGAGCGCCTGCAGCGGCGTCGTTGTGCGCTCGCGGCGCGTGCAGCTTTCCTCGCCGGAAGGCGCGTCGAACGTGATCGCGGCGGCGTAGGGCGCGGTGCGTTTCATGTAGGTGTAGAGTCCGCGGCGGTAGCGCCCGGGGCCGGTGCTCGTTTTCCACGCGCCCGAGTCGAAGGCGAGTTCGTTGATGCCGGCCGGCTGCGGCGGGAAGACACTCGGCCCGCCGATTTCCGGATTGAGCAGCCCGGCGGCCGCGAGCGCGATGTCGCGGATCGCCTCCGCGCTCAGGCGAAAACGCGGCCCTCGCGCGAGCAGGGTGTTTTGAGGGTCGGCTTCGAGCAGGTCCGGAGTGACGGCCGAACTGCGGCGAAACGCGGCCGACGTGACCATGAGGCGGTGCATGTGCTTCATGTCCCAGCCGGAGTCCATGAACTCGACAGCGAGCCAGTCGAGCAATTCGGGATTCGACGGGGGGTCGCCGCGCGTACCGAAGTCGTCGGGCGTGGTCACGAGCCCGCGGCCGAAGACATCCTGCCAGAGACGGTTCATTGCGACGCGCGCCGTAAGCGGGTTGCCGCGGCTTACGAGCCAGCGCGCGAACGACAGGCGATCGGGCGGCGCGGCATCGGGCAGCGGTGGCAGGACGGCGGGGACGGCGGGCGTCACTGTCTCGCGCGGGTTCAGGAATTCGCCGCGGTGATAGAGGCGCGTGTCGCGCGGGGGATCCCGCGGCGTCATCACGAGCGTGGTGGGGCGATTGGGCATCGAACCGCGCAAGGTTGCGATTCTCGCGCGTTCGTCCGCGAGTCCCGGCGCAATTTCGAGGCAGTAGTGCACGAAGAGTTCGTCACGGGAGGCGCCGTCATCCCGGAGCAGCGCAGCTTCGATGTCTGCGGGTACTCCGGAAGCGATTGCACTCTCGCGCGAAGTGGCCGAGATCCGAAATCGGCCGATGACGTGCTGGTGAATGTAGTCCTGCGTGAGCACGATGCGCAGGCGCCCGGCGTCTGGGGGCAGCGGTCGTGCGAGAGTGAAGACGGCGGCGTGCGGTTTGCCGGTGGCGCCTTTGACGGACCAGCCCGTGTCCCTGCGATCGTCGAGTGATTTGGCGGCTTCGTTGTCCTTGGCGGCGAAGTCCTGCGTGGCCGATGCGATGGCGATGCGCGCGCCGTCTTCGGCGTAGATGTCGATGCTGGTAAGCAGAAAGTCGCCGTCGGCGAGGATCACGCCGCGGCCCGGGCCGCCGCCGGGCAGCGAATCGTGCGGGAGCGCTTCGAGTCGGATGGCGGTGATCGGGCCGTTCAGGGCCAAGCTGGGCTTCGCTTGACCCTGCCACCCAGCCGGCAAGTCGACTTCGAGTGTGTAGACATCGTCGTTGGGGATGTCGCCTGTGGCGAGGATCGAGTCGTCGGGCAGCAGTTCAAGGGTGGTCGAGCTTGCCGCGACGAATGACGCCGGGCGCAGCACCGACCAGCCCGACGCGAGCGGACGCGTTTCCGACAGCCAGACGTCGAACCCCGCGCGAATTGAGTGGTCATTGTTCGCTCGCGCGATCAGATCGTTCTCGGCCTGCTCGATTTCATCGCGTATGCGCGCCTGGTCGGCTTCGATGCCGGCGTCGCGCAGTCGCAGCGTGTCTTCACCGGCGTTATTGAAGAACGCAAACATCCCGTAGTACTCGCGTTGCGATATCGGGTCGTACTTGTGGTCGTGGCATTGGGCGCAGCTTACGGTGAGCCCGAGAAATGCCGCGCCCGCCACGTTCGTGCGATCGACGGTGCGCTTGAACCAATCTTCGGCGGCGTCGATGCCGCCTTCTTCGTTGAACATCGAATTTCGGGAGAAGCCCGTCGCGACGCGTTGCGATTCGGACGCGCCGGGCAGCAGATCCCCGGCGATCTGTTCGATTACGAATTCGTCGTAGGGCAAGTTGTCGTTGAATGCGTTGATGACCCAGTCGCGGTACGGCCAGATCGACCGCGGGCGATCCTTTTCGTAGCCATTCGTATCGGCGTAGCGCGCAATGTCGAGCCAGCGGCGTGCCTGGCGTTCGCCGTAGTGCGGCGAAGCGAGCAGCGCGTCGACGAGGCGTTCGTAGGCGTCGGGACGGAGGTCCTTGATAAACGCATCCACTTCGGCGGGTGCCGGCGGCAGGCCGAGCAGTTCGAGGTAGGCGCGGCGTATCAGTGTGTGTGCGTCGGCCTCGGGCGCGGGATTCAGGCCGGCCTGTTCGATGGCGCGGACGAGGAAGCGGTCGAGGTCGTTGCGGACCGCACCCGCGCGTTCGACTGTCGGCGGCGCCGGCCGTTGCGGCGGAACGAACGACCAGTGTTGCGCGGCAAGCGCGCGGAGCGCATCGGGCGTGGGCCAGTGCGCGCCGGCATCGATCCATGCGCGGAGCACGGCGATTTCCTCCGGCGGCAACGGATCGCGCTTGGACGGCATGCGCTCGGATTTGTCGTTGGACTCGACGAGATAGACGAGCAGGCTGTTGTCAGCGTCGCCGGCGACGAACGCGGCCTCGTGCGACTCGCCGCCGTGCAGGGCAGTCTCCAGCGAATCGAGCCGGAGGTCCCCGCGTTGTTTTTCGGCGCCATGGCACTCGAAGCACCGCGCCTTCAACACCGCGTGCGCGCGCGCGGCGAGATCGGGCTCGGTGGATGCGCCCGTTAGCGCGAGGAGGATGAGTGCGGCGTACATGGTGAACGATTCCACGACGTATCGTAACAAAGAATTGCCACGGCGTTCCGATGGCGGCATCCCGAGCGAAGCGAGGGATTCTCTCGCGAATGGGCGGCCGCAACGAGAAGATCCTTCGCTTCGCTCAGGATGACACGGGTTGAAGCGAAGCATGACACGGGTTGAGGCGAGGGATGACACGGCTTGACCGGTCCGTACGGGAATAACGCGCAAGAGCGGAGAACGGCGATTAGAGCCGCTCGAGATTCTCGACGGTGCGTTCGTTGCGGACGTTGCCGGTGTTGAGCGTGGAGGCGGGCTCGAAGAGCATGACCCAGCATTCGTCGTCGGCGATGGGCAGGTGTTCGACGCCGCGGGGGACGATGAGCATTTCACCCGGCCCGAGCTCGACTTCGCGATCGCGAAATATCATTCGCAGCCGGCCCTTGACGACGTAGAAGAGTTCGTCTTCGTTTTCGTGATGGTGCCAGACAAACTCGCCCTTGAGTTTGGCGATTTTGACGTGCTGGCCGTTGAGTTCGCCGACGATGCGGGGGCTCCAGTGATCCGCGAAGGAATCGAAGGCGCGTTCGAGATTCGTCTTGTCGATGGGATGCATGGGAAGAATGGGAGGGGGAAATCAGCGCGTGCCGTGGTTCTTGAACAGGTAGAGGCCGCCTTTTCCCGGTGCGACGATGTCCTGCCAGCCGTTTCCGTCCATGTCGGCCACCCAGAGGTAGATGCCGGTGCCTGCGGCAGTCTCGCCGGGGCCGAAATCGAGCGTATGCCGCACGAAGTCGCCTCCGTTGATGTCGTAGTAATAGAGGCCGACGGGATCGTCCACGCCGGGGTCGCCCGCGGGATGCGCGCGCCAGCGCTTGCCGGTCACGAGTTCGGGCGTGCCGTCATTGTTGAGGTCGGCGAGCGCCATCTCGTGGAACTGCGAACGATCGGTCTCAATGTCGTGTCGCGTCCACGTGATCGTGGCGCCCCGCGCGTCGCGGGCCTGCTCCCACCACGCAAGGCCCCAGTTGTGGCCGGCACCGACGATGATGTCGTTCAGTCCGTCCGCGTTCACGTCGTAGACGAGAATCGGAACGCTCGCGCTGTCGAAGAGTTCGGGCCCGTCATGCCACGTCCATTCTTGCGAAAACGGCTGCGCGGGCGCCTCGAACCAACCGTTCCAGATGATTAGGTCGCCGCGGCCGTCGCCGTTGACGTCTCCGAAGCCGAGGCCGTGGCCGGTGTTGCGCGCGGAGATGGTAAATTCGAGGAACGTGCCCAGCGGCTTGCCGCCGGCATCGCGGTCGAGGCGGTAGATGCGTTGCGGGCGGCCGGGGGTGTTCGGCGCGATGTCGAGATAGCCGTCGCCGTCGATGTCCCAGAACGCGGGCCGCTCGACATTGCCGGTTACGGCGATGTCGCGGACCGTCCACTGGACGGGCTGGCCCTGCGGGTTCTCGCGCCACGTGAGTTTCTGGCCGAACCACGCCCCCGAGACGATGTCGAGGTAGCCGTCGCCGTTGACGTCCATGGGGAAATCGGCGAAATCGTCGAAGTAATCGCCCTCGGGCATGATGTCGCAGATTTTTATTTGCGCGGCGAAGTCGGGGCCGGGATACCAGTTCTCGCCGGAGACGATATCCGGGTGGCCGTCGTTGTTCACGTCGAAGGCGGCCGCGGCTTCGAAGGTCGTCGTGCTGATGGTGACGCGTTCGAATTCGACGTCGGCGTTACACCCCGTGGCAAACGTCATCGCGGCGAACAAGCTGGCAAGTCGCATAGTCAAGAATCCCAGGCCCGAGTCCACCATCGTATCAAATGGCGGAACGTCAGCGCCGCGAGGCGCCGTCCTGGTGAACGGCGAACTCCTCCTCAGGCGAGAGCACCATGTGATGGCGGGCGTGCAGGGCGAAGTACGCGAGCCCCGCGAGGAACCAAATCGCGCAACCGATCGCGCAAATGCGGTAATCGGGGTTGAGGAACAGCGAAGCGAATGTGCCCAGCGCGATGAGCCCGGCGGCGGTGGCGCCTGCGTTGCCGAGCGGGCTGCGGTAGGGCCGGTCGATGTGCGGCAGGCGCCGCCGGAGCAGGACGAACGACGCCATCTGCATGATGTAGGCGATGACGGCGCCGAACACGGCCATATTCAGCAGGACGGCGCCGACGGGGACCTCGCCGAAGATCCGGTCGCTGAATTCGATCAGCAACGCGACGACATAGCCGACGACGGCGCCGACGATGAGGGCCACGTGCGGCGTGTTGCGGCTGGAATGCGTGTACGACATCCACTTGGGGAAGTAGCCCGCGCGGCTGAGGCTGTAGATGTTGCGGCCATAGGCGTAGATGATGGCGTGGAAACTCGCGACGAGACCCGCGACAGCGATAAGTGCGAGGAGTGACGCGCCGACGCCGTCCCCGAAGATGGTCTTGAAGCCGAGGAACAACGGCTCATTCGATGTGCCCACCGACTCCGCGCCGGGTTCGATGCCGGAGTTGAGGAAGAGCGTGAGAAATGCCGCCGCGATCAGCGTGAGGATGCCCCAGAGCAGGCCGCGGGGCATGTCGCGCTTCGGATCGTGCGACTCCTCGGCCGCGAGCGGCAACTGTTCGATGCCGAGGTAGAACCAGACGGCGAAGGGCAGTGCGGCGACGATGCCGCCGGGTCCTTTGGGCAACCAACGGCTGCCACCGTCCTGCACGGTGGAGTTGAGCGCGAGGTCGAGCGAGAATCGCGGCAGCGCGCCGATCCAGAAAACGACGAGGATGCCGAGCGCGACGAAGGTGATGAAGACCGTGAATTTGAAGGTAGCCTCGACCCCGGCCATGTTGAGTCCAACGAACACGACGTAGGCCAGTAGCCACCAGACGGGCGCGGGCAGGGCGATGCCTGCGAGATCATTGAAGATGGCGCCGAGGTAGCCGCCGATGCCGACGACGATCACCGCGGGCGTGAGGACGTACTCCATGTTTTCGGCGAGCCCGGTGACGAACCCGCCCCAGGGGCCCATTGCGGTCCGGCCGAAGGAATAGGCGCCGCCGGTGTGCGGCAGCGCCGGGGACATTTCCGCGATCGAGTAGCACATGCCGATGTACATAGCCGAGATGATGGCCGTGGCCGCGAGCATGCCGCCGAACCCGCCGACGTCCAGGCCGAAGTTCCAGCCGAAGAAATCGCCCGAGATGACCGCGCCGACGCCCAGCGCCCAGAGCGACCACGCGCCGGCGTAGCGCCGCAGGACCCGCCGGTTGAAATACTGCGCGTCCTGAGCGAGGTAGGAAACGCCGCCGCGCTTGCGACTATCAGGCATGCGGAAACTCCAACGAACGAACTACGAACTCGCGTTCGCGGGATTCGATGGGTAAAGAAATGGCTTCGTCGCGCGGTGCGCTTCTCGCCATGACGGGAAGGGCGCGTTTAGTCGGTCGCGACACGATGAATCCTGATCTCCGGCGGAGCGGACGCGAGCTCGCGCACCCGGGCGATGAACTCAAGACAGTAGGGCTGTTTGAAATGGAAATCAACGGCGTCCTGGTCCTTCCATTCTTCGTAGAAGAAGAACCGTCCGGGCGACATTGCGTCCTCGAAGAACGCGTACGAGAGGTTGCCCGGTTCATTGCGGGAGTGGCGCACCTGGAGCTCGCCAATCGGTATGAACTGTTCGCGGCGAGCGGGCGGAACGCTGGCGCTTCCCGTGATGATGATCACGCAACGGCTCCTTCGGGGCGTGGATTGTATCGCAGCCTAGGCCGGATCGAAAGAGAGAAGCGGATGGCCGGAACTGGCGGGCAGGAGCCGGTTCTGCGCGTCGACGATGCGCATCTTCTGGAGCCAAGCCTCGAACTCGGGCGCGGGGCGCAGTCCGAGGACGCGCCGCAGATAATTCGCGTCGTGGAAGGACGTGGACTGGTACTGGAGCATGATGTCGTCCGCGCCGGGCACGCCCATGAAGTAGTTGCAGCCGGCGACGCCGAGCAGCGTGATGAGCGTGTCCATGTCGTCCTGGTCGGCGCGGGCGTGGTTCGTGTAGCAGACGTCGCAGCCCATGGGCACGCCGAGCAGCTTGCCGCAGAAGTGGTCTTCGAGCCCGGCGCGGATAATCTGCTTGCCGTCGTAGAGGTATTCCGGTCCGATGAATCCGACGACGGTGTTCACGAGCAGCGGGCGGAACCGGCGGGCGACGGCGTAGGCCCGGGCTTCGAGGGTCTGCTGGTCGCAACCGTGGTGCGCATCGGCCGAGAGACAACTGCCCTGGCCGGTCTCGAAGTACATGACGTTGCCGGCGGGGGCATCAGGCCCAAGCTGGACCCCGCTTGAGCCTGCCACACGAACTGCATCAGGCCCAAGCTGGACCCCGCTTGAGCCTGCCACACGCGTTGCGCCGCGCTTGAGCGCGAGTGCCATCTGGTGCGCTTCGTCGAGCATGGCGAGCGAGATGCCGAAACTCTTGTTGGCGGACTCCGTGCCGGCGATGGACTGGAACACGAGGTCGACGGGCGCGCCCTTCGCCATCGCCTCCATCGTCGTGGTGACGTGGGCGAGCACGCAGGACTGCGTCGGGATCTCGAAGCGTTCGATCAGTTTCGCGAGCATCTCGACGAGGCCGATGCAGACGTTGACGTTGTCGGTCGCCGGGTTGATGCCTATGACGGCGTCGCCGCAGCCGTACATCAGCCCGTCGAGTGTGCTGGCGATGATGCCGTGCGGGTCGTCGGTTGGATGGTTCGGTTGCAGGCGAATCGCGAGGCGGCCGGGCAGTCCGATGGTGTTGCGGAACCGCGTGACGACGGAGCATTTTTTTGCGACGAGCACGAGGTCCTGGTTGCGCATGAGTTTGCTGACCGCGGCTGCCATCTCCGGCGTGAGCCCGGGGGCGAGCCGGGCGAGACTTGCGGCGTCGGCCTCGTCGCCCAACAGCCAATCGCGGAATTCGCCGACCGTGAGCGAACGGACCAACGCGAACGCGGCGGCGTCATGTGAATCGACGATGAGGCGCGTCACTTCGTCGGTTTCGTACGCGATGATCGGTTCATCGAGGAAGCGCCGGAGCGGCACGTCGGCCAGTGCCATCTGCGCGGCGACGCGTTCCTCGGCCGACGCGGCGGCGACTCCCGCGAGCTCGTCGCCGCTGCGGAGCGGCGAGGCCTTCGCGAGGAGATCGCGGAGCGAGTCGAAGGCGTAGGCCGATTTTCCGACGGTGGCGCGATACGTCATCGTCCGTGTCTCTCTCCGTGGGTGCGGTCGCGCAGGAGCGCGACCCTCCCAGGTTGGCGCGTGCGCGCGGCGCGGCGCTATGCTGACATAAACCGGCTCACAAATCGGAGTTCGCATGACGCAACCAACCAAACGCGAGGCGGGAATCCGACCGGACCCGTGGAGCGAATTGCGGGCATACACGTCGGCGCGGATCGCGCTGGGGCGGGCGGGAAGCAGTCTGCCGACGCGGGAGCTGTTGTCCTTTCAGGCGGACCACGCGCGCGCGATTGATGCGGTGTACACCGAATTCGATCGCGAATCGACGGCGGACGCGCTGAAGCGGGAGGGGATCGCGTCGGTAGGGCTGGAAACCCGCGCGGATTCGCGCGCGGTCTATCTGCAGCGGCCGGATCTCGGCCGGCGGCTGAATGACGCCTCGCGTGAACGGTTGGCGAGCGCGGTGGTGTCGAAGCCGGACGTTCTTATCGCGATTGTCGACGGGCTGTCCGCGGAAGCCGTGCACCGTCACGCCACGGAGGTGGCCACGCGGCTGATTCAGCGGCTGCGAGACGCGGGGCACAGCGTCGGTCCCGTCCCGCTTGTGAGGTATGGCCGCGTTGCGTTGCAGGACGAGATGGGGGAAATCGCCGGCGCGCGCGTCGTTGTCTCGCTCATCGGCGAGCGCCCGGGACTCGGCACGCCGGACAGCCTCGGCGCATATCTCGTCTACGGCCCGCGCATGGGCAACACCGACGCCAACCGCAACTGCGTCTCAAACATCCGGCCCGAGGGGCTCGCTTACGACGCCGCGGTCGATACGATTACGTGGCTGGTGACGGAGGCGCTGCGGCGAAAGGTTAGCGGAGTCGAGTTGAAGGACGACCGGAAGCCGGTGGTGGCGCGCGACTCGGGCGGGGTTGGAGACAGGCCTACGCTGAAACCCGCTTAGGCCTGCCGCGCTGCGAGGGGTGGGTCGTTGGTGGAAGAGATTGCTTCGTCGCACAGCCCGCTCCTCGCAATGACAGGGGGGTTGGGGACAGGCCTAAGCTGAATCCCGCTTAGACCTGCCACGCTGCGAGGTGAGGATGCATCAGCGGAGGAGATTGCTTCGTCGCACAGCCCGCTCCTCGCAATGACAGGGGGGTTGGGGACAGGCCTAAGCTGAATCCCGCTTAGGCGTGCCACCCTCGCGTGCGGGTGCCCGCCTGAAGGCGGAAATCCGAACAACGAAGGTTGGTTGCATCTTGCAAGGCTGGTAACAGGCCTACGCTGAATTCCGGTTAAGCGTGCGAACAACTCACTCGGACGCTGGGCCGACCGGGATTCCATTCACAATTTGGCGGGGGTGGCCGCGGCGGGAGTTAAACAGCACCCGGCCCGTGTACATTTCGTCATTGGTCTGGGCGCCCCAGATGACCTCCTTGGTGGGGTCGGGATTGAGGGGGTTGCCGGCACTGTTGTCCCACTCGGCGACGAACTCGACCTGCGTGCCCGCGGGCACGCTGATGGGTTCGGCGAGCCAGTAGATCCGCTGCCAATCGAAGTTGTACGGAGCGATGTCGAACACTTTTTCTTTCCGCCCGTCGGGATAGTGAAAAAATATCTGCGACGACTCGCCGCGCAGATGCATGTGCACGTTGAATCCAATGACATCGACCGCGGCGATACCGACCATGCGGCGCTCGATCGCGTCGGGTTCTCCGGCGGGGATCTTGAGGTCGGTCATCATCGAGACGCATTCGCCGGTGTGAATATTGAGCGGACCGTTCATGAGATAGAGGCCGATGCGCGTCTGGACGACGCGCGATTCCTCGGCGGGCGCGAAGTGCGCCTGCATCACAAAGCGCTGCCCGCGGCGGATGCGGAACCCGGAGCCTTCGGGGCGGCTGATGGCGCGCTGTCCGGGCAACCACGTCTCCACGTGATCCTGGCCGAGCAGTTCCAGCCGCGCGCCCTGTCCGGAGAACTTGCCGAGAAGTTCGTCGTCCGCGTTGAGGATGCGATCGGGCGGGGTCAACAGCTTGTCGTCGGCGGTGAATATGCCGGCGTGATGGACCGCGCGATAATCGCTCGCCTTGAATTCGAACGCCTGCACCCAGGTTTGTTCCGTAAAGATTTTGTCGCTGAAGAGGACGATTTCGACATCGTCATTCGGGCGCGTGCGGTACTCGGGGAACTCGATGATCAGGTCCGGCTCGCCCAGTTCCCATTCGCCGGTCGGCCATTGAATGGGCGGGGGCGCGTCCCCGGGTTCGCCGCGCGGCGCTTCGGCGTCGATCCAGTGGACGATCGTATCAATCTGCTCGTCGCTCAGCCGCGGGTCGTGATCGAAATAACCGAGCGGGGCCTTGGCGTGGAACGGCGGCATGGAGCGATTGACGACCGCGGTGCGGATGGCTTTGGCCCAGGGCCGGACCTCGTTGTAGTCCAGGAACGACATCGGCGCGACATTTTCCGGCCGGTGGCAGGCTTGGCAGTGCTTCTGCAGTATAGGCAGCACGTCGCGCGTGAACGTGGGCGTGCCGGGCTTGACCGCGTCCGACGCGTGCGCGCCGACGCTTGCGAGCAAGATCAGGACTGTGGCGAATCGAAGCATGGCAGTTTGTAGTTTATCAAATACCGAAGCGTGAAGCGGAGTACATCACTTTTGATCGAGTTGGTTCGTGACGACACCGTCCACGACCTCACGAACGTTTACACGGGGCCGCGAGAAATAGACCATGCCGGTGTACATCTCGTCAACCGTACGCCGGCCCCACGCGACCGGAACCGTAGGATCGGGGTTGAGCGGGTTGTCCGCGCTGTTGTCCCAGACACCGACGAATTCCATCTCCGTACCTTCAGGCACGGGCTTGGGCTCGGCCAGCCAATAGCGGCGCTGCCAGTCGAAGTCGTAGCGGGGCAGATCGAACGCGACCTCGCTCGTACCGTCCGGATAGTGAAACAGGATCTGCGCGGATTTCCCGCGCAAATGCATGTGGACGTTGTAGCCGGTGACGACAGCGTTGTGTCCGAACATGATCCTCTTGCGCGCGACGTAGTTGGGATCGCCGGCGGGTATCGCGAGGTCGAAGTTGAACGCGGTGACGTCTTCGTTCGAAATACTCAGCGTGCCGGTATAGAGCCAAAGGCCGAGCGAGAGATTGACGGGGGCGGACTCGGCCAGCGGCGGCATGTGCGTCTGCAGGACCACGCGCTCGCCCCGGCGAATGACGAAGGCCGAGCCCTCGGGCAACGTCTCGGAGCGTTGACCCGGCAGCCATGTGTAAAGATTGCGGTGCTCGAAGATTAAGTTGCCCATGTCTTCGTCGGACACTTTGGCCACGCGCCCGTCCGGGACAGCGATGTCTTTCTCGAAGACGAACACGCCGACGTGGTGCACGGCGCGGTAGTCGGTCGCCCGGAGTTCGAAGGATTGGACCCAGGTCTGGTCGTCGAAGACCCTGTCGCTGAAGAACAGGACCTGCTGGTCGGTGGACTCGATCGGCGCCTGATACTCCGGGAACTCCAGCACGAGGTCCGGCTCACCCCGCGTCCATTCGCCCGACGGCCACTCCACCGGTGGGGGCGCGTTCGAAAGGTCGCCTTCAGGTGCGGAGGCGTCCGCCCAGCGGACGAGCACATCGATTTCTTCTTCGGTGAGGCGCGGATCGTTTTGAAACGTTCCGAGCGGTGCGTTCGCGTGAAACGGTGGCATGGCGCGCGCGGTGACGGCATCGCGGATGGCCTTCGCCCAGGGGCGGGTTTCCGAGTACGTCAACAGGGACATCGGCCCGACCTGGCCCGGTCGGTGACATTCCTGGCAATGCTGCTGAAGAATCGGCAGGACGTCGCGCGTGAACGTGGGGCCGCCGGAGGGCGCTTGCGCCTGCGCTGCGAACGTGGCGAGGAACAGCACGGCGGCCGCGAAGAGTTGTCGCCGCGCGCCGAATGAATGCCTGGTTTTCAGGGCGGATCGCATGGGCTTTTCTACGAATGGTTCCCGCCACACGGCTCTCAGGGATACAACACCGGATTGATGGGGCTGGCCGCGAGGTCACCCGGCGCGCAACCGGGCAACCACGTTTTGAGGTCGTTTTCGCGCCATTTGGAATCGGGCGCGACGATGCGCGCGCCGTCGGCAAAGTAGATGATTGTCATGACTTCGCGCATGCGGCCGGTCGTGTTCGGCGTCGCGTTGTGCAGCGTCCATCCGGAGTGGAACGTCGCGTCGCCGGCGCGCATCGCCTGGCCCGGCGTGATGGTGTAGCCGCGGTCGCGCACGAATTTCTGGAAATGCGCCTCGGAGTCGTCCGAGATTTCGAGCGCTTCGAGGTAGCCCTCGCGATGCGAGCCGGACGCGAAGCCCATGACGCCCATGTCCGGCGTGATGTCCATCAGCGGCATCCACATGGTGATCGTGTTCGACGTGTCGAGCGGCCAGTAGTACTGGTCCTGGTGCCAGGGCGTAATGCCGCCGCCCGGTTCCTTGTAGAGAGCCTGATCGTGGTAGAGACGGACTGCGGGCACGCCCATGAGTGCCGCGGCGATGCCGGCGAACCGGCGCGCGAAGGTGAACGCGCGCACGGCGGGATCGTCCACCCACAGGTTCATCGTCTGGATGAACGCCTTGCCGTACGTGTCGCGCTCGGACATCGGTTTGGTGACGGGATTGAGGCGCTGCACCGCGGCCGTGATGTTGCGCCGGTGCCGCTCGGCTTCGTCCGGCGCGCACACGCCGCGCAGGAGAATATGACCCCGCGCTCGGTATTCGGCGGCGTGTGCGGGCGTGACGGTGTAATCGGCGGCGAGACAGGCGGGCGTGGAAGCGGGCGCGGTCATGCGGGAATTATAGCGATTTACCACGAAGACGCGAAGAGCGCGGTCGCGCGGAAGCGCGACCTTCCCGGTAGCCTGCCGCCGGGACGGCGGCGCTACGGCTCAAACTACTTCTTCCCCGCGCTCGTGGTCTTGTCGCGGGCGGGATCGAGGTAGGCGCGCGCGGGGTCGAGTTGCGTTGCGCCGGCCTGTCGAACGGCGGAGTCGGGGACTCGTTGCAGTGGCGTGTATTGGGGGTGGTGGTGTTGCTTGACGGGGTTGTTGTGTTTGGCGTTGTAGCAGCAGATGAGGACCCAGCGCGGGTGATCGGAGTCGTTCGGCGCGGAGGCGTGCAGCGTGTTGCAGTGGAAGAAGAACGCGTCGCCGGGATCCATGACGCAATAGACGAGTTCGAATTCCTTTTTGGCGTGCGCGACCCGATCGAGGTCGGCGCCGGTCTGATCGCCGGTGAGGCGGTGGTCGATGCGTCCCATCTTGTGCGACGCGCGCAGGACCTGCATGCAGCCGTTCTGCCGCGTCGAGGGGTCGAGCGCGATCATCACGGAGAGCATGTCCGGGTAGAGGCAGCCGTTCTGGTACCAGTATCCGTAGTCCTGGTGCCATTCCCAGGCGCCGCCGACGTGCGGCTCCTTGATCGACAGCTTGGAGTGGTAGTGATAGACCTCGTCGTCGAGCAGACGCTCTGCGGCGTTCACGACGCGTTCGCTGCGGGCGGCCATGCCGAAAATGTCGTTCGAGGGATGGTTCCACAGCGTCAGCTTGGACTTTCGGCCCGAGGCGTCGTTGACGTCGTAGGCGTGGGAGGCGACATTCGCGTCGCCGCGGGCGGCGGCGACCATGAGCCGGGTCTCCTCCGCGTCGAACAGCGATTTCACGAGGAGGTATCCGTCCGTGTGAAACGCGGCGATCTGGGAATCGGTCAAGTGAAACGGCATGGGGATCATCGTAGCACGCGGGTCGTTTGAACAGGAGGCAACGGAGGGAACGGAGAAGGTCAAGTACATTCACCACGAAAAGAGCCGAATAGAATTCGAAACTTCACGAAAAAACGTTGGGGAATTGTTTTGTGAACTTTCGGATTCTTTTCGGTAGTTTTCGTGGTGAGGGGTTTGGTTTGCGATGACGGCTGACAATCTCAGGGTAGATTCGAAGCAGGCGCGGCGCGAGATTCCTGCGCCGCAGGTCGAGTATTTGCCGGCGATGCCGCACGGGCCGTCACCGGGGATTGGGCTGGTGGGGTGCGGCGGCGTGTCCGCGTTTCACCTCGCGGCGTATCGCGAGGCGGGGTTTCCGGTCGTGGCGTTGCAGAGCCGGACGCGATCGAAGGCGGAGTCGCGGCGGGACGAGTTCGCGCCGCATGCCGTGGTGTGCGACAGCGTCGAGGAGCTGATTGGGCGGGACGACGTCGGCGTAGTGGATTTCGCAGTGCATCCGGAAACGCGCGTGGGGCTGATGGAGCAGGCGCTCCGCGCGGGCAAGCATGTGCTGAGCCAGAAACCCTTCGTGACGGACCTGGACGCCGGCGCGAGGCTGTGCGACGTGGCGGATTCCCGCGGCGTGCGGCTCGCGGTGAACCAGAATGGACGGTGGGCGCCGCACTGGTGCTGGATCCGGCAGGCGATCGACGCGGGACTGATCGGCGAGGTGACTGGCGTGCATCTGGCCGTGCAGTGGGACCATACGTGGACGCGTGGGACGCCCTTCGACGACATACCGCAGTTGATTCTCTACGACTTCGGGATTCACTGGTTCGACATTGTTTCTTGCTTCCTGCGCGGGCGGGACGCGGAGCGTGTATACGCGACGAGCGCGCGGGCGGCGGGTCAGACGAACCGGGCGCCGATGCTCGCGCAGGCGCTGATCGAGTATCCGGACGCGCAGGCGTCGATCACCTTCGACGCGGCGACGGCGCACGGTGCGCGGGACTCGACCGTCGTTGTAGGGACGCGCGGCACGTTGCGGAGCGAAGGGCCGGACCTGAACCACCAGTCGGTGACGATGTATACGGCGGAGGGCGTTGCCCGGCCGGTGTTGGAGGGCGAGTGGTTCCGGACGGGGTTCGTTGGTACGATGGCGGACTTGTTGTGCGCGATCGAGCAGGGGCGCGAGCCCTACCACAGCGGCCGCGACATATTGCGCGGGCTGGCGATGTGTTTCGCGGCGGTGGCGAGCGCGGAATCGGGCGAAGCGGTGGTTCCGGGTACGTCGCGTCGAGTACACGCCTAGGCCGAATCTCTCCTAAGCGTGGCACCCAGAAAAGTCGGCTTCACCCGAATCCCGAACGCATGCGAGGCACACAGCCAAGTTCGACAATACGACCACAGAAACACTGAGCAAGAAACGAACGCTCACTACGGCAGTTGCAGACACATGTGATTCGAGTTTGTGCATGGTTCCCGGCCTTTCCGTGTCCCTGCATGCGCATTCGGGATTGCGGAGTCCGGAATCCGGGTGAAGCCGACTCAATCTGTATTATAGCCGATTGACTTAGGACGGGAAGAAAGATGCTGCAGACGGGAATCTTTACGGCGTATTTTCCGTACGGGCTGGAGGAGAC
>CAYPNI010000043.1:0-32468 GCA_964411925.1 uncultured Nitrospirales bacterium
GACCTCAACCTTGGCAAGGTTGCACTCTACCACTGAGTTACTCCCGCGCGGTAGGCCGGAAGGCTATCAAACAGCGCGAAAACATGTCAACTTACTTTCTTTTTGATAAAAGAAAGTAAGCAAAGAAAAACCGGTGTTTGAGGGGGTGTTGAGTTCGGTGAGGGTTGGGTGCGCTCGCGTTCGGTGGAACTGCCGCAGGCAAGATGCCTGCGCCACCAAGACCCATTTCATACGCGTGGTGACGGTGAACCGCGGTTTTGTCGCCTTACCACTTTCCGTGGAGGTGGGCCTCGACGAGTGATGGGCAGCCGCTGCATCCGTGTTCGGGATGGCGGCTCATGTCGTCTATGCGGTGAGGCAGCGATTCGTCGCGCATCACCTGATCGAGACGCTGTTCGCGCGCGTCGCCGAGCGCGAATTCACTGTCGCCCAGGACGAGGCCGCAACTGAACATCCGTCCGTCGGGGCCTACGCAGGCAATGTCCACCGGCTTGGTGCACTGTGTCACTTTGTGGCGCAGGTGCAGGTCAGACTGGCACACCTGCACTCCGCGGTCCTGCAACAGGCGCAGTCCGCTCGAGGTATTCGGGTCCGCGACGAGATACGTGTGCGCGGGATCGAGCTGGGCGAGGTGTTCGATGTCGTCTTCGCTGAGGCAGTTGCAGGTGAGGTGGAGACCGACGTTCAGGCCGTGGGTCTGTTGCGCCCATGCGCACATCGGCCAGACGAGCGGACACGCGCTCAATGACGAGCCCACGTAGATCATCACCCATTCGGCGCCGAGAGCGGCGGATTCGTCGATGATGCTGAGCCAGTCATCGAGCGAGAGTTCCGGATCGCATCCGGACGAGTAGTGTCCGTGGCGAAGGCCGTCGTCGGTGAGGTAGATCCAAATGTACCGAACTGCGGCGGCGGGCTGTTTGCCGCCGACGTCTTTCTTGCACGCGTTGATGCCGTCGCTGATCCGGCGGGGTAATTCGAAGGGGCGGGAGGTGTCGTCGTGCTGTTGCCAATAAAACTTTGATTTCATGATGTGCTCACTTGCGGCTCCGGCGGCTGACTTCGCCGACTGCTGACCCAGTCGTTCGTTCCCGTTGCGCGAACCCTGCGTTGGGCGCGTCATTGGCTGTTAACAACAGGGGTTCCCCGAACATTTCTTTCCAGCGGATTAAAATTATCAATTTCCAGGCGCGACTGGCGACATGAATTTGGAGTACTCCGAGGTCATGTTCGGCCCGCCGCCGATTACGCGGAACAGTATAATGCGATAACGAAACTCCAGGAATTCGCCGGGTTTGAGTTCCATTTTGTACGCGTCGGGGGTACCGACGGTTACCCGCGCGCCCTCTTCGAGCAACCAGTTCGGCGTGGAGAATGCGGGGTTGCGGCTGTCCTGCAGGATCGCGAGACCCGAACGCGTGGATCTCCGGTCATCGCGGTAGGTGCAGACCGTCCACGGAGACATGTAGGGCGTACCGGTCTTGACCCACCCGGACGAATCGGCCAGAGCCCAATCTGTGCGCTCGGGATTGAGCGTAACGGAGAGGCCGCTTCCTGGGAGCCCGCCCTCTAGCATTATCTTCGCATCAGATATGTTCCGAATCAGGACGGCGATGTCGATTTTGCGGGAGGTGCCGTCCACCGGAAACGCCGTGACGGTCAGGTTTTCGAGGACGCGCGCCCGGCCGTCTGCATCCAGAACCCAGGCGCTTTGAACACCGAACGTCGCATGATCGGGAGGGGTATCGGCACCGGTCCAGCGCTCAAACGATCGGCGGCCGCCGGAACCGTCCTCGATATTGATCAGTTGGCCGGCGACCCCGAGACCCGTCCAGCCCCAGTGAATCCCCGATGCCCCGCCCCACACGGTGGGACTCTCTCCCGTGACGACCTCGCCGGAGAGGCCGTAGAGTGGGTGGATATAGTTGCCGGGTGTCACTTCATCGCCGGATACCGGAGCCGGGGTATGAACGAACTCGAGCAGGGGCCGCTCGCGCTCGTTTAGCGTGAGACCCCGATCGTTGCTGACGATGCCGAAATCGTCCGCAGATGCGGCTAGCCCCCAAAGTGCGCAAAAAACAGGTGCAAATCGAGCAAATCGTGGCACGTTGGCGTCCCCCCGATCGGAGAATTGGCATTCTCCGGCGCCATCATAACAGCGAGACCGTGTGGCGTGAAAGCAGTGTAGTTAGGCGGGTTTTCTCGTTGCGTCTTGACGGTCTGAGGACTCGGTGCTAGACTTCGCGCGAAGACTCAGGTCTTCCCCTGCTGTGTACGAGGGAGCAGGCAACTTTTTACCTTAATTTTAGAACCGGGAGCCCAATATTCGGGCAGCAGACGACAGGCCGCCTCGATAGCGGAAGCCGGAAAGCTGTCGTGAGGGCACCCACTTAGTGGGTTAAGGTTCTAAAGTCGCCAACGCTTACGGCACGAGCGGGGAGTCCTTTCACGAGCGGGCTTCGGCCCGCTCGTTTTTATTATTATCAGTATGATTAATTTGTTGAGACTAAATACCATTTTGTCAACTATCGTTTACTTATACGCTCAGGTTTGATACGTCCCATTTTGACTTCTAAAGCGGCACATCTACCTCCCCGGGCCGGGAGCAGTTCGATGGTCAAAACTGGTCTGAAAATGCGAAACCGAAGAGTCTTATGTTGACAGGCGTACAAGTCATTGATAGAATTTGAATAACGTAAGCTAGTTCGGGGGAACTGGGGGAGCTTACGACCACGGGGGATCCACTGCGCAATCCTGCGCATGTGCCATGCCTCGCTGTGCTCCCTACTTGTCGTCCCCCATTGGAGCATGCGACCCGTGAGATTTACTAAACCAAAGAAGGTCATCGGGTTAGACATCGGAACGCACGCGGTCAAGACGGTGCAAATGTCTCGTTCCGGTGACAAGCTGATCATCGAGGACATGGGCTACGCGCGGGTTGACCGTGCGCGCATCAATGCGGACCCGGTCTCGGCGCAAGCGAACGCGCTGCGCGAAGCGCTCTCCCACCTGGCAGTCAATCAGAGCATGTTGGTCGGTGCATTGCCCGGCCAGACCGTCGTCATCCGTTACCCGCGTCTGAAAAAGACGCCCCCGAACGAGATGGACGCAGCGATCGAAGCCGAAGCGCGCAACAACATTCCGTACGACCTTGCCGAAGTGTTCCTCGACTGGACCTTGCTCGATGAGGAGGACGAGGGCGACGACACGAATCTCAAAGTGCTGCTGGTCGCGGCGAAGCATGAAGTGATCAACACGCGCCTGCAAATCGCGCAGTCGGCGGAGATTGATCTTGGCGTGCTGTCCGTCGATTCACTTGCGCTTGCCGACGCTGCGGAGTGTGCGCAGCTCCTTCATCCCGAAGAGACGGCGGCGCTGATCAACATCGGCGCATCGAGCGTGAGCATTCATTTCACGAAGGGCGGCGTCTCCAACTTCATCCGCGACATCAACTGGGGCGGCCGCGAGATGATTCAGGCGATCTCGAAGGCGCGCCGCTGCGATTATGAGCACGCCGAAGCGATTCTGATGAACTACGAGGGGGAACTCGCCAACCAGAAAGAGGCGGTGCAACTGCGGGAACGGCACCAGTCGGAAATGCAGTCGCAGAAGAAAGAGGGTTCGTCGCTGCTCGATCCGCTCGAGGAAGAATTGGGCGACGGCACCGAGTCCGACGGGGTGCAGATGGACGATTACTCGCTTCCGACGCCGTTGGAAGAGATCATTGCGATGCCGGTGTCGCGGCTGGTGCAGGAAGTGCGCCGGTCGTTCGACTACTACGAGCACCAGCTCTACGAGCGCCCGGTCGATCGGATCATTCTGAGCGGCGGCGTGGCGCATGTGCCGCCGATCCGCCAGGCGCTGATGGACGACCTCGGCGTCGAGCATGTGGAACTGGCGAACCCGGCCGTGGGCAACATCCAGGTGGGCCGCCGCGCGAGCATCAAGGAATTCGAGGAACAGCCGGCGCAGTTCATGGTCGCCGTGGGCCTCGCCGCGAGAGGAGCCGCTGACCTATGATCACCGTCAATTTACTTCCGCACGAATTCCGGCCGATCAAACGCACACCGCTGCCGTACATCGTCAGCGGGTCGGCGTTTGCGTTGTCGCTGGCCGTGATCGCGTTCATCTACGTGATCAACGTCGCGAACGTCGCCGGCGCCAACCGCACGCTCAATCAGCACCGGTCCGAGCTGAACCAGCTCAAGCCGATCGTCGAAGAATACAACAGCATCTCCGAGAAAAAGCTGAAGCTTGCCGAACAGGTCCAGACGATCAACCAGATCGTCGGCGACCGCATCCTGTGGTCGCGCCAGTTGTTCAACCTGAACCGGCTCGCGCTGGAGAACATGTGGTACGACGGGATCCAGGTCTCGCTCAAGCCGTTCTCCGAGACGCGCACGACGTACAACCCGCAGAAGAAGATGAACGAGACGGTGACGGTGAAAATCGACCGCCGCGTGCTGACGCTTTCGGGTTACGTGGTGCCGGGCAAGGACGGGAAGTCTTCCGTCAGCCCGTTCACGATGGCGACCGAGGGCGACTCGGAATTCTCCGGGTTGTTCCAACTCGACAAGTCGACGTTCAAAGACACGTTGTTCGACGACGTGGGCGTGCGCGAATTCCAGCTTGAATACATCGTCCGCGACGGCACGACAGGGGAGAACGCGTCATGATGGAGTTCCTGAAGGGGACGGTCACGCCGAAGGACTGGGCGGCGACCGCGGGCATCCTGAGCGTGACGGCCGGGATCATCGTCGCATTCTTCTTCCTGGTCCACCAGGGCCAGCGGAACGAGATCGCGCTGATCAAGGCCGACGACCAGCAGGTGTTTGCCGACTTGACCGAGGCGCGCCGGGTGAACAACGAGATCGGCGAGCTTCGCGAGGAAACCGCAAAGATCGAGAAGCTCGTGAGCGACTTCGAAGAGCGCCTGCCTTCGACGCGTGAAATCTCGATGCTGTTGAAAGAATTCGAGAACATGGCGTCCGAAGAAGACATCGACGTCGAGCTCTCGCCGCTGGCGCGCAGCCAGGACGCGAACAAGGAAACGATTCCCTACAGCATCGTCGCGCGCGGCTCGTTCCACCAGGTGGCGAGCTTCATCAACCGCCTTGAACGCTTCAAGCGCTACCTCAAAATCAGCGATCTGAACATCGGTCCCGAGGAAGACGGCGTGACCGAGGCGCATTTCACGCTCAATACCTACCGGTTCCTGAATCAAACCACGGGAGCGGCGTCATGAGTCAGAAAAAGTCGAACAAGCAGTACATCATCCTCGGGGTGCTCGGACTCGTCCTCGCGGTGGTGCTGTACACACAACTGTTCGGCGGCAGCTCGCCGGCGACGCCGATCGAGGCGGTGCAGACGGGCGTGGCCGGCGCGGTGACCAACGCGGCGAACATCCCGCCGGCGGCGTCCGCGCGCGTGGAATCGGTATTCCAGAAAGTAGACGTCGATCTCGACCAGTTGTTGCAGGAAATCAAGGTCGTGGACTTTGACTACGCCAAGGAGCATTCCGATCGCGATCCGACGTTGCCGCTCGCCGGCGACAGCATGTTGTTGCGGGCGCGGACGGCGCGGCTCTCAGCCAGCCAGGACGCGGACGATCTGATGCTGGCGGCGGCGCGCAAAATGGTGACGGGCATCATGTGGGACCCCAGTCATCCCCTCGCGGTGATCGACAACGAAGTTGTCTCCGTGGGGTTTGAATTCATGGACACGATAGTCGTGAAAGCCATCGAACGCGATCACGTAGTCCTCGGCCTGGCCGGCCAGGACCTCGAAGTGGTGCGCGAACTCAAGGAGCAATAACCCATGCCGCGAATTAGGTCTAACGGGTTCGTAGCGGCGGCGCTGTTCAGCGCGCTGTTCGCATTCAACGCCGCCCCGGCGGATACGCGCGACGGGATGCTCCAGGCTTTGACCGCGGCGGTTCGCGCGGGCGGGGACGCCGTGCCGGCGGAGGCGCTGGACGGCGCACTCGGACGCGCGGCGTCACTGACGGCGATGCACGTGGATGCGTCGAAGACGTCTACGTCCATTCGCCTCAAGGTGACCGGCCGCCCGGCGTACGCGATCTCGCACAACGCGGAACGCGGCGTCGTGAGCGTGCTGCTGGCCGATACGATCGTCCTTCCCGACCTTCAGCGGATGACGCTGGGCGTGGACGACTCCTCGCTCAAGCTCACCGCGACGATGGCGGAGACGCATCCTCAATTCGTCACGCGAGTCGAGTTTGCGGTCCCCGGACAGGCGCGGGTAGTGGCGCGAGACGAAAAAGGCGCCATCGCGCTTACAGTAAGCGCGGCGGAGTCGTTTGAGTTGGACGCGCCGGGCGCGTCGGCCGCGACGTGGGCGGTTGCCCACATTCGCGAAGCCTTCGCGCGCCACGACGACCTTCTTGCGGCGGAGCGCACCGCGCTGACCTCTGCGCTGAAGGTGGCGAACGATGAGATCGCGCAGTCTGAACTGCACCTCCTGCAGGCAGATCTTATGGAGGTCGCCCCGACGAAGTCGGCGATCGATGCGAAGGACCTTCGGGCCGAGTTCGCGCGTATCCGCACCCAAACGGCGATGCTGTCGTCGGGCTTTGAATCCATCGCGACGTTGCGCTCCGATCGCGTCGCGTCGCTGGCTCAATCCGGCGCGAGCAACGATCCGGATACCGCGGTTCGCGCGTTCGGCGAGATCGAGAACATCTACCGTTCGGAATTGGGCCGATTGCGCGCGAAGGCCGAGCAACAGGCGGAATTGAACATGGTGCTGACGCGCCGGCTCGAGCAGGCGTTCAGCGTTACGAATCCCGCGCCGCGCCAGGCGTCCACGCAATCGACGCTGGAGCAGATGGACGTGGCGTTCGCGGCGATGCGTTCGGCGCCCGAATCCAGGCGGGCGGCCAATCGCGCGGTGGCGACGGATTCCGTCGGCGCGGCGACGGTCGCGCTGGACGTGACCACGCCCGCAGTACATGCGGCACTTTCCAACGAGACCGAGGTGACCTCTCCCCCGTCTGCGCGTGCGCGGACGATTGACCGCCAGATATCGACCGACGCGGTCGCGCGTCCCGACAAGATGGCGGTGTTACGGTCGAGCGCGGACGAATTGGCGCAGGCGGAAACCGACGGCGTGATTCGTCTTGCTCAACAGACGCAGGGCGTGACCGAAGTGACCGGCGCGCGTCCCGCGACGCCCGTGAACGGCCACGCGGACACGTCGGGGCCGCGGCGCTACAGCGTTCCGAAGACGACGGGTACGCGTCCGGCGTTCAACCTCTACAATCCGGAAATGTCGGCGGCGGAAGACCCGCTGCGCCAGCTCGTGAACATCGATTTCCGCGACATGGAATTGAGCAACGTGGTGTCGCTGCTCGCGCAGAAGGGGCAAATCAACGTTATCGCGGGCACGGAAGTGGAAGGTACCGTGACTGCGAACCTCAAGAACATCCCGCTGGGCCGGGCGATCGAAATCGTCTTGCGCATGAACGGCCTGGGAATCGTGGAGGAAGCCGGCGTTTACCGCATCACGACGTATGAAGAGGCGGTATCTTCGGCGCGCGAGACGCGGATGATCTTCCTCGAGAACGCGCAAGCCGACGAGGTCAAGAAGACGCTGGACGACATTCTGTCCGGCCGCGCGGACGGCGACCTGGTCGCCGTGTCGGCGAACCCGTCTACCAACGTGGTGCTGCTGGCGGGCCCGCTCGAGGCGGTGGAAGAGCTCGAGGGCGTCGTGGCGCAGCTGGACGTGGCTGAGCCGGTCATTCCGACGCTGACGATTCCGATCAAGCTCAACTACAGCGAGCCGCTCCAGATGCTGCCGGTCATTCAGCCGCTGATGAGCGAGGAGATGGGCAAAGTTACGGCCGATGCGCGCAGCCGCCACCTGATCGTGACGGACACGCCGGTCAAGGTTCAGGAAATTCAGGCGCTGGTGACTTCGCTGGACGTTCCGGTGAAGCAAGTCAGCATCGACGCGATGATCGTGGACGCCGAGATGGAAGACAACGCGGCCACGGGCGTGGATTGGGTGCTCAACACGGTATCGACGCAGAGCGAATTCGGCGGCACGCCGGACTTCTCGTTCGGCACGGGCCTGCCGATCACGAGCCCGCAGGTGGGCGCGGCGACGCTCGCGTTCGGCGTAGTGTCCGATGCGATCAACCTGCGCGCGGAGATTCAGGCGCGCGTCGAGAGCACGGATTCGAAGCTTCTGGCGAACCCGGTGATCGTGACGGTGGAAAACCAGCCGGCGACGATCAACATCGCCGAGGAGATCCCGTACCAGGAACTCACGCAGACCAGCGAAGGCGGCCAGATCGCGTCAACGCAGTTCAAGGACATCGGTACGATCCTGACGGTGACACCGCGCGTGACGCACGATAACCATATCCTGGTGACGGTCGATGCCAAGCAGAGCAACACGACCGGCGTGAGCGCGACGGGCGTGCCGATCGAGGCGAAGCGCGAGGCGATGACGACGCTGCGGGTCGAGGACGGCCAAAGCATCTTCATCGGCGGGTTGCGCTCCTTCGACGACGAACTCTCGAACCGCAAAGTGCCGCTGCTGGGCGATATCCCGGTGCTGAACACGTTCTTCAAGAGTCAGGACGTGAACAAGCGTCACAGCGAGCTGCTCATCTTCCTGACCTGCAATGTGTTACCGGATCAGAACTACCCCGAGCTGACGCCTTACCAGAAAGAGAAGTACGACGAGCTGGGCGGCATGCCGCATGGCGTGGACGGCACGCGCGCGCTCGTGCGGACGTACACGCATCCCGAAGAGATGCGCGACCCGTTCTACAAGTGGCGCCGCTCGAAGTAACCGCTTAACCACGAACCGAACAGCGGCCGCACGCCCGCAAGGGTGTGCGGCCGCTTTGTTGTTGTCGCGCCTCATCGTCCGTCGCAATTCCCACGCTGTGTTACCATGAGACCCTGGGGCACGTTTCAGTCCAAGACCCGAATGCACCCGATCGCACAAATCACCGCACGCGTTTTTGTCGTCACTGCACTTCTCTTCGTTTGCTGTGGCGTGTGGGCCCAGGAACCCTCCTCCCCCGCGGCCGCGCCGCCGCTCGCGCGTGCCGACATCGAAACGCGAGCGGCTCGCATCCAGGAAAACGCCGCGCTCGATGAGGCCCTTAAGGGCCGGATTGCGGAGTTGTACCGGCAGGCGCTTGCGGACGTGGATGCCGCGGCAGACTGGCGCGCGAAGGCGGACGAGTGGACCGCGTCGCGCGACAGCGCTCCGGAGCGGATCCGTGAACTCGAAGACAGCCTTCGGTCGGCTTCGGCGCCGTCGGCGACGCTGGAGGAATGGGCTGACCGCCCGATGGCGGACCTCGTCCAGGCGGCCGGCACCGCGGAAGAACAGCTCGCCCAGGCGCGCCGCGACCTGGCGGCGATTGAAGCCGAGTCCTCGGGCCGCGTGGAACGGCGCAGACAACTGCCCGAATTGATCGCCCGGGCGCGCGAACGGCTCGCGTTGGCGCAGATGGCACCGGCCCCCAGGCCCGAACTGGCCCCGGAGGAGTCCGAGGCGACGCGCCTGACCAATCGGGCGCGCGTCGAGGTGCTGGAGGCCGAAATCGCGGCGTACAACGCGGAGTCGTCCAGCTACGAGGCCCGCGGCCGCCTGCTGCCGCTGCGCCAGGACCGCGCCGACCTCGACGTACGCGTCGCGGAACAACGATCTCGCCAGCTACAGGACATTCTGGCGTCGCAGCGCCAGGCCGAGGCCGAACAGGCCGCCGAGGACGCACGCGCGCTTCTCCTTGAAGCGCTCGATGCTCCGCCGGCCGTGCGCGCGCTCGCGGAGGAGCTTGCGCAGCAAAACGAGGACGACGCCGCCATGCGGACGGGTCCGAGCGGGATGCTGCGCAGGATCGAGGATACGAAGCTGGCTATCGCGCGAATTGAAGCGAAGACGGCGGAGACGCGCGCGGCGCAGGAGAACGTGATCAAGCGCGAGAAGGCCGTCGGGCTGAATGACGCCGTGGGGCGCCTACTGCGGACGTATCGCGCGAACCTCCCCGCGCGGCGGTTGCATACGGTGGAGATTCGTCTGCGCGAGGAAACCATCGGCGACGCGCAAATCGCGCAGATCGAGCTCGAGGACCGCCGGCGCGAACTCTCGGACATCCCGCGGCGAATCGAGGACACGCTCAAGGTCGCCGGGTTCGCGGCCGACACCAATTCACGCCAGGAAGAGGAATTGAGCCGTCTGTTGACGGAATTGTTCTCGAAGCAGCGCGACAATCTGGACGATTTGTGGGCGGACTACGACGCGTACATCACCGCGCTGGTCGAACTGAACGACAAACAGAAGACGTTCGTCGACGTGCGGGATGAGTTCGCCGACTACATCGACGAGCGCGTGTTGTGGATTCGAAGCGGTACGTTCATCTCGGCGGTCGATTTTCGGGAGGGAATCGACGCACTCGTCTGGCTGGTGAGCTACGGCACGTGGTCCGACGCGGTCTCGGCGCTTGCGGAGGACGTGGAGCGCCATCCCATGGTCTATATCGTGGCGCTCACGCTTGCAGGCGTGGCGCTGTTGTTGTGGCCACGCATCCGCACCCGCCTGGCCCACATCGGCGAGAAGGCACAAAAGCGGGCGTGCATTAACTACGGGCTGACGATCGAAGCGCTGCTGTACACGCTCCTGCTGGGCGCGCTGGTGCCGGCGATCATCGCGTTCATCGCGTGGCGGATGCGCGTGTCGCTCGTGGGCGGGGAGTTCGTTCAGGTGTTGTCGAGCGGCCTGTTCATCGTCGCGTTGTTTTACGCCTCGGTGGAGTTTCCGCGGCAAGTGCTGAGGGTGAACGGCCTCGCTACTTCGCATTTCGACTGGCCCGACGAAGCGGCCAAGTTTGCGAAGAACACGATCGGCTGGATGATGCCGGTGGCGCTGCCGATCATCCTGCTGATTGCGTTGTTCGAATCGCAGGAACAGCAGGAGTGGCGCGAGTCCGTCGGCCGCCTGGCGTTCTTCATCATGATGGTGGTCTGGGCGTATCTGGGCCACCGGTTCTCAAACCGGCACTCCGCGGCGCTATCCATGTTCGAGGTGATCGCGTTGGCGCGGGAACGCTCACGCGTTCGCCGGGTGCTCTACACGCTGTCCGCGGGGGCACCCATGGTGCTGGCGGCGGCCGCGGCGCTGGGCTATTACTACACGTCGGTGCGCGTGGCGTGGCGCATCCATGCCACGCTGACCGTGCTTTTCCTGGTTGCGGTGTCGGTGAACCTGGCGATGCGGGCGCTGTTGATCGCGCGGCGGCGGCTGGCGATTGAGCAGGCGAGGCGCAAACGCGACGAACTGAAGGCGGCGCAGCGAAAAGCCAAGGACGAGGGCGGCGAACCTGTCGCGGCACTCGAGACGCAGGAGGCCGAGTTCGACCTGACGCGAATCGACGCGCAAACGTCGCGGCTGATTCGCAGTGTGGGAGTGGCGGGCCTGTTCGTTGCGCTGTGGTTCACGTGGGCGGCTTTCCTGCCGGCGTTGCGCGCACTGGACGATGTCGTGCTCGTGCACTACGGCGATCGACTGGACAACCTTGCGACGCTGACGGGCACCACGGCCGTGCTGGACGGGGGTGGCGAGGCCGCGCCCGCGGGCGAAGCGGCTTCGGTGTTGCGCGAAAAAGCGCTGACGCTCGGTGACCTGCTGTTTTCGTTGCTCGCCATCGTATTGACGATTGTCGCGTTCCGGAACCTCCCCGGGCTGCTGGAGATCGCGGTGCTCCAGCGGTTGCCGCTGGCGCCGGGCGAGCGGTACGCGATCAAGACGGTTTTGGGTTATTTGCTGGCCGTGGTAGGCGTCATCATCGCGCTCTCGGGGCTGGGTATTCAGTGGGGAAGCGTTCAGTGGCTTGTGGCCGCGCTCGGTTTCGGAATCGGGTTCGGGCTGCAGGAAATCATCGCGAACTTCATCTCGGGTCTCATCATCCTGTTCGAACAACCGATTCGCGTGGGCGATACGGTGACGATCGGCGAGGTGAGCGGTACCGTGACCCGCATTCGAATCCGCGCGACGACGATCACGGATTGGGATTTGAAAGAACTGGTGGTGCCCAACAAGGAATTCGTGACAGGGCGGCTGGTGAACTGGTCGCTCACCAACCCGACGCTTCGCGTGATCATCAAGGTGGGCGTCGCCTACGGATCGGACACGAAACTTACGCGGGACACGCTATTGAGCGTGGCTGAACGCAACAAACGTGTGTTGAGGCAGCCGCCGCCGCAAGTCTATTTCGTGAGTTTTGACGACAGCGCGCTGATGTTCGAGGCGCGCGCCTACATCGCGTCGATAGAGGACCTGCTGCCCGTTCGCGACGAGTTGCACCACGCGATCGCGGCCGCGTTCCGCGAGAAGGGCATCGAAATCGCCTTCCCGCAACAGGACATCCACATCCGGAGCATCGAGGCGCCGCTGACCGTCCAGGGGGACGTGCTCCCCGCCGAGCTCGAACGGCAATAGGCTTCTCCCGCCCGGTAGTGCGTCGCCGGGGCGCGACATCTTATCGTCGTGGAGAGCCGCTCGTCGCAATGACGTGGAACGGGCCTACAGCCACTTCTTTCGGCGGAAATAGATCAGCATTCCGACGGCCGTGACGAGCATCAAGCCGATGATGATCCAGGTGGTCAACGGATCGTTGGACGGGGGCCAGAGGGGCATATTCATTCCGTAGATGCCGGCGATCAGCGAGAGCGGCAGGAAAAACGAGGCGAAGATCGTCAACACTTTCATCACTTCGTTCATTCGGTTCGACAACCACAGGTTGTAATTGTCCCGAATCGCGTACAAAAGCTCGCGATGCGAATCGATGATTTCGAGCGTGGTCGTCAGGTGGTCGCGCACATGCGAAAAGCGCGGCTCCAGCTCCTTCGAGATGTAGTCCATCTCCCCCGCGGCGATCGGCACGACGAGCTCGCGCTTGGAAGCAACGATGCGGCGTACGTCCAGCAGCTCGCGGCGGAGATCGAGCAGTTCGGAGAGGATCCCGGTGTCGCCCCGGGCATCGAGCGATCGGTCCTCGAGCCGGTCGAGCTTCTTGCTGTATTCCTCCACGATGAGACCGTAATTATCGACCATCAGGTCGATGACGCTGTACAGCATGTAGTCCAAGCCATGCTGGGTCATGATTTCGGAGCGTTTCGTGACCCGTTTCAGGAGCGTGTTAATGGTCCGCAGGGAGTCGTGGTGTACCGTGATGAGAAATCGCGAGCAGAAGAAAATCGAGATTTTGCGCGGCTTGAATTCGGTGAATTCCTCGGGCCCGACGGCGCCGTAGAGCACCATGAACAAATGGTCGCCGAACTCATCGACGCGCGGACGCTGCTCGCCCTCGACGCAGTCGGCCACGGCCTCTTCGTCCAGCCCGAAAACACGTCCGAGCGCGCGCAGGCCTTCCAAATCCGGGTCCTCGACGTCGATCCAGCACTGCGCGCCGTCGCGCGTTGACGCCGCGGCGACATCGTCCAGCGAAGACAAGGGCTCGAGCGCGCCGCCTGGAAGTGAAACGAATCCCCGGATCATGGCGTCATCCTATCAGGGGCGCGCAACCGCGGTGAAACGCGCGTCTACCCTTGAGCGTCCCTGGAGGCTTTGTTAGCATCCGGCTGTAACTGCTTTTTTCGGAGTACACCCCGATGGCGATGAAGGACCGCGCGCGGACCATCCGCTGGACGATCGCCGGCGTCTACACGCTGCTCATCTATACCTTCGCGTGGCTCGTGAACCCGATGTGGGGCGCGCTGACGCGCGCGATGGGCACGGAGGCCGGCGGCGACTTTTTGAACCGCGCCGTGCCGATCCTGGGTGGCGTGGTACTCGTCTACCTGCTCATTCGGCGCCGGCTGCCGACGATCTATTCGTATGTGTGGGTGGCCGCGGTCGCGTGTGGGTATGGCTATGTGTTGACGCTGCACGCGGACTTTCCGGTCGAGCGTGTCCACTTACTGCAATACAGCCTGGTGGCCTTCGTTTACTTCTACGCGCTGCGGCTGCACACGACGCCGAGGCGCGCCTACGTGGGCGCGGCGCTGGCGGTGCTGCTCATCGGGTTCACGGACGAAATCATTCAGGAGTACGTCATCCCCGGCCGTTCCGGGACGCTGGGCGACATGATCATCAACTGGTTTTCGGGCGGGCTGGGCCTTGTCGGCCTGATCGCGATGCGCCGGGGCGAGGCGTGGACGGCGCATGCGCGGCTGCGGCCTTCGTTGCGACTGATCACGGGCGCCGCTGTGCCGGTCCTGCTGGCGGCGTTCTGGTCGCACCAGATTTACACGCGATACCTCTACCCGCCGATCAATCTGCTGATCATCACCGTGGACTGCGCGCGGCCGGACTTCATGGGTATCTATGGTTCGGATTTCGACCCGCCCACGACGGAGAACCTCGACAAGATTGCCAAGGACGGAGCCGTTTTCACCAATGCGTTCAGCCAGGCGGCCTGGACGAGCCCCGGCGTCGCCTCCGTGCTCACGGGCCTCTACCCTCCCACGCACGGCGTCACGACGCAGGAGCACAGTGTTCCGGCGGTGGTGAAGACGGTGTTGGACGTGTTCGGCGACCACGGTTACCGCGTGCCACGAATGTCGTATCTGATCAACGCCGCGCCCAACTTTCTGAACCTCGGGGAGTTCGACGAGGACGTGGTGTCCGTCCCGGGAGACTACGAATTCGGTCGGATCATGAATTGGATATCGGACAACCATCGCAAACCGTTCGCGATTTGGTACCACTGGCGGTTCCTCCACCTCCCCTACTACCCGCTGATGCGGCATTGGGTGTATGCGCCTGCCAAGCTCGATCAGGACGCCGTCGCGGAACTGGAGGAAGGTGACCCGGATCCACGCGAGCTCATCGACGTTCCCGTCGAAGTCCGTGAACAAATCATGAAGGAAGTGATCATTCCACGATTCAGTGACGAGGCGCTGATCGAGGCGGAGACCCGGGGCGTTCCGCCCGGCGAAGACGCGCCGTACGCACACGAATTCACGCCCGAATCGCAGGCGTGGATGCGTGCGCTGTTTGCATCGCAAACGCGCGCGTTCGACGGCTACCTCGAAGCGATCCGCTATCGCCTGGCGCTACACCACAAGCTCGAGCACACGATCATCGTGATCACGGCGGACCATGGCGAGGAACTGCTCGAGCATGGATACGTCGGGCACGCGTCCACCGCGGTGCACTCGAAACATTACGACGAGCTGATTCGTATACCGCTTATCATTATGTGTCCGCGGAAGATTCGCGAGGGCCTCAAGATCGACACGCTGGCGCAACAAGTCGACATCCTGCCGACGATCATGGACATGATGGGCTGGGAGACTCCCGAGGGGGTACAGGGGCGGTCGCTGTGGCCGGCGATGCAAGGCCGGCCGATGGACGACGTGCCGGTGTTCGCCGAGAGCGTCGAGGGCGGGTACCAGTCGAAACCGGTGCAGCGATCGACCTTCGTGCGCAGCGTCCGGACGCGCGACTGGAAGTTCATCGCGCGCATGGGCCCGCAGGGGGACCAATTTGAGCTGTACAACCTCGTGGACGACCCGCACGAATTGAACAATGTCTACGCGGAGTATCCGCACATTGCAGGCGATTTCATCCAGAAACTGGGTGAATGGATCACGCGGAACGTCGAAGACCGGCTGGCGCTCGAAGAGCGCGACGCCGAGTACCACGCGCGGATCGACGCTCTCGACCCGGCAAACCTGGAGGTACCGAAGGTCATCGCGCCGTTGGACGGTTCGACGATCGCGTGGAACGATCTGGACGGCGCGATCGACGCCGAATGGACCGGAAACCCGTATGCGGCATACATCATCGAATACGACGTCGGCGAGGGGTGGCACCGGTTGCAGGGGAAGTACCCCGTGCCCGAGGGCACTCGGCACCGATTCGGCCCGATCCCCAAAGACGGCTGGCGGCCGCTCTACCAGTGGAACCCGTACCGTGTCCGCGTACGCCCGCGCGACCTGCCCGACGGCTGGAGCGACTGGATCACCGTCACCGTCTCACCGCTGAACGACGGCGGCGCGATCGACTAGGGCACTCTGCGAGGCCGCTATTGCGCGACCTGCGCGCGCCAATCCCCGGCGTGGTCGAACGCGATCCGGCGTTCCTCGTTCGGCGGATACCGCACCTCGATCCAGGCGATGACGGCACCGGAAGCGAATCCCTCGAGCGTGAACTCATACGCGTGGTCTGCGTAGCGCGCGGGGCGATGAACGCGGCCAAGCGGATCGCGAATCAGCACCGGCATCCCGAATGCGTAGTCGCGCCACGGCGCCGAGAGTTCAAACTCGATACGAACCCGGCCGTCCTCCACGCGCGCGCTTAGGGGACGTCCGCTCCATTGTGCGACAGGGGTCGCCCCGAGTTCGGCTTTGATGTCTTCGCCGTAGTTGGCCCAGACGGGACGCGCGCGGGCAACGAGCGTGGCGAGTTCGTCCTGCGTGGGAGCGTCGTTGGGAGGCGTGCACGCCGCGGGAAACCAGGGTAGTGCCGAGAGGAGGAGTGCCGCGGCGCCGCGGAACCGCACGGGCCTACCGATCGCTGCGCCGGCGATCGACGAAGATGGTGCTCTTGCCGTCGGGCTGGGCCATCTGACGGACCTGGGCGAGCACTTCGAACATTTTCTTTGCGTTCTTGAACTCGCGGTTGAGATTGTGGACGACGCCGACGGAGAGGGCCATCAGGGGATATTTGCCCTCCCGGCCCTTGCGGTCCGTTGCGCGAACGAAGCTCTGCGAAGCCTCCTCGGCCGAGTAGAGCTCCTTCACGCGCTGATCGAAACTCTCGACGAGCGCGGCACAGAACCGATCGCAGTCCTCGTGGTTCATGAGCACGACGAAATGTTCTCCGCCCATGTGCGCGAGGAACCCTTCGTACACGCCGATGCTGCGCATGAGGCCCGAGAGCAGCTTACTCATGAATTCGAGCGAGCGCCTCTGTCCTTCTCGGCCCTTGGCGGCGCAATAGGGCTTGAAGTTCACCATGTCGATGTAGCAGAGGGCGATCTTCGTGCCGCGCGCGAGACGGTGGTTGACCTCACGCTTGATTGCGTCGGTGCCGGGCAGATTCGTGACCGCGTTGCGCCCACGCAGGCTTTCGAGAAGCCCGGCGAGGAATCCCAGTTTCTCGACGAGCTTCTCGAGCTTGAACGGTTTGACGATGTAGTCGTCCGCGCCCTGTTCGAGCCCGTGGATGACCTCGGGCTCCTCGCCGAGCGCCGTCAGCATGATGACGCCGATAGGATAGAGCTCGGGGTCCTTGCGGATGCGGCGGCAGATCTGGTAGCCGGTGACACCGGGCAGCATGATATCGAGCAGCGCGATGTCCGGCTTGACCTGCTTGGCGAGTTCAAACGCGCCCTCGCCGGTCTGCGTCGTCACCACGTCATGGCCTTCGGCCATGAGTTTGGTCTTGAGCAGATCGGCGAGATCGCGATCGTCGTCTACGAGAAGAATACGACTCAAAATAGACCACCACCCCAAGGAAAGACTCAGCGCCTCAGGGAGGCAGTATACCGGAGCGGGCCGCCGGCGCGCACAGAGGCGCTCATGACGGCGGGAGCACCAACGGTTGAAGGCGTGTGGGCCCTTTGTTACGATTCGCGGCGGGCAAACTTCCGGTGCGAGGACCTGTCATGTTACGTCTGGGAAGCACGTTGTTCCTGCTTGCGATCTGCGCGTGCGTGATGACGGTGCCCGCCTGTGCGCCGAAAGAGCCGCCCAAACCGGCCGAACCGCCCCCGCCCCCGCCGCCCACGCCCGAGGAGATTTCGGCGAAAATCGTGACGGAAATCGGTCTGAACAATCCGCTGCCCGCGCCGGGCGCGGTGATGACCGTCGAAGAAGTCCAGGCTTTCAAGTCGGCGGTGCAGAAGGCGAAGAACCAGAACAACTCGTCGCCCGACGGCAAGCGGGCGCTTCAACTGACGTCATCGAAACTTGACGAACGAATCCGGGCGCTGGAAGAAAACCAGTTGTGGGAACACGCATTGACCATGATCGAGGGCTACGAAATCCTGAACGCAGGCTCGCCGAAGTGGTCCGCGACGAAGGAGCTGGCGGTTGCGGAGCTGGCGAAGCCGAAGGTTACGATCGTTGGATTCATGACGACGCACGACCAGAACTCCGTTTTGCTGAATTTCTATCTGCCAATTCAGAAGACGAACCAGCGGCAGCAGGTGCGCGTGGGCGAGGAGTTCTTCGGACTCAAGCTGGTTGAAATCATCGGCGATAACCAGGGCGTCCGCCTGGAGTATTCGAACACCGGCCAAGTCTACGACGTCCTGACGAAGTCGGCGAGCAAGAAAACTCAGTAGCCGCGCGGACTTCCATGCTGTCACGCGAGAGCGCGCCATCCACGCGCGGAATCCCGGCCGCTGCCGTCGCCGCCGGGCTTGTGGCCCTCTCCTTCGTCGTCTATGGCAACACCCTGAGAGGCGATTTCGTCTGGGATGACGCATCGTCGATCCTGTTGCACCGGCATGTCAAGGATCCTGCGCACATTCTCGATCTGTTCGCGGAGGACCAGCACGCGTTTGCCGGCGGCCAGGGAAACTTCTATCGCCCGCTCCTGTCGGTGACGTTCATGGTGGACTACGCGCTCGCGCGCGTCGGCCAGCCGCCGATACCGCCGGACACTTTGCCGGATGACCTCTCCCCCGCGTTGTTCCACGTGTCGAGCATCGCCTGGCACGCCGCCGCGGCGGTCCTGCTGTTTTTGTTTCTCCGGCGTGCCGGTGCGCCGGAGGCGGTGCAACTGATCGCGGCGACGGTCTTCGCCGTGCATCCGCTGCACACCGAGGCCGTGGCCTACATCAGCGGGCGCGCCGACTCGATGGCGGCGGCGTTCATGTTCGCGGGGCTTTGGTTCTTCACCTGGGACGGGTCAGGACGCCGCCGCAATGCGGGCGTGACGCTCGGCGCGGCCGCATACATCGGCGCGTTGCTCAGCAAGGAATCCGCGTTCGCGTTTCCCGCGCTGGTCGCGCTCTCGACCGCGATGCTGCCGCGGGCACGATCGATGACGCCTGCGCAACGATGGACACCGTTCGGCGTAAGCGCGATCATCCTTGGGGTATACGCCATCCTCCGAAGCACGGTGCTCAGTTTCGGATCGGAGACTGAATCGCGCGCGTCCGCGCTGGGCCCGCGCATCATCGAAACCCTGCAATCGTTCGCGCTGTACATGAAACTTTTGTTCGCGCCGGCGAACCTGCACATGGAGCGAACGCTCGACGGCGTGCCGGGGTACACGGCCGCCATCGGTGGAATCCTGTTGATCGGCGTGATCGGGGCCATCGTCATTTGTTCGCGCTCGGGACGGGCCCGGGCTGCGTTCGGGTTCGCCTGGTTCATCGTCACCTGGCTTCCGATTTCGGGATTGTTTCCGCTAAACGCGCCGATGGCCGAGCACTGGATGTACGTTCCGATGGCGGGATTTTTCTGGGGCGTCGCGGAGCTTGCGTTCGAAGCCGTCTCGGGCGTCTCGATGCGGATTCCACCGCTTCGGTGGGCCGCAGCGGCCGTGCTGGCCGTGTGGATCATCGGGATCGTGTCGGTGACAGTGCTGCGAAATCGCGATTGGCGCAGCAACGAAGCGTTGTATGTCGCGACACTCCGCGAAAACCCGGATTCGATCCGTGTCCAGTTCAACCTGGCCGTGGCTTACCAGGATTTGTTGGACAACCCGCCGGGCGCGATCCGGCACTTTGAAAACGTCATCGCGGCGTATCGCGAACGAAAGTCCACCGAATCCGGCGCGGCCGGGCGATACTGGGCGGATGAAATCGAGGCGTATTTGTCGCTGGGCGATCTCTACCGCGAACTTGACCGCATTGACCTTGCGATTCCACGCTACCAGACGCTTCTGACCATTCAGCCTGACGCGCAGAGTACGCCGCTCGTGGCGCGCGCGGCCTATGGCCTTGGGACGTGTTACCTGGCCATTGGAGAGTATTCCGCCGCACTCGGGGCGTTCCGGCGCGCGGCGCAATTGGCTCCCGAACTCGGCCCGCTGGCCGAGCGCGCCATCGCGAGCGAGGCTCCGTTGGCGACCTTCGCGCCGCTTACGACGGGGGCAACTAACCCCTGATATGGCAGGTGGTTAGGCGGTGTGAAAAGTGCGGCGAAAGTGGTCAACAATTCTTGACAGTGATCGGGGCCGGTGCTAGAATCCGACGATGAGGGGGAAGTGTGTCTCTCGCTTAAGGTCTAGGAGGCAGCATGGCCGACGATCGTAACAAGAATAGGGACGACGACGAAGATTTTGGCGCCCTGACCGGCGGTTCGGGAGACGATGACGAAGGATTTGGGACGAGCAGTCTTCCGCCCCTGAGCGACTTCGATTCGCAGGGTTCCGGGAAGGAAGGACAGACCGACAGCGACCTGCCGCCGCTGGACACGCCCGAGGCGAGCGATGACGACGATGCGTTTAGCGGGCTTCCGCCGATCGTAGACATTCGCGTCGACACGCCGGCGGTGCGCCCCTCCGACCTCGACACGCCCACGCCGTCCAAGAGCAAATCGACACCGTCGAAGAGCCGCGTAACGCCGCCGCGCAGCAGCGGCATGGCGACGACGCCGTCGCCGGCGGGCTTCAAGACGCCGTCCGATGCGGATCTGGCGAGCCCGTCTGACGGGGGGTTTGGATTCCAGGATTTCGCGGCCGACAGCGATTTCTCGCCCGAGACGCCCGAAATCGGGCCAGGGCCGGACAGCGACATCGAGACACCGATGTTCGACAGCGCCTTCGGCGGTGACAGTGACGAATTCGGCAGCGGCGTGTCGTCGTCCGCGCCGACGCAAGCGATGCAAACGCCGATGTTCGGGAATACCGGCGACGACGCCTTCGGCGGAGCTTCGCCGGATTTCGGCGCGGACGCAGGCACCCCCGTTCCGGATTTCTCGCCCGACACGGGCGCAGGCCTGCGCGACAGTGGCGCGACGCCGGCGCCCGTGGGCCCGCCGCCGCGACGCGGCAGCCGGGCGATGAGCATGGTGGTGACGATTCTGGCGCTGGTCGTGGGACTGGCGGCGGGCGCGTTTGTTGGCCCGTATTTGATCGGCAAAGTGCCCGGGATTTCGAATCCGTTCGCGGAGGATCTGGCGGCAAAGGATGGTGAAATCTCGAATCTGAATAACCAGATACGCCGGCTTCAATCGGCAAACGAGCAAGGCCCGCCGGTGTCGCAGGCCGAGCTAGACCGGCTAATCAACGAAGTGAACGCCGGACGCGCGGATTTGGCGCGCATTGAAGATGAGAAGACGCGGGTAACGGAAGAGATCTCGACGCTCGAGAACCGGCTGATGCTGGTGCGCGCGGACATCGAGGACAAGAACAACGAGTTCGTGGAAGCGCAGGAGTTCCTCGAAGACCTGCGCAACGAGACGGCGATCACGCAGGCGCGCCACGCGGGCCTGCTCGCGGAGAACGAACGCCTGACGGAACTGGTGGGCGAGCTCGAAGTCGCCAATGCCCGGCGCCAGGCGACCAAGGACACCCTCCAACACAACGCGGAACTGCTGATTATCCAGATTCAGGGCGGCAGCCCGTTGACACCGGAGCGGTATGCGTACGACCGGCGGCTTGCGCGCGCGCAGGAATTGCGCGACAAAATCGCCGCGGCGAAGTGGGTGGACCCGCAGTTGCTTGACGAGTATACGAGCCTCTACCTCGCCGAGCTGGCGATATCTTCGTCGCGCGAGTACTTCTACGCGCGCATTCCCACGCGCGATCAATTGATGAATACGAACTACCGTTGGGCGGAATGCCTGATGAACGGGAACTGGAGCGTGTACTTCCGCACGCTGGACGGTGCGACGGTCGGCAGCTATGAGAACGTCGCCGGCAGCGGCCCCCCGCGGTACGAGTTCCGACAGGACGTGCAGGCGGACCTCCGTACCGACATCATCGCGGCCATCGAATCTGCCCGGCCTGAAGACTGGGAACAGAAATTCCAGATGCTGCGGGAGAAGGAAAAGATCTACGAGGCCAAGACGGAACTGCAGCGAGACTACGAGTCGTTGCAGTAGCGTTACAATTCAGACAGCAGAATTCGCCGCGCCGGGCAGACGATGTCCGGCGCGGTTGTTTTTCGGGATGCGGGGGGAAGTTCCTGCGGGACAGGATGACCGCGGACTCGATTCCGATGGACTACGGCACGTATTCGTAGATCACGACTCGGGCCGCGGGATAGGGAGAGACGTCGCGCGAGAGGAGACGCAGGCTCGCCGGAGCGGCGGCGGGGTCGAGCAAGGGCTTGAGCGCGGGGACGAGTTCGGCCGTGTAGCGCTCATCAACCGCGAGGTATCGGTAGCCACCGGCGGCGCCCATCTTGACGATGTCTTGCAGCGTGGCGCCGGCAGGCGGGCCGACGGTGGGCATACCGGCGTAGAAACCGATTTGTGGCTTACGGGTCAGTATCGTGCCCGGTTCGAGATGCTCGCGCATCCACTCCCCCGCTAGCCGGTACTCCCAGGGCTGGGCGGGCCGGTCGTCGCCGTCCATCCGCTCGGCAGCGACCTGAGCGGCGGAATGAAACAACATCCAGGCGAGTGCGACGACGAGCGGAGCGTGCGCAAGGCCGCGGTGCGTGGCTTGCGCGAACAACGCGGAAGTCTGCTCGATCCCGCGTGCCGACCAAATTGAACAAACGACGAAGGCGGCCATCAGGTAGCGAGGCGCGGGCGACAGCACCGGCAACACGACAAGCCACTGGAGCAGCGCGAAATATCCCACCGCGAGTTCCGTGCGCGCGCTGCGCCCCTTCGTCCCGGGGACGACGGCACCGACGCCAAAGAATGCCCAGAGTAGCGGGCCCAGCATGACCGCCGGCACGTCGGCCGACATGCTGACGAGCGTGCGCGCGAAGTCGCGGAGTACCGTCGAACCCTCCGGCTGTTCGCCGATGAACCCGACCCGGTAATTGATCGACCAGACGCCGGCGGCGGCATAGTTGAGGGCGAGTCCGGCGGCGGCTGCGATGACTCCGGGCAGGGCATAGGCGGCCAGTTTGGGCAATGGCCGCTCGATCCGCGACGGCCCGAAAATCAGCAGGGCGGCGGGCGCAGCGAGGTAGACGAAGGTCCCCTCCGCGCGGGCCAGGTGGAGCAGCGCGAAGCATGCGCCCGCGGCGAGGAATCGCAGCGGGCCTGGGTCGCGGCAGCCTTGGATCAGCGTGCACAGTCCGCTCAGGAAGAGAAACACCGCAAGGGGCTCAGTCGCGACGCGGCTGCCGTAGTCGATGAGCCAGGGCCAGAACGCGATCAGCACGCCCGCGATGCGCGCGACGGCGCGGCCGTGGATCTCGCGCGCGAGCACGTAGACCGGGATGACCAGCAGCGTCGAGAAAACCCACGAGACCGCGCGGCCGGCGGATTCGACATCCGGAATAAACTGATGCGCGGCGGCGACCAGCACGGGATAGAGAACGGGAATCTTGGGATCGAACGCGGCGAATTCGCCCGAGGCGAACAGGCGCGCGGTCTCGAGATAGGCCACCGCGTCGGCGCTGTCGAGCGTGCGCGGCACCAGCCAGACGAAGGCGAGGCGCAGACCCGCGCACAGCGCCATCAGCGCCGAGACGTCCGTCCAGACGCGAGGCCGCTCCGCAGCGTTCACTTCGCCCCCGCCCCGCGCGGCGCCGCGCGGGTCTGGTTCAGTTGTTGCCGGTAAACCCGACGAACGGCTTTCGTGCGCCCGTCGAGAAGTAGGAGATGAAGCTGCGCAGCCCGTGGAACTTGGCCCGGATGTCCGCCATGTCGCGGATGTTCAGCGCCATGCGCAACATTTGCCTTGGGCGCAGGTAGAACCGGCGCAGCCCTTCGTCCACCAGGCCGTTGATCTGTTCCTGGCTGAGCGTGGGCAGACTGACCACGCCGCGCTGCTCGTAATCCTCGTCGACCCAGTCGCGCCAATTATGCTGCGTGAGGACGCCCGCCTCCTTGGCCCACTTGTAGTACGACGTGCCGGGGTATGCGACGACGCCGGTGAACTGCGCGGTGTCGATGGGCAGTTCCTCGGCCATTTTGATGGTCTTCTTCGCCGTCTCGACCGTTTCGCCGGGCCCGCCGAACATGAAACAGCCGTGAATGCGCAGGCGCGCGCGGGCGGCGTTCTCGGCGAACGTGTACATCTGGTCGACGGTGGTTCCTTTTTTGGTGTTGTTGAGGATTTGCTGGTCTCCGAACTCGAACCCGACGCACAGCATGCGGCAGCCCGAGCGCTTCATGAGCTGGAGCGTTTCGAGGTCGTTCAAGTCCACGCGGGCGTTGGCGCTCCACGAGAGCGGTAGGTCGCGCCGGATGATTTCCTCGCACAGCGCGATCAGTCGGTCGCGCGCGACGCGCATGGTAAGCGTGTCGTCCTCGAACATGATTTCCTTGAGGTCCGGAAACAGGCGCAGGTTGTGTTCCATCTCATCCACCACGTTTTCGACGCTGCGCGTGCGGTAGCGGTGGCCGTTCATCACCTGCGGGATTTGGCAATAGGAGCACCGGTACCGGCACCCGCGGCCCGTGATTGACGTGAGAAAGGGGTAGAGTTTTGCGCCGTCGCGATAGTCGTAGATGTTGAGATGATGCCAGGCTGGAAATGGCATTTCGTCGAGGTTTTCGATGTAGGCGCGGTCGGCGTTGCGCGTGATCGAGCCTTCGTTCCAGCGCACGATGCCGGAGCAGTCCTTGAGTGAAACGCCGTCGGCAAGATCGCGTATCGTGTAGTCGAATTCGCCCACCGCGCAGGCGTCCACGGCGCCGGCGGCGTCCGTGAGGCACTCCTCGGGCACGGCGGACGAATGCGAGCCGACGAAGACGCTAAGCGCGCCCGTGGCTTCCTTGAACAGCCGGGCGGATTCGATGTCCGAGTAGATGGACGGAGTGCTGGTCTGGCAAACGACCATGTCGGGCTTGAAACGTTTCAGGTCGTGGACGAACACCTCGGACGGCAGGTTCTGCGCCTGGTTATCCACGAAGAGCAGTTCGTGTCCGGCTTTTTCCACGACCGCGGCGCAGTACGCCAGGTAGTCCGGGTGGCGCTGGACGCGGCCGCGCGATCGCGCGAACCAGCGGGCGGACTTGGTAAAGTCCTTGCCGAACATTGGATTCAGAATGGCGACGCGCATTAACCCCCTCCCACCGATAACGATTGCGGCGAAGCGGCGGGCAGCCCGTAGATGCGGCAGAATCGCATCAGGACGGATCATCCCCGGAAGAAATTGGGCGAATCATCGCGACTCTCCCCCGCTTCCACCGCCCCCGCGGTGGCCCCCGCAATCCGGATAACTCAATAAACCCTGCTAAATACGCGCCTAGTTTAGCACAGCTTGTACTTTGTGGCAATCAGCCTTCCGAAGCTGAACTGTGCTAATACACAGATAATATCACGCCCGCGCGGCTGGGATTCGCCGGAAACGAGAAGCGGGAACCGCGGGGGGGGGGGCGCGCCCAGAAAGGCTTTAGGCGGGGGTTGTTAGCGCGTGGTGGAGAGGAAGCGCTTGCGGGCGCCGGGACGGCCGTATTTCTTGCGTTCGACCTCGCGGGCGTCGCGCGTCAAGAGGCCCGCGCGGCGAAGCATCGGCTGGTATTTCTCGTCATATTCCGCGAGGGCCCGCGCGATCCCCAGGCGGATGGCGCCGGCTTGGCCGGTGAGGCCGCCGCCCTCGGTGCGGATGCGCGCGTCGAACTTGTTCTTCGTCTCCGTGGCGTCGAAGGGTTGATTCGCGATCATGACGAGCGTGTCGCGCTGGAGATACTCGCGGATGGGCCTGCCGTTCACGAGTAGGTGGCCCGAGCCGGGCTTGATGCGGACCCGCGCGGAGGATTCCTTGCGCCGCCCGACGGCCACGCATTCCTTGGTGTTCGAATCGATCAACGCAGTCTCTCCTTAGCCGGCTCAGCCGAGCGGATACGAAACGGGTTGTTGCGCGGTGTGCGGGTGTTGATCGCCGGCGTACACGCGCAGACGGGTCAGCAGTGACCGGCCCATGGAATTCTTTGGAAGCATGCCTTTGATCGCGAGCGTCATCGCACGCGTCGGATACTTCTCCACCATTTCCTCATAGGTCGTCTCAAAGAGGCCGCCCGGAGTTCCGGAGTGACGATAGTATTTCTTCTCGGTCAGTTTCTTGCCGGTAACGCGCGCCTTCTCGGCGTTGACGACGATCACATGATCGCCGCATTCGAGAAACGGCGTGAACGTCGGCTTGTGCTTGCCGCGCAGAATCGCGGCGGCTTGCGCCGCGACGCGGCCGAGCACCTGGCCTTCCGCATCGAGCACGACCCACTTGCGGTCGATTTCGTCCCGCTTCGGGACATACGTCTTCACTTTCCAGTCCTCCAGAGATCGCCCCGCGCCGATCCGGCGGGAGCAAAGAGCGCAAAGTCTACCAAACGGCGGACGCCGGACGCAATTCAGCGCCCGGGGTGGTACGGGGACTGGCGATCAGTCCTCGATGGGCGGCGTGCGGAAGTCTTCCTTGCGCAGGCGCTTTGCGTAGTGAACGATGATTTTACGTAACAGTTCATCACGCTTGAGCCCCTCGACTTCCGCCTTCCACCGCAGGAATGCTGCGACCTCACGCGGCAACGTGACCGTCATCTTTACCGATTGTGGCGACGACGGCGCGACGGGCGCCTTCCCGTCCGTGGGAACAACAGTACGACCAGCCATGAAATTCACCTTATCCACGTAATTGGCGGGATTGCACTCCCCGCACAGCTTCAAGATTCAGCATTTTACAACACCAGCACGTAAATTCCAACTTTTCCGTATCTACGTGCAGGAATCTTGGAAAAAGCGTGGAATACACGACATTTCGGTTTCGCGAATTCGAATGAGAGGCCTTAGAAATCTCGCTTGACCTATACTTTATTAAGATGATAATCTTAGTCATCTTTACTCGGAACGGACTCGATGGCCGCCATTGTCGTCCTGATTATTCTCCTGTTTGTCCTCGTTGCGCTCGCGTACAACCGCGTGCCGCCCGAGGCGGTGATGATTCTCGCTCTGACGGCAACCGTGCTGGTGCCGATCCGCGGGGATGACGGATGGCGCGTGGGCGTCATCAGCGTCGGCGACGCGGTCAAGGGCTTTGGCAACACGGGGATGCTTACGGTTGCCGTGCTCTTTCTCGTCGTCGCGGGCCTGCGCGAGACGGGCGCGGTCGAGTGGATCGCGCGCGGGTTTCTCGGCTTGCCGACGACGCACCGCGGCGCGCTCGCGCGGCTCGTGTTTCCGCTGGCGGGGATGAGCGCCTTCCTGAACAACACGCCGCTGGTCGCGATGTTCATCCCGGTGGTGACGGACTGGGCGAAGAAGATTCAGTTGCGCCCCTCGCAGCTCTTGATGCCGTTGAGTTTTGCCACCGTGCTAGGCGGACTGTGCTCGTTGATCGGCACGAGCACGAATCTCGTGGTGAGCGGGCTTGTGGTCGCGCAGACGGACTTGCCCCCACTGCACATGTTCGATCCCGCATGGATCGGTGTGCCGGCGGCGTTACTGGGTTGCGTGTACATGGTGATTGCCGGGCCCCGACTGTTGCCGTCGCGCAGCTCGTCGATGGAGTCGCTGTCGAATCCGCGCGAATACACGGTGGAGATGATGGTGCAACCGGGCAGTCCGCTCGTGGGCAAGACGATCGAGGAAGCGGGTCTGCGCCGGCTCGAGGCGACGTACCTGGTCGAGATCGAGCGGCACGGCGACAGTATCGTCGCGGTCGGCCCGGAGGAGCGGCTTCAGGCGGACGATCGGTTGATTTTTGTGGGGGTGGTGGAGGCGGTCAAGGACCTCCAGAACATGCGGGGGCTGGTGCCGGCGACGAACCAGATCTTCAAGCTCGATTCGCCTCGGTACCGGCGGCGCCTCTTCGAAGCCGTCGTGAGCAACCTCTCCCCCGTCGCGGGCCAGACGATTCGCGAGGGCCAGTTCCGCACGCGGTACAACGCGGCCGTGCTTGCGGTGGCGCGGCAGGGCGAACGCGTGCGCAGCAAGCTGGGCGACATCCGCCTGCGCGCGGGCGACACGCTGCTGCTCGAGGCGGATCCCAACTTCGGCGCGAACTACCGCTACTCGCGCGACTTTTTCCTGGTGAGCATGCTTGAGGACTCGACGCCGCGGCAGCATCACCGCGCGCCGTATGCGTTGACCATACTCGCCGGGATGATTATCACGGCGAGCTTCGGCTGGCTCGACATGCTACAAGCGGCCGCGCTGGCCGCGTGCCTGATGGTGCTATTCCGCTGCTGCACGGTGTTGCAGGCGCGGCAGAGCGTGAACGGGCCGCTGCTGGTGATCATCGCGTGCGCGCTGGGGTTCGAGCGCGCTCTCGACGAGTCCGGCGCGGCGCAGATGACGGCGGACGCGATGATGCGCGTAGCAGGGCAGAATCCCTGGCTGGTGCTGGTGTCGATTTACCTGATTACGACGATCGTGACTGAAGTCGTGACGAACAACGCCGCCGTGGCGCTGATGTTCCCGATCGCTCTGTCCGCTGCGGAGACGCTCGGCGTCAACCCGATGCCGTTCATCATGTGCGTCATGATGGCGGGCTCGGCGGCATTCGCGACGCCGATCGGGTATCAGACGAACCTGATGGTCTACGGCCCGGGCGGGTACAGGTTCACCGACTTCACCAAACTCGGCCTGCCGCTGAACGTCATCTCCGGCGCCGTGGTGATTGTCATCGCGCCGCTCGTCTGGCCGTTTTGAAGATCTCTGGCCGGTGACACGCCGCTAATTGCGTTTTGCCAAGTGGCCTTCCACGGTTAGCGCGAGCCAAGTCCGAGGCCCGATGGCCCCATCGATATCGGCCGGATCGGCGGATAGGATTGGGTGGGCGGTCTGGAAAGCTCGAACAGCAACCTTGGTCTGCGGGTCGTCCTGTCCTGTCGCGGCCACGGAATACCCCAGTTCGCTCAGTTTTTTTTGAGCGTCAGTGATGGATGGCGGAGCTCCGAGTTTTGCCGCCGCCGCATTGAATAGGGCAACGCGCGTAGCCCAGTCCACCTTTCCAGTAGCCGGAAGGTTCGCACCCGATTGAAATTTCTTCACCGCTTCGGCGAGTTCCGGCTTGAACTCCGTTTCGATTTTCGCATCGGCCCCGGGCGCTTTCCCATTGCCGACGATGTAGATTTCTTTGCCGATGATTGAGACGATTCCTGGCTGTGCCGCGTAGGTCTTGTCTGAATCACCTTGAACGACCGTGGGGAATCGAACCGAATCGACGCTGAGGTCTTGCAAGCGTTGGACGGTCTGGAGCGAATTCGTATAAGACGTCAGAATGTCTCTCAACACTTCAGGATTGTCTACGACTGCTCTGGCGAGGATTTTCTTCACCGCCGCCTCGCGCTGGGCGGGGTCGTTTCCAAGCTTCGACACGGCGACCGCGTCCGCGACCACCATGCCACCGTCGTCACTGGTGTGGTATATCTCTGAAATGTAAACCGGCACCATCGGGAGAATTCCGTAGATGGCGCGTCGTGGAAAATAGACGACGCGGTGAATCTGCCCGTAGGCAGGGATCTCTTCGACTTCCTTGAGGCTTCGCGCCTCGAGATTCCGAATGTGCAGCAGAATGTCCCACAAGATGAGCTTCTCAAGCTCTGGCGTAAGGATTCCGGTAAAGAGCGCGACGCCGTTTGCATAGTCTGTGCCTGAGACGAATACGCTTGCGCCGGTCGCCAGTGCTCCGACGAACTTGAGTGCATCGATCGCCCGCTGCTTGGGCTGGCCTCTGCGCCGGTAATCGAACACAGCGAGCACATCGGAAAAGCTCATGGGTCGCCGGTTTTCGGAAAAATCCGCGTAGTCAATAACCTTTCCGTTGGAATCAACCATGGTGTCCAAAAGTTCAGGGTGTGCGAGCGCCGCCGGTCCGAAGACCTTTTCAACGTCCGACTTCGACATTAGATAGCGCACGGTGCTGCGCAGCGATGCCCCGTACAGGAGGAGGCTGCTGTCGCTCGTGTTCGTAAACTGGACATCGGCGGCGTAGAACGTATTGGCAAAAAATCTCCCGAATTCATTCGCGGTATCCTCATAGGACATCACATTGAGCGTGGTCGCTATAAAGCGATCCGCGCCAACGACCTCAAATTTCTGTCGCGCTACCGATCCGTCGATTGTCGCCGCGGCAAGCGTCTTGCCAACGGCACTGGCGCCGATGACAAGGAATTCCACAGCGTCAACGCCGACGATTTTCTCCCCATCTATCTCGTAAACGAGCCCGCCAGCTTCGCCTGTGGCCTTGTCGTTCCGAGTGGCGACGCCGCCAGGAAACACCGTTACGCGCGTGTTCTTCAGGTCGCCTCCTGTGAGGTCGGAAATGGTGACTTGATATTTGCCCGCCTGCCCGGCGTGGATCGGAATTGATGGACCCTGAATTACGATATTCGGCTGATCGTCCGGTTCGGGCAGAACAGGGAACGTCTGCCTGGCTACCAGTCCGCCGACGATCGCTTGCGAATAGGGCAGGCCACTCGCCGCTCTGGCAACGGCCGTCACCTCGAAACGTTCGATACCGGCAAGTTTCTCCGGATTGATCTTCCAGATCACTTGGTTGAGTTGGTTGGGACCGGGGGTTACTGCCGTGGCAATGTCGGCCGGTTGAAAGGTGACACTGGTTTGCGCGCCCTTGGTCGCCGGAGCCGTGAGATCCGTGATTACGATTTCGTATGGGTGACCCGCAACCAGTCCCTCGGTAGGGCCGAAGATGGTAATGCCTCCGGCGACCAGTTGATCGAGGTTTCGTTTTGCGATTTGCGTCCGCGGGTGAAACAACTCGGGTTGAGGATTTGTCGTGATCGGTTGTTTGCTCGTCGCGCAACCCAACAGCAGGGAAAACATCGCCAAAACAGTCGTCGAACGCGACACTTGAATCATCGCAGCATCTCCAATCATCAACGGTCGCCTAACGTCCTTGGGGGAACTCCATCGTCTAGAAGTCCTATCGGCCTGACCTGGGCCGCTTGACCCGTTTCGTCTTGGGCCGCCCGCTCGCGCCGCTCCCGGGCCGGCCTGCCGCTCCACTCGTAGGCTTGCGGGGCTTACTGCGGCCGTGTCCGTTGGCGCTGGCGGACTTCGCGAACGCCAAACGGCTTGATCGCTTCGTGCGACGCTTGCCGCGGCCGCTTCCGGGCTTACCGCCGTTTCCGCTCGCAGGCACGCCCGGGGAGCCACTGCCGGGTCTGCGAGAAGCCAATTCGAAGACGGCCCAAGTCTTCATCGCCGCGGAACCGAACAAGTTGGGAGTCTGCGCGTATTGACGGGACGGCAGGACCTTCAAAATCTCCGAGTGCCAATCGGCGTACGTCGCGCCGGGATGAAGCCGTTTAAGCGCCCGCAGCGCCACAAACGTGAAGGCGCCGTTCGCCCGGCCCTGAAACCAGGCGTCGTAGCTGTACTCGGTATCCTGACAACCAGCCAGCAGCAGCGCACCGTACCGCCCTGGGGGACTGGAGCGTCGCAGGGCCCGCCGCACTCCCAGGCGCACGACGTCGGCTGCGGGCAGGAAGGTCTCGGGGGGAAGAAACCGAACGGTGCGTTGTGGCGAGTTCGCGCCACGCGTGGTCGGCGGCGTGACAATCGGTGCGTATCTTGCGACCGAACCAGAGTGACAGGAATCGGAGATCATGACGATTCGCACGTCGCGTCGGCTGTCCATGTACAGCTCGTACAGTTCGTCGTCGGTGATGAAACCGTTTGTCTGAAGATCGTACGGACACAGGCATTCGTCTGTACCATCGGATTCGTCGCCGTCTTGATCGGGTACGAAGGATCCGTGGCCCGAGAATTGGATGACGACTGATTCGCCGGCATTGGCTTTGTGGATGACTCTGCGGATCGCGTTACGCATTCCGTCCCCGGTGGCCTGTGAGTCGAGCATCAAGTCTGTCGTGTATCCTCGACGTTTCAGCTCGGCGGCCCAATCGCGCGCGTCGTTGACACATCCGCTCAGGTCGCTGTTGGTACCGGGATAGTCGTTGATTCCGATGCAGAGGGCGTACTTACTCATGAGGATTCTCCCATGCGATTCCGGCGCATTCGCTTGTCAAAACCCATATACAGATATAGACAAGGGCAGTTACTCGGGATCTAGAGTCCGGGACTGATCGATCGGGGGGTGCGCGACGCGGAACTGGGGCGAGGTGTCTCTTCAGCGGCGTAACGAAAAGCGCGGAAACATCATCCGCTGAATCGTGAGGGATGACGCCGACGGATGGTGCAGGTAGGCCCGCCACCGGTGTTGCCGGTGGCGGGCCGTCGTGTGTCGAGCCGGCCTGTAAGCCGAGTTCTGTCTAGGTCCCACGCGAGGTGGGCCCGAGGCGGCCATTCCTCTGGGACGCGCGTCACCGCGCGCCTCTAGCTGCCTACCCGGACGCGGCGCGGGCCACGCCATGGCGTCCCTATTCGGCATTGCTCCGGGTGGGGTTTAGCCGGCCGGCGTGTCG
>CAYPNI010000044.1:0-6222 GCA_964411925.1 uncultured Nitrospirales bacterium
CCTACCGCGCGGGAGTAACTCAGTGGTAGAGTGCAACCTTGCCAAGGTTGAGGTCGCGGGTTCAAATCCCGTCTCCCGCTCCACTCCCCGGGCTGTTAGCTCAGCTGGCTAGAGCAGGTGACTCTTAATCACAAGGTCGAAGGTTCGACTCCTTCACAGCCCACCAGTTTTACTCAGAAACCTCGGAATTACTCGAGTTCGCTCCCGAGTTGAACCCGGAGCATCGTTCAACCCGAAACCCAACCCCTTCTCCTCGTTCCCAAGTTTCACTTGGGAACGCACATGCCCGCGAAGCTCCGCTTCACCCTAATCCAGCATCCCAAACCCAGCCCGCGATCCGGCGATTCACCTACCAGCGCGTCCAAAGCCCCCCAGCGCCGTAGTTCAATCCGGACACTGCTGTGTAACGCGGGTATTGCACTATAAACCGCCCTGTGTCAGACTCATTCGTCGGGTGGGTACGGACTCCCATGCGATTTCCGTGGCGAAAAACTCGAACCGGCGCGGACAACGCGGTGAGGCGTGACGACGTCCTCGCGCGCGCCCGCCGCAACGACCGCATCTATCTTGCGATCGCCGTCGCCGCCCTACTCTCCTTCGGATTCGCCATCGCGCGATTGATCTGAGTGGCGCATCGCTCTACGCGCGACACGTCGGCCGGCCGATCGTCGTCCTAGTGTTCCGCAATCTCATCCACGAGCCGTCCAATCAATGGATCTTGTTCCCCGCCTCCGCGCGAGATCGGCGTTATCGCCTGAGCATCGGCATCGGCCGCAGCGGGTGCCGCAACCCATACGCGATCAAGCGCTTCGAGATTTCCCACTGGAATCCGGCGTACGGGAAATGCGCGACGAGCGTCCGGATGAACTCCCTATCAACGCCGCCGGTGATGATTCCGAACGAGAGGTCCGTCAGGTCCGCCTGCCGGAACGCCTCGACCAGCACCTCGTGCTCCCCGCGATACGGCGTGAGCTTGTGGTGCATGCGCGACATCAGCGCCGCGATCTCGAACCACTCCGCGTGCCCACGCTCGCCGAGCCACGCGCGCATGCGCGACACCGACGGTTCGAGGTAATCCATCGTCCCGTCCGCGAACACGCCCACATCGTGAAACGCGGCCGCCACCGCGACGCGACTCTCGACGCCCGCCCAGCCGCCGTACGCCTCCGTCCGTTGCCGACCGCCGCGCGCATCGATCAGCCACAGCGCATAATTGAACTGCCGATACACGTGCCCGTGGTACGCGCCATAACAACGGCCGAGCATCGGCCGCCACGGAACAAGAATGGAATCGATCAACGGCGATTCAGTCACAGCGTCCATATACATCCGTTCCAACGATTCGACAATCGCTCGCGCGCGATCAATCGCGCGCGACTACTTGCGCGCCAGATCGTCACGCCACTTGATCGCCTCGAGTTCGACACGTACCGCGCCTTCGACCAGAATCACCGGGCGCGCCCGCGGCCGCTTTCATCGTATTCCGTCCAGCTCACACTTCGGCCGTGTACAGCCGATTCGCGTAGAGAACCCACGGCAACAGCGCATGGGAAAGCGCGAGCCGGTTAAGATTCTCGTCAGCATCGATCGGCTTGAGTTTACCCTCCCGGAATTCAAAGTCCAGGATCGCGGATTGCGGCCGGATGATCGCGATCCGGTCCCCGATACGGAACCCGTAGGTCCGGCCGTACTGCATGATCGCCCGGCCCGGATCGTCCGCGGATAACCGCATCAAATCGCGGCCCAGTAGCGGCGTCTCTCCCTTGAGTCCCATGAACCCGAGCAGCGTCGGCATGAGATCGAGGTTCGAGCAGACTGTACGATATTCCATCGGCGGAACGCCCGGCCCGACAATGATCCCTGGAATGCGAAACTGCTGCACGGGAATGAGGTCGTGCCCGTGGACGCGCGAGCCGTGGTCCGCAATGAACAAAAACACCGTGTTCTGAGAGTACGACCCCGCCCGCGCCGCGTCGTAAAACTTCCCCAGCGCGTGGTCCGCGTACTTTATCGCGTTCTCGTGCGAGCACTTCGGGTAGCCCGCGTGAAGTTGAATCTCCTCGGCCGGATAGTCGAATGGGCTGTGGTTGGACGTGGACAGAATCACGGTCATGAACGGAGCTCCGGCCGCCGCCTTCCTCTCCATGAGTTCATGCGCGAACGCAAAAACGTCTCCATCGTGATATCCCCACGATCCGGCTCTGTAGTTTCCCCGGATGGACGTTTGATCGTGGACCTCGTCGAATCCGCTGTTGAGGAAGAAGGCCTTCATCTCGTCGAAGTTCGCGTCGCCTCCATATACAAACGAGTTTGAATACCCATGCTTCTTGAGATAGGTGCCGATCGTCCAGAAGTTGTTCTTCGATCGCGGCAACTTGACGACGCTTGTGCCCGGCGTTGGGGGAAACCCGGAAATCACGGCCTCAATCCCGCGCACCGTCCGCGTGCCCGTCGCATAGAGTTGATCCAGAAACATGCCATCGCGCGAAATGCGATCCAGTTCCGGCGTCACGCCGATTCCGCCCTGGCGTCCGACGAAGTCGCTTCCCAGGCTCTCCTCAATGACAACGACAAGGTTGTATGGCGCGTGCGCGCTTGGGGGGGCGGGATACGAATTCAGGATATCCGTGCCGCTGCTCGCCCGAAATCTCTTGCCGTCGGATTTGGAAAACTCTCTCACCACACCGAAAATCTCGTCCGTCTCCATTCCCGGGTAAATGTCAAACGGGTTCTCCTCGTGCTTGATCCGGTACAGGTCATAGAGCAGCGTGTACGTGGAATTCAGCGTCAGCTCGTTCACGATGTGCTGATTCGAAAACGCCGCCGAACTGATGTTTGCCGGCCGGTGCCCCAGACTCGATCGCGCCCCGACCACGACCAGCGCCGCGACCACGACAAGCTGAATCAGTTGCATGAATGTGGATTGTGCGGCCGCGCTCTGCAGCGACGCGATCGCGACGTAATCGAATGTCCATTGGAACAGATAAATCGCGGAAACCACGACGATCGTCCCCGCCACAATCGCCGCCTTGTAGTGCTTGCGCAGGAGCGAGAAGACCTCCGCGGGATACTTGAGGTACTCCACGCCCACGCGGTCGAAGCGGTTGCCATATTCGCGCATGAACGGGAACGTCATCACTTCGAGCAGCACCAACGCGCTGTAGAGGACGCAGAAGATCGGCTTCCATAGATACGTCTGCGCCGCAGCGAGAAACGGTGAGGGAGTCAGGAAATACGCCAGTACGAATGCTCCCCACACGTAACAAAAGACCAGCACGTCGAATCGTACAGACAAGGGAAGCATCTTGAGCACGTCGGCGGATAGACGGATCCGGGAGAGGTTCGCAACGACTAGAGACACTCGAAAGGCGAACCAGGTAGCTAAGCTGAAGAGAAACACAAACGCCGGGATTGACGAATAGCCCAATCCGGAGATGATGTCCAGGACGTATATAGGTTCTCGCAAGTGTGACACAGCGGATTGGCCGAATTGCGCTGCAGATCGGATCCACACGACAGCGACGGCCCCAACTTGTACGCCGCCGCAAGTTCCCGGATCAAATGAACGGTGTCGCGCCGCGGAACCGACCCAACGGCCTGCGCGCCCCAAGTGCAATATACCAGTGGGCAGGACGCGAAGAATGAGGCCCAACGCGCATTGCCGCCGTAATGAGCGCCGATCGCCCGCTAGGATCTCCGCCGTTGCGGATCGGCCGTAATCAATTGTTAGCGCCTGAGATCACGTGGTCTTAAGGCCGTCACGCCACTTGATCGCTTCGAGTTCCACACGAACCGCATCCTCGACCGGAATCACTGGGCGCGCCTCGAACACAAACGACGGATACGTCGAGCAAAACTTGTGGACCTGCAGCGGATCGTCGCAGTCAACCAGCACGTGCCCACCCCATTCGCCGACACGGACGACGAACAACTCGATCTTGAACCCGGACGGCGCCTGCCATTGCGTAAACACCTCCAGGATTCGCTTCTGCGCGTTCTCGTACTCCATGGGCGACCCTTGCGGGCGTTCGAACCAGCTAATCATGTATTTCATGGGCGTCCTCGATTCGGGTTGGACTCGCTAGAACCGGCGACTATATCCCTTGCTCGCCGGAAAAACGACCCTAAATCTGTTCGCACGCAATCGCGCGGCAAATCTTCTGTTTCTTCTGGCTGCGCTTCCCTGGGGCCTCTCGCGCCAGTGTTCGTTCGTTTGTTAGGCTAGATCCAGACACGATCGTCGAGCGACGAGGGCAACGTGCACAACCGCACCCAAAACGCGATCTTCACCGTCGCAGCGTTTGCCGCCCTGTTGAGCCCAAGTCCTTCGTCTGCTCAGAGCTCTCGGCCGCCGACGTTCTACCAAGACGTATTACCGATCTTCGCGGAGCAGTGTTTCGATTGCCACCGCCACAGTGGGCCGAATTTCGGCGGAGTTCAGGCTCCCATGGCGCTCACGACGTACGACGAGGCGCGGCCCTGGGCAAAGGCGATCAAGCTGAACGTCGTCAGCCGAACGATGCCCCCGTGGCACGCCGCCCCTGAGTTCGCCGGATTGTTCGTCAATGAACGAACCCTGACTGAAGAGCAGATCAGGACGATCGCCGATTGGGTGGACGGCGGGGCAGTAAAAGGCAACCCGACAGTCCAGGAGGTAGCAATAGACGAGTCGGCTACGAACACCTGGATTGAGCAAGAGCCCGACCTCGTCATCGAATTACCGGAACCGTACCTGGTCGGAGACGAAGTGGAGGATCTGTACAAGCGCTTTCCGGTGAAAGTCACGCGCGATCAGTTGCCCAACGCCCGGTGGATTCGTTCCATCGAGTACCAACCGGACAGCGAGGTCGTCCATCACTTTGCCGCCACGAACCTGTACGGGATTACGCCCGGCGGAGGCCCAATCGTCTTCCCACCAGGTTTCGGCCAGGAATTCCTGCCCGATCAACAGATCGTGATCGAAATGCACTATCACAAGGAGCCGGGCCCGGGCACCGCCGTGTGGGATCAATCCCGGCTCGGCTTGAGCTTCTGGCCTGCGGGAACGCGCATCGATTATCCAATCCTCGTCGAGACCTTCGTTAACAAGGACTTCGAAATCCCGCCCGGCCAAGCCAACTATGTCGCGGAATCCAACTTCACGTTCGCAGAGGACGCCATCATCCTTTCGCTCTTGCCTCACATGCACCTGCGCGGCAAGAGCGCCCTTTACGTCGCAACATTCCCCGACGCCACGACTCAGCGGCTGCTTTACGTTCCCAATTACGACTTCAATTGGCAACACGGTTACGAGTTCCGATCACCGCCCGTTATGCCTGCCGGCACGAAGGTCCAGTTCCAGGTCACGTTCGACAATTCAGCCGCCAATCTCGCGAACCCCGATCCCGCCGCCACTGTTCGCTGGGGCGACGCGTCCACGGATGAGATGATGCACGGCGGCATGAAATACGCACTAAAACGGCCCGCCGGCGTCGTCGTCGAGCACTAGACGAAGTACGACCGCAATCCCTGTTATCAACTCCCCCCTTGTTCCGCACCGTTATTTACAGGCGAATCCGCGCGCCGACCCTTGTTCCGCGTTTTCACCCGTCACCGGTTCCGGAGTGCAACACGGGTGCGACTAGATAGAAGGAACAGACGAAGAGGGAGCGCCATGCACGACCCCTGAACTACTCCGCGCCTCCGCGCCTCCGCGTGAGAACGCAATTCGTGAGATTCGGGAGTCTCCCGCTACTTCCCCGCGGGCCCGTACCCCGCCGCCGCGGACCCGTCGTCCTGCAATTTGCCGCACGCCCACAGCAGCCCGCGCGTCACGAGATCGAGGTAGCGCGCGTCGCCAACGGTGTCGTTGTTGTGCCCCAGCGTCGTCGAGAATACGCGCGTCTTCGCGTCGCCGTATTCGTGCGTCCACGCAACCGCCGACTCCGTAAAGTTCGGCCGCGTGTTGGGCTCCTGGCTCCCGCGTGCAATGACACGCGCCGTGTCCCGAACGACGATGTTGTTGTAGAGCTCTTCATTGATCGTCGTCCAATTCTGCATGCCCGTGACGATCGGACTCGTCGCGTCCGTGAACACGATCGCGATGGGCTTCTGCGGTCCGTGGCCCGAGGACTGAACGCCGAGATAGTCAAACCACATCGCTTCGGCCGAACCCGGCGTCTGCGGCTCGTTCACGTTTTTCGCGATGCGATAGCTGTGCATCGCACAATGCAGGTTCACCGC
>CAYPNI010000044.1:6322-31150 GCA_964411925.1 uncultured Nitrospirales bacterium
CCGCCCAATACCAATAGGGCCCGTAACGGCGCCGGGCGCTCCTGCGCGGAGACCTCCGCGCTGACAGCAGTGAGTAGAAAGGCACCGAGGATGCACCGGGACAAAAAACCAGCAGGTCTGAACATCGACGTTCTCCAATTCCGTGTTCGAGGGAGAATCACTATACCGGCTCCGCCCGATCCGCCAATTCGCCAAGTAATCAACCGATTACGCGGCAAAAACGACACCACAACCAACAGTATTGTCAACAGCATACCCCACAAGCTATGCTAGTGCCCGTGGGGGATTGCCCGGTTGCCGAGCCGGGGCCGCGCGCACGTTCGTGCCGTGTCCATTCCGGCATTTCGTCACCTGAGCAACGTTCCCCTGACACGCGGGTGGGAGAACGAGGCATCGAGCACGTGCGCGCAAGCGATGGGGGTCTACACGCACTCCCTCGGGCACGGCACGTCCAGGGGCGGGACCAATCATGACGCGTAAGCACAGTTCAAGCCTGAAGTCGCAGCGGCCGGCCTTCGATCCGGTGACCGGGTCCACGGCGCGCATCGACATCTCGCACAGCCAACTCTCGCACGAGCGCGCCTTGCTGCGCACGCTGGCTCACGCGCGAAACGGCGAGTCGGCGTCAGAAGCCCTCGAGTTTGACGGGTTCAAGGACCGGATTCTCGCCGCCGTCATGCCGCAAGACTTCATGCGGCACGAATACCGGGATCTCTTCGAAGCTATCCGCGATCTCAAACAGGCCGGCGACGTCGTCGACGCCGCCCACGTCACCGATCGTCTGAAGGCCAACGGCCGTTCGGTCGCGCCCGCGGTCGTCTCGGAAATGTTCGACGGTGACGCGCTGGCCGATTCCGCGCAGATCGAGTCCCACATCGCGCGCGTGACGCAACACAGCCGCCTGCGCACGGTCGAGGTCATGGCCCGCAAAGTCGCCGACCAGGCCCGCGCCGCGCGCAGTCGCGACGACGATTTTGATTTGGACGCGGCCGTCGCGGAACTGCAGGCGATTACCTTCGATACCGAAAAGACCCAGCGCATTGCCGCCGATCCAAAGTCCGAAGCGGACGCGCTACCGGCGTTCGTGGAACAACTCGAGCAGACCGACTCGTCACGCGGATTCGCGGGCATCGATACCGGTTTCAAGCAACTCAACCACGCGCTGAACGGCCTCGGCGCCGGGCTCTACGTCGTCGCCGCGCCGCCCGGCGCAGGCAAGACCACATTCGTCAAGCAACTCGCGGACAACGTGGCGCGCCTCGACCAGCTTCCCGTGCTCTTCTTTACGAGAGACACGAGCCTCAAGGAACTGCGCACCATGACGCTCAGCCGCCTGGCGGGCGTCAGCACGCGTGACGTGGCCAACGGCCCCTCGGACAAGGAGGTCATCGATTTCAACGGATCGGTGAAAGTCTGGTCGAAGATTGAGGCGGCCGCGGAGGAATACGCCGCGTTCGGCTCGCGGATGCAACTTGTCGAGGCCGACCTCGAGACTACCGTGAGCCGGATTCGGCTGATGGCGCAGGCCGCGAAGAAGAAACACAACTCGGCGCGGGTGCTCGTCGTCGTCGATCATCTGCAGGCGCTGTCCATCGGCGCCGAGGCGCGCCACCTCACGACCGCCAAGGACCGTATCGACTGGATCGCTTCCGAACTCCGCCGTCTCGCCATCGATCTCGACAGCCCGATCGTCGCCGTGTCGAACGTCAGCCGCACGTCGTACGACGGCGCGCCGACGCTGGCCGCGTTTCGCGATTCCGGCGGCGTCGAATTCGGCGCCGACGTCGTCTGCGTGCTCCAGACCCGGCCCAAACAGTCCGTCAACGGCGAATTCGTCCGCGACGTGGACGTCTACATTCTCAAGAACCGCTTCGGCGCGACCTCGCGGATCGCGTTCAATTTCATCGCCGATCGCGCCAAGTTCGACGAGCGTGGAAACGCGCCCACGGCCATCGCGTATGCGGATACGCTCAAGGAAGCCGGCGACCTCTAAGTCTCGCCCTTCATTGACGCGGCGGGAGGGACCGACTACACTCTAAGTTCATCTCGCCGGTCGTTCGTGCGCGCGAGGTCAGGGGCTCCGGTATGGCGCGTCCCACAATGTTCGACGAAGCGACCCGCCGCCGTACTGTCGAGCGGCTGCGCAGCCTCAAGGCGGATACGCCGCAGCGCTGGGGCAAGATGAACGCGCCCCGCATGATCGCGCACCTGACCGATCAGATGACGCACACCCTCGGCGACGTGCCCGTCGCCCCGATCCGCGGGCCGCTATGGAATCCGCTACTCCGCCACGCGATCATCTACTGGATTCCGTGGCCGCGCGGCCGCGTGACCGGGCCGCCCGAGGCCTTCGTCACCAAACCGGTGAAGTGGGAGGCGGACGTCGCGCGGCTCGAAGGACTGCTCGATCGGCTCGCGGCGCGCGATCCGGGCGGCGACTGGCCCATCCACGCCAAGTTCGGCCACATCAGCGGCGCGGACTGGGGCGTGTTCTGCGCCAAGCACTTCGACCATCACCTGCGCCAGTTCGGCTGCTGATTCACGCCGCCAGCCTGGCGAATGGTTACGCTCGCCTGGCGCGCTGCTCGCCAAGCGTCATCGATTTGCGCCATCATACAAGCCATGTCCACTGCGAAAGTCGAGATCAACCGCGCGCCCGTGCTGACGTTGTGGGCGTCGATCGTCGCCGAGCGGCTCGGATTCGATCACGATGAGGCCCTCTCGCTCGGCAAGGCGCTCGCCGGACTCAACGCGCAGTCCAAGGGCCGCCGGCTCGGCATCTTTCAAGCATCCGACAAGGGCGCGAAGGAAGCGCGCAAACAAAAGGAAGGCGAGTCATTCGCCGTTGCCTTCATGGGCCGCCAGATTCCGGCGAAGAACACGCCGGACGGCATCCGCGCGCTGAACAAAGACGCGATCCAGAAGCCGGAAGCCGCCCAGAAATACCTCGAGTCCAAATTCGGCGACGACCTCGACGCGTGCATTGACGCGATGACGAAACTCGCGCGCGCGTACACCGCCGCCGAACTCGACCAGGCCGCGTTCGGCCTGTACGAACAGTTCCGGCCCGAGATTCCCGCCGGCGTCAAAGGGTGGGGCGCGAAAGGTGAACTGAAGCTCGACGTCATCCGACAATTAGCGCGCAAAAAACGCTGAATCGCGATCGACGCGCGGAGGCTCGATGTTTCGTCGTAGTGCGAGCGCAGGGAAGTTGCCGCTCCGCGCGGCGCCGTTCGTGGTGCTGGTAGCGGGACTGCTCACAGCGGGCGTCCAGCCGGTGCATGCCGGGGTTCCGCCCGCAGCGGATCCGCCCTTCCATTGTTACCTCACCTGGCAGGGGGATCCGGGTTCGACCGTCACGGTAAACTTTCACACTACGCTTCCGCATGCGTTCCCGCAGGTACGATTCGACACCGAGTCTCACGGCGGTGACGCGGCGGCGTACAGGTTCGCCGTTCCGGCGTCGACCCACGTGATCCCGGGACTCGACGCAATTCCCGGCGCCGGCCGATTCATTCACGTCGCGGAGCTGACCGGCCTTTCGCCCGGCGCGGTCTATTATTTCGTCCCCGGAAGCTCCGACGGAGGATACACCGGCGAACGAAGCGTTTGTCTTCCCTCAACGGACCTCGATGGCCTCCGTTTCGTCGCCGGCGGCGACGTCGGGACCGATGCCGCGGTTGTGCCGCTGCTCCAGGCCGCAGCGGCCGAGTCTCCCCGGTTCGCGATCATCGGAGGCGACGTGGCGTATGCGGACGGCAATCTCGCCAACTGGGCGGCGTGGGACCTCTGGCTCCACAACTGGGAAACGAACATGGTCACGCCCGACGGGTTCACCGTTCCGCTCATCGTCGCGATTGGAAATCACGAAGTAGCTGGGGGATTCGGCGCCTTCGACGATCCCCTCACGCGCGCTCCGTTCTACTTCGGTTTGTTTGCGCAGTCCGGACGAGGTTTTGACGAGCCGCGCAGCGCCTACTTTCGGCGCGACTTCGGTCCGGAGTTGTCGCTACTGGTGCTCGACTCCGGACATGTGACGCCGATCGTCGGTGTTCAGTCAGATTGGATCGCGAATCAGCTCTCCGGGGCGTCCAATGTCGATTTGCGCCTGGCTGCGTACCACGTGCCCATGTACCCGAGCCACCGGGCGTTCGATGGCGCACCGTCCCCGGCGCTTCGGGAGGCGTGGCTAGCGCTCTTTGATGCCTGGGGACTGGACGTCGCGTTCGAAAACCACGACCACATGCTCAAGCGCACGTTTCCCCTGCGGGCGAATCGCCCGGAGGCGGAAGGCACGGTTTACCTCGGAGACGGCTGTTTTGGCCAGGCGCCTCGCACGGGGGCGCAGGCTGTTGCGTTGGAGGATCCCGACGTTCTCGATGCGCTCGGCCTCGAAGCCAACTATCTCGCGGCGTGGGCGGCCGAACGTCATTTCTGGATGGCCGAAATCGTCCGCGCGCCTGCGTCGCAGCGATTCACCGCGGTCTTTCGCGCGCTGGACGAGAATGGCGAAGTCCTCGACGAAATGCTGCTCGACCTGGAGCTTCGGGACTCCGGCTCGAACCCGAACTGCGTGTTCGCCGTGCTGTTCGGGGTCAACAGCGGCGGAACGACTGGCGTGCTGCCCCGGCTGCGCGCGTTTCGGGACGACTGGTTGCTGCGGTTTAAGGTTGCCGCGCCCGTTGCCGAAATCTATTACCGGCTGAGCCCGCATGCGGCACGATGGCTCCGCGGCCATCCAGCAGCGTCCGATCGATTGGTCATCTTCGCTCTGATCACCGCCATCGCGTCATCCATGTGCGCCGCATCCGCGCCGTTGTGGAAAGCGCGACGCGGGTCAAGCCGGGTGATGACGTCCGTGCAGATCCGCCGGTGCGCGTGATGTGGACAGTCGCCGTTTCCCTCGTCGTCGTGGGTTCGGTCCTCGAACAGCCGGCGGAGTTTCCGGAGGTGTGGATCGATCGCGTCGATCGAATCCCCGATCTCGCGCAAGCGTCGCTGGCACAGACCGGCGACGCCTTCTGCGCCCCTGCCGCCGTCACAAATTCCTTGAGCTTTCTCGCGGCGAACGGTTATCCACGATTGGTCGAGGGCGATCCGGGCGACGAAACCAATCAGCTTGCGGTGGCGCGCACCCTCGCCGGGCCCGGATACATGCAGACAGCTCCGGATTCAGGAACGTCGAAGGAACGGCTGATCGCCGGCGTGCACGACTATGTGCGCGACCGCGGATACCGGGTGCACGCGATCGAATATCTCGGAATCGAGGTGTATTACGACCCTGAACGGCCCCTCGGACACTCCGCGCCGGACCTCGCGCAGATTCGATCCGGACTCGCTGCGGGTGCGTCGTGCTGGTTACAAATAGGCTGGTATCGGCGAATCGGCGAGGACTACCGGAAAACCGGTGGGCACTGGGTCACCTTGACGGGTTACGGCGCTGATGCCGGAGGGACGCCCGACGCGTCCGTGCTCGTTATCCGCGATCCGTCGCCACGCGCGGGGAACGGTCCGACAAGCGAGGTGTTGCGCTGCCGCGCCCTCGATCACGGGCGAATCCGCGGCTGGGGGTTGCCGCAGCCCGCGGCTGGATTCACCGACGTCACCGAAGGCATTGCGCTGCACGAGGACGCGGAACTTGCGATCTTGGAGGGTGCTGTGATCATGGAACTCGATCCGCCATGATGCGGACTGGGACGGCTCACAGAGTCAGAGCACCATCACCGAAACGGCGTACACGATCGCAACGAGGAAGCCGAAAGCGCTGCCGTTGAGGAGCGTCGATCGCCGGGCCAGCGCCCAGCCCTTCCACTCGTCCGTCGCCAATTGCTCGTCGATCTTTTCCTGGCTCAGCCCCGCCTCGCGGTAGACCGCCGCGGCGTTATTGCGGCCGATGAGCACGTACAGACTCGTGGCGACGAAGAACAGCGCATACGAGCCCGCGAAGATGTAGGCATACACCATCGCCGTCTCACTCCCACGCCCGCGGCACACCCCCGCCGGCGCTGTTCCCCGGATCGTGGATTCTAGCAAAGTATCCGATGGTTGGAAAGACCTTCGTGTCGATCGCGTAGATCGGAACGGCGTTCGCGTGCGTCCGCGCCGATCGGCTACCATTCGCCCTTCGTTTTTGTAGATCCTGCTGTTCTCCAACCGAAGTGAGCCATGAGCATCGCCGAACCGTCTCCCCTCGCCGACCCCTCGAATCCTTCGCCAGCGATTCCCGGCTTCGGAAAATGGGTCCCACTCTTCGTCATGAGCCTCGCGCTCGTGATCATGCTGCTCGACACGACCATTCTTAATGTGACGATGCGCACGATCATCACCGAGCTCGACACGACCCTGCAGAAATTCCAGTGGGTCATCAGCGCCTACTCGCTGGTACTCGCCAGCTTCACCATCACCGGCGGGCGGCTTGGAGACATCTTCGGCCGCAAACGGATGTTCGTCATCGGCGCGATCGTGTTCGCTTCAGGGTCATTCATTACGTCGATCAGCCGCGACGTCAATACGATGATCTTCGGCGAGGCCATCGTCGCCGGCGCGGGCGCGGCGATGATGTTGCCGGCGACGGCGACGCTCCTGCGCACAAGTTACCAGGGACACGACCGTCGCATAGCATTTGGCGTCTGGGGAGCGATCGCCGCGGCGGCGGCCGCCCTCGGACCGCTCGTCGGCGGCTGGCTCACGACGAATTACAGTTGGCGGTGGGCATTCCGCATCAACGTGTTTGTCGTCGTCCTGCTCGTGTTGGGTTCGCGCCTCATCCACGAAACCCGCGACCAGAACAAAGATCGTTCGCTCGACTACGTCGGCGTATTGCTGTCCGCCGCCGGATTATTCTGTCTCGTTTTCGGATTTATCGAGGCGTCGACCTACGGCTGGCTTTGGGAGAAACGACCCTTTGCGCTGTTCGGGCGGACGCTGCCTCTGCGGGGCATCTCCGTTACGCCGCTGTGCATCTTCGCGGGACTCTGCGTGCTGTCCGCGTTCGCGTTGTGGGAAGGGCGGATGAGACGGCTGGGGCGGGCGCCGCTGGTGTCGCTCGATCTATTTCGAAACAACTTGTTCATCACTGGGACCTCTATCTCCGCGATCATCGCCCTCGGCCAGGCCGGCCTGACCTTCTCGATTCCGGTTTATCTGCAGGCGGTACTCAAGCTCGATCCGATCCATACCGGACTCGCGCTGATGCCGCTCACCGGCGCCATTTTGATTGCAGCGCCGTTTTCCGCGTTCGCGAGCAAACACATCGCGCCGAAGCGAATCATCCAGGCCGGGATCCTGGCGGATGCCTGCGGTTTCGTAGTCATGCGGCATAGCCTGCACGTTGGAGCTTCGCCCTGGGACCTTGCCCCGGGGCTCGCACTCTTCGGGGTCGGCCTGGGTCTCATGATCGCCCAGACCAGCAACCTCGCCCTCTCGTCCGTCGCCGCTGAGGACACCGGAGAAGCTTCCGGCGTGAACACTTCGATGCGCCTGACCGGCTCGGCGCTCGGCTCGGCGATTCTCGGAGCGATCATGATTTCGGCTCTCGCCGCCAACCTGGTTTCGGGCGTGAACGAGAGCAGCGTCATTCCGGAGACATGGAAATCGCCCATTTCCAAGGCCGTCGAAGACCGCACGTCCTCCGTCGAATTCGGCGGGCCTGACGCGTTGACCGACTCGCAGTTGCCCGATCCTGTCAAGGACGAACTGCGCCTGCTCAGTAATGAAGCAACCGTCGGCGCGGGCCGCACGTCGCTTGCGTACGGCGCCGTGCTCGTGCTTGCCGCGCTGCTCATTTCGGTCAAGCTGCCGGGCCTCAAATACGGCGAAGTCGAACGTTTGTTCAAGTAGCGCCGATCCCAGGTTCCGGTTGACACCAACCCCTGCGATCGCGGCCACGCCTCGCGTCGTCCGGCGCGCCCGTGTATCCTCACGGCTTTCCAGGAGACTGGCCGTGGACGGGAAGCGCGGGTGGTGGGTCGTGTTCGGCGCGTTCCTCGCCCTCGCGGTAACGTCCGGCGTCGGGCTATTCGTGTTGCCGGTCCTGCTGGACAGCATCATCTCGGAAACGGGGTGGACGCTGACTCAGGTCTCGGGGGCGGTGATGGTGTGGGGCCTGGCGGCCGCCGCGTTCAGCCCGCTCTGCGGACTGCTCATCGATACGTTCGGCGCACGACGCATGATGCTGGCCGGCATCGCCGTCGGCGCCGTCACGACTTACCTCGCCGCGCAGGTCACCGCGCTCTGGCAGCTGTACGCGGTCATGCTCGTGATGCCCATCGGCGCGATGTCCTGCACCTATATCCCTGTCGCGGCGGTCGTGGCGCGCTGGTTCGTCAAACACCGAGGCATCGCGACGGGCGTCGCCATGCTCTCCATCTTTGTGGGCGGCGCCGCGTTCCCCATCGTGACGAGCGAATTGCTCGACGGTCATACCTGGCGCGAGACGTATGAGATATTCGCGATGACGCTATTGGTCGCGGCCGTGCCGGTTGCGCTGTTCGTGCGCAATCCGCCCGCCGACGAAGAGGCGGCCTACCTCGCGGGCGTGCGCAGCAGCGACCACACGGCGAACGACCTCACGCTGCGCGCCGCCGTCCGCACGCGGAGCTTCTGGGGACTGAGCGTGGGGGACATGCTGACGGGGCTCGTCTTCGCGGTATTCAACGTGCAACTCGTCTACTACCTGACACGCGACCTCGGCGACGAAAAAGTCGCCGCGCAGGTTTTTGCCGCGCTCAATATTGCGCTCGCGCTCGGCACGCTGCTGTTCGGCCTGCTGGGGGACAAGCTACCGCTGCGGGGCGTGATGGTTTCGTGCTACTTCTTTCCGGCGATCGCCATGCCGTTGTTGATGATCGGCGGTGCGCCCGCTGTCGCGCTCGCGTTCGTCTTCGCGTTCGCGGCGGGCACGCCCGGCGGCGGGCGCAATGCGCTGTTCCCCGTCTCGCTCGTCTACTGCTTCGGCGAGACGCACCTCGGCGCGATTTACGGGCTGAGCAACAGCCTATTCATGATCGGCAATGCCGTCGGCCCGACACTCGCCGCGCTGATTTACGACAACACGAACAGCACGCGCCTCGTCTACGCCGTGTGCATGATCATGTTGGTCGTTTCGGCCGCATTGGTCGCGCTCATTCGGCGCGAAACGGCGCGGGGAGAACATTGATCGTCGCGCCGATATCGCGAGGGGCGCGAACCGCCGCGTCTAGTTCGGCTTCGCGTCCTGCGGTAGCTGCGCGGTCAGTAGCCGGTCCGCCATGGTGAGCCAGTTCTCGATTTCCGCGAGCTGGTCCGGGGGGAGCAGCGTGGTCAAGCGCGCGCGCATGGCCTCCATCGCGCGTAGCTGGTAATAGATGTTCTCGGCCCCCGTGAACGGCTGGTGCGACTGCTCGAGCACGAATTGCTGAGCGCGAAATTCCTCGACTGCGACCTGCAACGCCAACTCGAAATTCTCCGGCGTCAACCCGCTGGCAACCGCCCGGATTTGGTTGCGCAGGTTGCCCTCGAGCTGGTGCTCGTCAATGTCCTGAAAGTAGTTGGTCCATTCCGCGTAGGCTTCTTTCGGCAACAGCTCTTTGAGCTTTGCGTCGAGGTAGGCCCGCTCGTCCAGTTCCCAGCCGCGCACTTCGCTCCAGGGTATATCGCCCTCGGTAATCGCGAACTGGCGTAACGACAGCGACTCTAACAAGCTCTCCGTCAACAGGCGGCGCAGTTCAGCCTTCGCTTCCGGATCGAGGTCGAGGCTGTTCAGGAAATCTGCGTACATTAGTTCCGTGAGCGCTTTGACCTGTGCCTCCGCTCCTGCGTTGGCGCGAATCGCCTCGCGGATTTCATCGAGCGATTGTTTTCGACGCTCGTCGTCTTTGGTCGCGTCGGGTTCGGCTGGCTTCTCAGTCTCGACGGTCGCGGCGGGCGCGGGTTGCTTCGTCTCCTCGACGGCCGCCTCGAGTTCGCGATTGCGCGCCTCGGCCGCCGCCAGCGTGGTCTGTAATTCGGCGCGTTCCGCGTCCGCCCGGCTCAATTCCTGTTTCAGCGCCGCGAGTTGGTCCTCATGTTGCGAGGGAACCGTCGATTCGTTCGCTCGCGGCCCGACAAACAGATATGCCGCACCCGCGAGGACGACAATCGTCACTACTGCGGCCATGGTGATTTTCATCGTCGAATCCCTTCTGGAGACGGGCGGTACGCAACATCAGATTCGTCATGAAAGTACACCCATCGGGACGGAATATTCATACTTGCGCGTGATCGCCCGGATTACCGGTGCCAATCTCGTGCGCGACGCGCCGACGTGCGCCCGTGTTGCAGCCTCGGACGCTGTCGAAGGGCCCGAATTGCGTATTCGCGACCTGTGTAGGGCGCGCATGCGCGACTGGCCAGCCGCTGATCCGATCGGGTCCGCGCACGCGGCTACGGCGCGACGGCGCGCCGGAACCGTTCGACGAACTTGTCGCCGGATTTGTTGTACGCCGTGAAGCCCATCTTGATCTGGTTGAACGTCGCGGGCGGCATGTCGGGCGAGTACTTGTCCGTGGACGGGTCGAACTGGCTGACGTGCGCGGCGGCGGCCTGGATTTTCTTGTCGGCCTGTGCGGTGATGTCCACCTCGTAGTTGGGCTGCTGGCTGTAGTAGTAGTAGGCCACCGGCACCGAGAACGGCTGCAGCCCTTCGTCGAGCAGGTGTTGCGGATAGTACAGGTGCCACTCGGCGGCGATGAATGCGTCCTGCGTGATGTTCGCCGCCATGCGGTGGTCCGTCTTGTGCCACTGCACCCAGGTCGCGCCGGGATCGGGACTAAACACGGCGTCCGGCCGGACTATTTTGATCAGCCGGGCCGCTTCCCCGCGCAGCACGCGCGGATCCGCGTATTCGAGGTCGCCGTCCTCATACCCCAGCCAGTGGATGTTCTCCTTCGGGATGCCGAGAATCTCGCACGCCCGTTCTTCCTCGGCCCGGCGAATGCGCGCGAGCCGCTCGCGCGTCATCTCCTGATCGCGCGAGCCTTTGTTGTCGTTCGTGTATATCACGATGACGACCTTGTTCCCGTTCGCCGCGAGCCGCGCCATCGTGCCGCCGCTCGAGAAGGTGTCGTCGTCGGGGTGCGGCGTGAACACCAGGATCGTCTTGCCGGTCCAGTTCTCAACGCGCTGGTCGTCCGGCACTGTGACCGGATCGACGAGCGGCGCGGCCATCGGCTGCGCGAAGGCCGGCGCTGAGCCGAACGCGAAAACAAGGAACGCGGAAACGGAAAGCAGGGGCTTGGTGTTCATGCGTGAGTTTCTCCAGACGCAGCCATCGATCGCAAGCGATCCGCCGATCATACACACAAATCGCCGGCCCCGCGCAGGGACTGATATGCTTGCCCGCCACGAGGAAACGCCCGGTGCTCGATACAGTCCAGGGACCGTCAGGCGATCCGTCCAGCGACCGGCTGGTGTCGCTCGACGTGTTCCGCGGATTCACGATGTTCCTGTTGATTGCCGAAGGCACAGGTCTGTTTTCCGCGCTCAGCGACGAGCAGTTTCGCGGAACCGTTCTCGGCTTTATCGGCACCCAACTGCATCACCACGAGTGGCACGGACTGCGGTTCTGGGACCTCGTCCAGCCGTTTTTCATGTTCATTGTCGGCGTCGCCCTGCCGTTCGCGGTGGACGCGCGACTCAGGAAAGGCGACTCCCGGCGGGATATCACGCTGCACGTGCTCAAGCGATCGCTTGTGCTGCTGCTGCTCGGTTGGGGCCTGTATTGCATCGGGCCGGGCCGCATTACGTTCCGGTTTCAGAACGTGCTCGCGCAACTCAGCGTGACGTATCTCATCGCCTATCTGCTGATGAGCTACCGATGGCGGGCGCAGCTCGGCGCGTCGTTCCTTTTGTTGCTCGGTACGGAGGTCATCTACCGCATGTTTTGGGTCTCCGGCTACAACCAGCCGTTCGAACCGGACCACAACTTCGGCGCGTGGGTGGACCAGACGATCGCCGGCGAGCTTTCCGGGGGGCACTGGGTTTCGTTCAACGCGATCCCGACGGCCGCGCACACCATCTGGGGCGTGGTCGCCGGACAATTGCTGATGAGCGGCCAGCCGTGGCAACGCAAGGTCGCCCTGCTCGCGGGATGCGGCGCGGCGGCCGTCCTCGCCGGCTACGGCCTCGACCTCGTGACACCCGTCATCAAGCGGATCGCCACGACCTCGTTCGTGGTGATGAGCGGCGGCTGGTGCCTGATTGGTCTCGCGCTGTGCTATTGGCTCGTGGACGTAGCGAAGATGCGCGGCTGGCCGACATTTTTCACTATAGTCGGCATGAACTCCCTGTTCATTTACCTGTTCGCCGAACTGGATGGCGACGACATCCTGCACTCGGTCGCGAGGCCCTTCGTCGACGCGGCGTTTTCGTGGACGGGCGACGTATACCTGCGCATGATCACCGGCGTGGTCGTCTGGGCAATGCTCTGGGGCCTGTGTTACTGGCTATACCGGCGCCGCATCTTCATCAAGATTTGAACGGTCACGCGCCGGCCGCCGCTGTTTCCACTCCGATACCGCGTACGCCGCGCACAAGCCGATGAACACGTACAAAGGCGGATACAACACGCGCAAGTAAAGGCCTTGGTAGATCGGATACGAACTCACGGAGATGTACGCGAGCAACGCGAGCCGCGCTCCGATTGCCGATGCGACAGCCCAGGCGATCAGAAGGGCGGGGGGGAGGGCGCGCCTCCTGACGGCGAGAACGGTGCCCGCGAGCAACACGAACGAAGCCGCGAGCGCCGCCACGGTCAGGACTGCCGCGTACACATCGCGGATCGCTCGGAGCAGTTCCTGGCGAATGACGCCACGCGGCCCGGGTGATTCGCCCATGCCGTCCACGCGCATGTGCACGATATCGGTAAACGGCGCGATGAGGTCCGGCCCGCCCACGCTTGCGAATTGCTCGATCGCGACCTGCTCCATGCTCAGCAGGATGCGCGCGAGTTTGCCGAACCCGCGAATCGACGCCTCGAGATATTCCGGGCGCCACGGCGGAGCGAGGGATCGGCGATCGGGAGCGCAGGCCACCGTCCCCGCGGCGCAGGCCGCGTCGATCTCGCCGGCGATTCGCAGGTAGTAGTCGCGCGCATGCGGCAGCGTGTCATGGTGCCCGGTGGCCGCGGCCGCGTCGCGAAACGCCCAGACGAACCAGGTCCCGGTCATCTCGCCGAACCGGCTCAATGAGAAATCATCGTCATCGCCCGTCTTGTCGAGGTAGGGCCGGAGTTCGGCGAACGCCGGACTCGCTTCGTACGCGAGCCACCGCGACTTTTCCGGAAGCGGGACCCACTCAATGTAATTTTCCGGCGCGACGCGCGTCACTCCTCCATATCCCGCCTCGAACCACGCCGATTTTAGCTCCACCACCGTCGCTATGCCGTACCGGCTGGAATTGATTGCGGCGACTCCGGCGACGCAGGCGACGGTCACGACGATCGGGAGCGCGGCGATCGCGGCGCCTGACAGCCGTCGCCACCCGCGCCGGCCGCGGCCCAGGCGGATCGCCGCGAGTCCCAGGAGTATCGCGACCGCCGGGAGAATCCAGGGTCCCTCCTCGCGCGTCAGCCAGAACGCGCCGAGGGCGAGGCCCGTCGCGAGACTCACCACATACGCGCCCACGGCGCGGAGCCTGTCCCGTCCCGCGAGTTCGACGAGCCCCGCGAATACGAACATCGTCAGCGCGGGGTAAATGCCCTCGCGCACGACGCGCATCGAGGTCGTCTCATACGTCGCTGGATCGAACAACAGGACCGCGAACAACGCGAGCCGCGACCACGGGTTCGGAATTACGCGCCGAAGCGCGACGACAAGCGCTGCGGCGGCCAGCGCATGCAAGATGTGTTGCGCGGGCAGCAGGGGTAGGCCAAGCGCGCCCGTGAACGCGAGCCACGCGGGATAGCCCGGCCCCTTCACCAGCGTCCGCTCGTTGTAGGGTCCGAGCCAGTCGCCCGACTTCACGTGGTGCGCGAGCTCGACAAAGAGCGCGTCGTCAAACCGCGCGCTGCCTTCGGCGCCGACGGACTGCCACGCCACCAGCCACAGCTTGAGCGCGACGAGTGCGACGACGCACAAGGCCACGAAACGGCCGCGCGCGAAGGAGTGCCTCGAACGTTCCCGTGTCGTCGCGGTCATGGGCTGGCAGAGCCTAACACACGATTTCCGCCTGATTCGCGTTCACGCGAGGCCTGGTCAAGCGGACGAAGCGCTGGTCATACCAAGAAACAACCGGGGCGATCATCGGACGACGATCGCCCAGTCGGAGGTCAATGCGTTCAGGAGCTATTACTTTTTGCCTGCCGCCTTCTTCTTGTTGCCCTTGCGCGGCGTCTCGAGCGCCGCCTGTGCGGCGGCGAAGCGCGCGATGGGCACGCGGAACGGGCTGCAGCTCACGTAGTCGAGGCCCGCGCGGTGGCAAAACTTGACGGACTCCGGGTCGCCGCCGTGTTCGCCGCAGATGCCGAGCTTGAGATCCTTTCGCGACTTGCGTCCGTTCGAAACCGCGAGTTCGATCAGTTGGCCGATGCCCGCTTGGTCGAGCGTGCCGAAGGGGTCGGCCGGCAGGATGCGCTTGTCGAGATACACCGGCAGGAACACCCCGGCGTCGTCGCGCGAGAACCCGAACCCCATCTGAGTCAGGTCGTTCGTGCCAAAGCTGAAGAATTCCGCCTTCTGTGCGATGTCCGCCGCGACCAGGCACGCGCGCGGGACTTCGATCATCGTGCCGATGAGGTACTTGACCTTGGCCTTCTTCTCCTTGAGGACCTGCTCGGCGACATCGCGGATGATGCGTTCCTGGTTGATGAATTCGTTCGGGTGTCCGACCAGCGGCACCATGATCTCCGGCAGCACCTTCACTTTTTTGAGCGACAGCTCCGCGGCGGCCTCGAAAATCGCACGCGCCTGCATCTGCGTGATCTCGGGGTAGCTGATCCCGAGGCGGCATCCGCGGTGGCCCAGCATCGGGTTCAACTCGTGAAGCTGCCGGATCTGGTCCGCAATTTCCTGCTCGCTGATTTTCAGGTTGTGCGCAAGTTCGCGGATCTCGACATCGTTCAGCGAGATGAACTCGTGCAGCGGCGGATCGAGCAGGCGAATCGTGACGGGCTTGCCGTCCATTGCCTTGAAGATCCCCGTGAAGTCCTCGCGCTGATACGGCAGCAGTTTCATGACCGCCGCGCGCCGTTCTTCAGCGTTCCGCGCGAGAATCATCTCGCGCATGTGGCCGATGCGCGCGGGATCGAAAAACATGTGCTCCGTGCGCGCGAGACCGATGCCCTCCGCGCCGAACTTAATCGCCTGCGCGGCGTCCGGCGGCGTCTCCGCGTTCGTGCGGACCTTGATTTGGCGCACGGCGTCCGCCCAGGTCATCAGTTTCTTGTACCACTCGTTTTTCTCGGGCTGCGCGGGGAGCACGGCGACCTGCCCCGCATAGACCCTGCCCGTTGACCCGTTGATCGAGATCCAGTCAAGTTCGCGCAGCGTCTTGCCGGCGACCTTGAGTTCCTTGGCGCGTGCGCTGATGTTCAGCGCCGCGCAGCCGACCACGCAGCATTTCCCCCAGCCGCGCGCGACGAGCGCCGCGTGGCTCGTCATGCCGCCCTTCGCCGTCAGAATCGCCTGGGCCACGTGCATACCGTGCACGTCTTCCGGCGAGGTCTCATTGCGCACGAGGATGACCTTCTTGCCTTCTTTCGCGAAGCGTTCCGCATCGTCCGCGGTGAACGCGATCTGACCGACGCCGCCGCCCGGGCCCGCGGGCAGTCCGCTCGCGAGCAGTTCGGCCGCCTTCTCGGCGTTCGGGTCGAGCATCGGGTGAAGCAACTCATCGAGTTGGCCCGGCGCGACCCGCATCAACGCCTGTTTCTTGTCGATCAGTTTGTCCTGGGCCATTTCGACCGCCATGCGGATAGCGGCAGGGCCGGTGCGCTTGCCGGTGCGCGTTTGCAGCATCCAGAGTTCGCCATTCTCGATGGTGAACTCGATGTCCTGCATGTCCCGGTAGTGCTTTTCGAGTTTGAGGCGGATCTTGTCGAGCTTCTTGTAAACCTTCGGGCTTTCTTCCTCGAGCGACTTGAGGTGCTTGTTCTCGGCGTTTTTCGTCGCCTTGTTCAACGGCGATGGCGTGCGCGTCCCGGCAACGACATCCTCGCCTTGCGCGTTCTGCAGCCATTCGCCGTAGAACAGGTTCTCGCCGGTGGCCGGGTTGCGTGTGAACGCGACGCCGGTCGCGGACGTGCCGCCCATGTTGCCGAAGACCATCGCCTGAACGTTGACCGCCGTGCCCCAGTCGTCCGGGATGCCCTCGATCCGACGGTAGGCGTTCGCGCGTTTGCCGTTCCACGACTGGAACACGGCGCGGATGCCGCCCCAGAGTTGTTCGTCGGCCTTGTCCGGGAAGGGTTTCCCGATGGTGTCCTTGACGATCTTCTTGTAGTCGTCCGACAGCGCCTTGAGGTCTTCGGCGGAGAGTTCGGAATCGATCGTGACTCCGCGCTCATGTTTGAGCGCCTCCATGCGGTGATCCAGCTTCTCGCGCACCGTCTCGCCGTCCTTCGGCTCGAGGCCCGCGGCCTTCTCCATCACCACATCCGCGTACATCGTGATCAGCCGGCGATACGCGTCGTAGACGAACCGGGCGTCGCCCGTCTGCTTGATGAGCCCGGGGATCGTTTCGCTGGTGAGGCCGATGTTGAGCACCGTGTCCATCATCCCCGGCATCGATTTGCGCGCGCCGGACCGGACGGAGAGCAGCAGCGGGTTCTTCGGCGAACCGAACTTCTTTTTCATCGACTTCTCGACGCGCTTGAGCGCACGGCCCGCCTCGGCAGAGACCGGCTTCGGGAGCTTGCCTTTGTTCGCGTAGTACTCGGTGCAGACCTCTGTCGTGATTGTGAACCCGGCGGGTACCGGAATTCCGAGGCTCGACATCTCGGCGAGGTTTGCGCCCTTGCCGCCGAGCAAATTCTTCATGTCCGCGCGGCCTTCCGACTTGCCGCCGCCGAAGTAATAGACAGACTTCCGAGCCATGTGACGCGATCTCCAAGGGTTGCGCGTGAGCAGTCCGGCCGCGCGTGACAATGCGCCCCCACCAACGCGCTGAAGTGCAAAGTGGTACAGGCGGGAACGGCCGGGCCAAACGGTCGCGTACTATAGCGAACGATTATGCAGACCCGCAAGACTGGGCGCGGCGGACACACATGTTGTACTCGCGCGCGACGGCGGGGACCTTCGGTGGAACATCATCCGATAGGCCGGACGCTCGCGGGGTCGCAGGCCAAAGGCGCGGAGATCGCGACTCTGCGACAAGCTCGATCGTTCTCGAAGCGCTGCCCACGGGAGCCGTACGGCTCCCGTGGTGGCACCGCGGTACGCGTTCAGTTGAGGTCAATTCTTCCCGTGCCGAGGTTGTCCAAGCGCATTCCGTCCAGGCACGACTGAATGGCGCGGCCATTAGAACGACTCTCGATGATGGATAGCCTCACGCTGATTCTGGCGACAACTGTCACCGAGCGGCGCGACACCGATTGCGCGGGAACTGTTGAAACCTGTAGTGTCGGTCCACGCCTGTCAATCGCAGAAGACTCGAAGACCTGATCCTCTTCGACAACCGCCATCCGAGAAACAGACGCAGGATGATCTCGCACGATACCCCCCAAGTCAGCCGTGGACGCGGGATCGCGCTCGTCCTGCTTGACGTCGTGTTGCTCGTCGCCATGTTTTGTGCGTTCGGTTACTGGTTTGTGCCCGCACACATTGTCACGACACACATGGACGGCGACTTTACCGGTTGGGTTGTCCCCATCTCGAACCGTCTGGATGTCGATCACCGGCTCTACGAAGACGGCCTGCACAGTCCGATGCCACCGCTGCCGTTCGTCTTTATAAATCTCCTGGTCCCCACGCATGGGACCTGGCTCATGGAGAGTTTCTGGGTCTATGCGTTTCAATGCGCCACGCTACTCGTGCTATACGGCGGATTGAGCCTTGTTTTGCCGCGACCGCTTCCTTGGCTAAGTGTCGTTTCCACGTACCCAATCTTTCTCGCGATCGGGAAGGGAATCCTCTACGACCCCCTGGCGCAGTTCTGGGTCGCGGTGCTATTTGCCGGCGCCGCATGGCACCTGCGATCCCGGGCGCACGAATCAGGCGTTGCGTCTCGAATGCGGGGCGGGCCGGCGATCGTCCTCATGGGCATCGCGTCGGCGGCGCTGCTGTTGACAAAACAGAGCACGGCGGCAGGCGCCGTCCTGGGCGCGCTGCTGTTCCTTTCGTTCTCGCCGGCGCCCGGCGGCGTTCGCGGGCGCGTTCGCGAGTTGGCGGTCTACGCGATCGCGGCCGGGGTGGCCTTTCTCGGACTCGTGCTCGCGATGCTGCCGCTCGTCTCCCCGGGGGGGCTGATTCGGGATGTCTATCTGACCGGCGCTGAACCCAAAGGCGGCGCCAGCTTGCTTCGACTCTTTCTGCCGGCGTACGCGAAAGACTTGCGCGGAATGTTCGCGGATATATTCGAGTCGGCGCTTGTCACGCTGCCGCTGTTGGCGTTGTTCGCGACCGGAGTCGTGTCCGCGTCGCGGCGACGGATTGTGTCCGAAATACAGCCCGAGCACAGCAGCAACGAGCGACCTCTGCTTCGCGCCGTGTCACTTGTAGCTGCGGCAATCGTCGCCGTCCTGGTATTCGTTGGCATGAGCGTCGCGCCGGCGGACTCCACGTTGGGCGCGTTTTTCCACGAATCGCGTCTTACCCGGCGGTTCCTCGTGACAACGGGACTGGTCGCGCTCGCCCTACTCGCGGTCGGCCGGATGTTCCACCGGCGACCGGCCACGTCGCCGCATCTGGCCATGGGCGATCTATTCCTGATCGCGTTCCTGGCCTGCGTGGGGCACAACCTTTCCCGCGGCACGTTCTATTACGGCTGGCTTTACGACAACAACCCGCTGATTGCATTGTGCGTGGCGTTCATATTCTACGCCGGATTACATCTGTTCTCGGCCCTCGACGTGTGGCGTCCGGCATGGCGCATTGGCGCATCCGGCCTTTTCACAGCCGCGGTTACGTTCTATTGTTGGGGACACGTGGATCGCAAACTCGATCAGTCGCTCGATTGCACCAGCTCGACGGACGACGTGCCGTACCTAACCGGTGCAAAGTTTCAACCGCACATGATCGAACTGCTGCGTGTCGTCGATGCCGCGCAGGTGTCGAGCGGCGAGAATGGGACGGTCCTCGTCTTGCCGAACGATCCCGACGTCGAGGCAATGATTGACCGGCCGCGACCGCAACTCACATCGGCCATTCTGTATGCGGACCAGTACTGGGATCGGTACGTGGATGAGGATTTCAAGCGGCTCGAGGCGGACCTGCCCGAGGTCATTCTCATCGGCCCGGGAGTGGTTGTCGCGATTCAGACCAGCTTCGGCCACGAGGACGGAACCGGTGCCGCGCGATTCATCAAACGTGTCACGGAAGAGCTGATCCCCGGGCGTTACGTTCATGCGCGGCGATTTATGCTGCCCCGATACCAGAGCGGACCCGAGCCGATGGATTTGTACGTGCTGGACCCCAGCGCGCGTTAGCAAGCGGCTGACGCGTTGAGCGCGGCAACGGCGCTCCATGCCGGTGTAAGTTTTACATGGTCCGTGACCAAGCGATCCGGTCGCGAGACCACACTGGAGTCCCTCGTGCCGGCCACGCATGCTATACTCACGCGCAACGGGGGAACCGGCGGGGGAACGCCGGTCCGGTCAGGGGGATTCTGAACATGTCACGCCGAGTTTCGTTCACGCTTGTGGTGTGCCTGTCGCTCTGCGGTCTCGCTCCAGGTGACGCGTCGAATATGGGCTACGACCAGGCCGTCGCCGCGTTCCAACAGCTGTTGCACGGCTCGACATTCGACAGCGATGCGCACACGCCCGCCAATGTTGCGGTGGCTGTCGTCGCGGACGCGACTGGGACCCTGATTATTACGCAGACGGCGGAGCGCGACATGCCCGATCTGTTCTTTCATTCGTCCACCGTGCAGACCTGGACGATTCGCGCGGCGGATGTTGACGACAAGCGCATCGCCGTGCGGACGGAGCCGCTTTCGGTTTACGCGCCGACCAAGAAGAACGCGCAGCTGATCCGTGTGACGCGATCGGAGACGCAGAATCGCATCGAAGGCGGCCACGAGCCCGCTGAGGACTGGGAACGCCACGACTCGTTCATGACGAGTTTCGTCACCATTCCGGTCGCGTCGGTGGACGCCGCGGAACAGGCGGTCGCGCTCCTCAAGCAAATCGCCAAGGCCGCGCCCGAGACCGACTAGCGGCTCCGGGGAATCGTCTCGACTCGTGGATCCCAAACGAATAGCATCGGCAATGCGCGAGGCGCCACTCGTTACGTGCCTGTCCGAGCCGATGCGCGACCGCTTCGTCGATGCCGTGCTCGAAGTCTCGCATCTCGACGACACCCGGTCGGGCGAGTTGCTGTTCAAGCTGGGCGAACGCAACACAGACGAGGGGCTGTTTGTGCTGGAGGGCGCGGTCAAAGTGACCCGCGCGTCCGGCGAGGTCCGCTTTCTCGAAGCGCCGGACGTGCTCGGCGAAGTCCAGTTGTTCGCACCGGGCGCCGAGCGCACCGCCACCGTCGAAGTCGTCTACGGAGGAGCGGTCTTGCGGTTCTCGTGGCTCGAACTCGGCGCAAAAGCGAAATCGGACTTCGCCCCGGCCGAGCTCGCCGAGCTTCGCCGCGCCATTCGCGAAAGTGCCGAGGCGCGCGAAAAGAACGTGTTGAAGTCGTTGGAGAACCGGCCCAAACCGCCGGCGTAATCCGCGCCAAATCCACAACCACGGCGCAACGCGATTCTGGCATAGTCATGCGCGTTTCCGGCACTATGACGGCCCCATGACGACCGCCCAGTCTACTCAGTCATCGCGCGTGCTCACGATGGTCTTCACCGACCTGGCGGACTCGACCGCGCTCAAGGCGCAACGGGGCGACGCTGTGGTGAGCAAGCTGATCGCGCGTCACCGCGAACACGTTTCCGAACTCGCGGCCAATGTCCGCGGCGAGATCGTCGATTGGGCCGGCGACGGATGTTTTCTCGTGTTCGAAACGTCGAGCTCGGCCGTCACGTTTGCGCTGCGCCTGCAACAGATTCACCATTTCGAGACGGACCTGCCCGGCGTGCGCATCGGCATTCACATGGGCGAAGTCTCGGCACGGCCGTTCGAAGGGACGCAACGCGTCGAAGGGCTCGCCGTCGATCTCGCTGCGCGCATTTCGGGACTTGCGAAACCGGGCCAGGTCCTGATTTCCGCCAGCGTGCAGCAGAACGCGAAGCAGCGGCTCGGCATTCACGAATTCGGCCAGCCAGTGCGCTGGGAGTCGTACGGCGATTACCAGCTCAAGGGCTTCGACGAACCGGTGGACATCCGCGAGGCCGGCCTGGCGCCGTTCTCGCCGTTTGCAGCGCCCGCCGCGAGTGACAAGGCCTGGCCCGCCAAGGCGGACCGTCAACCCTCGCGCCGCGAAACCGCGGCCCCGGCGCCGATACGAAAACTCGCGGTACTTCCGTTGACCAATATGTCCGGCGACGAGAAGCAGGAGTACTTCGTGGATGCGATGACGGAAGCGATCATCACGGAACTTGCGAAGATCAAGGCCCTGCGCGTCATCTCGCGCACCTCGGTGATGCGATACAAGCGCACGACGCAACCGCTCACGTCGATCGCCGAAGAACTCAATGTCGATGGACTGATCGAGGGTTCGGTCCTGCGCGCGGGCAACGACGTGCGGATCACCGCGCAGCTGATCCGCGGCGACTCGGACGAACACCTCTGGGCCGAACATTACGACGGAACCGTGGAGAACATCCTCAAACTCCAGAAAGACATCGCGCTGGCGATCGCGGACCAGATTCAGGTCGCCGTTACGGCTGACGAGCGTGTGCAGCTTCGCTCTGCCAAGCGCATCGACCCCGCCGCCTACGACCGGTTTCTCAAAGCGGCGCGGTTCGGCGGGGACTGGACCCCGTCGAGCATCGAACGCAGTTCTCGAGAGTTCGAGGAACTGCGACGGCTCGCGCCCGATTTCAGCGGCGTTCACACGCTTATCGCGACGTCATATTTCTTTGCGGGGATGTTCGGCTACTCGCCCAGCAACGCCAGCTTCCGCTTCTCGCGCGAGGCGGGCCGGCGAGCGCTCCGGTTGGATGATACCGATGCTGGGGCGCAAACCGTCATGGGCTGGATTGCGCTCGCGTACGAGTGGGACTGGGACGAAGCGCAGTATCGGCTCGACCGTGCGATGTCGCTGAACTCCACCAGCCACTATATCTACATGGGTCTCGCGATTCTCCGGGCGATTTCCGGCAAGCCGGAGGACGGATTCGACTTGCTTGAGCGGGCCATCGAACTCGACCCGAACGCGCCTCCGACGCACCACAACCTTGGGCTGATGCGTTTCCTGGCGAGAGATTACGACGGCGCCCTGGAAAAAATGCGGGACGCGCTTCAGTTCAGCACCCGGGTATTTCCCCCTTACGTAGACGGATCGGTAATTGCCGCCGTCGCCGGAGAACACGATCTCGCACGGCGCTACATCGACACCGCGCTGGAACTCGGTGGACCGCAGCCGCACCTCATCGCCTACAAGGGATTTACGGACGCGTGCGCGGGAAGGGCCGGTGACGCCGAACAGGCTCTGACGCGACTGGAGGGCTTACGGGGAACCGGGCAAGTCCTCCACCATGACGAGGCGATGATCCACATTGCGCTTGGACACGTGGACGCCGCCCTCGATGCGCTTGAATGCGCCCACCGTGATCGCGAATACCTCGTCGTGCTGATGGGGCACTCCGCCGTATTCGACGGGCTGCGTTCCGAGCCGCGCTTCCAGGCACTCATCCGCGACCTGCGCTTTCCGGCCGCCGGACGTTAGTCGCGCGGGAAAATCAGCGTTTCGGAAACCCTTCGAGTCCCGCGTCCAACTGCACGCCGAAGCTGTTGAGCGCCATAGAGACGAGGTTGTACTCGCCGACCGTAAACACGAGGTCCATCATCTGTTCCTTCGAGTAGGTCTTTGAGAGCGCGGACCAGGTTGCCTCCGAGATGAAGGCGTCCTTGTGCAGTTCGTCGGTTGCTTGAAGCAGGAGCTTGTCATTCCCGGAGACGCCCTTGGCGCCGGGGCCGTCCATGATGTTCTGGATGTCGGCGTCGGTGAGTCCGACGGTCTTGCCGATACGGACGTGCTGCGCCCACTCATATTCGGACTTGCACAGCCAGCCGATGCGCAGAATGAGGATTTCCCGGTCACGCTCGGGCAGTGAGTTGCGCCGAAGCACGTGCGAGGCGAACTGGAGCCAGTCGCGGAACAAGTCCGGGTGGTTCGCCATAGTCGAGTAGACGTTGAAGATGACGCCGTCTCGGTCGAAGGGTTGCAGGAGTTCCTGCTGCTCGGGCGTCCAGGTGGTTTTCGTCACAGGCGGTACGCGCGGCGCGTCGATTCGTTGTGCCATGGTCTTGTTGCTCCCGTGGATGGCGGCGATGAGCGCGAGTCCGACAAGCGCGTTGGCTGCCAGCAGGTAGTGCAGGGCCCGTTTCGATTTCATGATACGTTCTCCTCAGTTTATCGTGTGAACGGTGAGTTGTCGCGTTCACGTTAATGCGATCAGTTCAAGAGATCGCTTCGTCGCAGACTCCGCTCCTCGCAATGACGGATGGACTTACGGTAATGCCAGCGCGACCAGTTCCGCGGGATGGTCCGCCGTGCTCACCGCGACGACGATGTACTGCTTGCCCTTCCACAGGTAGCTCATCGGCGCACCGGTCGGTTTTGACGGTAACTCAAACTTCCACAAGACTTCACCGGTCAGCTTGTCGAAGGCGCGGATGAATGGCTCGCCCGGGTCGCCGCGCAACCCGCCGGATTCGCCCGCGAACATCAGCGTCTTCGTGACCAATACGCCCGGCCGCGCCGCGTTGCCCAGTTTCTCGAAGTCCAGGCCCAGACCCTGCAAATCCGGGTGATTTCGAACACTCTCCGGCGCGGTGCCATTCGGGATTTGCCAAGCATGGTCGCCCGTGCCGAGGTCGATCGCGGTGATCCGCGACCACGGCGGCTTGTTCAGCGGCAGACCGCGCGGGCCCGACGGCACGGTCGTCTCCATGCGCAGATAGTCCAGATTCGTGCGCGACTTGTCCGGGATGCCGAGGGACGACGACATCATCATGTGACGCGACGGCACGAACAGCAGGCCGTGTTCCGGGTCGAACGCGCCACCCGGCCAGTTCGCGCCACCGCCGTACCCCGGCAGCATCAGCGTGCCGAGCGGCGAGCCCGGCTTGCCGTCCGCGAGCACGGGCGGCGTGTAGAGCGGTCCGATCGCGTACCGCGACATGATCTCGACCGCCTCGGCGTGAAGTTCGGGCGTGAGATCCAGCAGGTCGTCCGCCGTGACGCCCTGCGCCTCGAAGGGCGCGGGTTTGGTTGGGAACGGTTGTGTCGGCGAGGATCGCTCGCCTTCGACCTCCGATTGCGGCACCGCGCGCTCTTCAATCGGCCAGACCGGATCGCCCGTTGCCCGATCGAACACGAAACAGAATCCCTGCTTCGTCACCAGCGCGACGGCGTGAATCTCACGTCCGCCGACATTGATGTTGCACAGGATCGGCGCGGCCGGCGGGTCGTAGTCCCACAGGCCGTGGTGGACAATCTGGAAATGCCACACGCGCTCGCCCGTCTGCGCGTCGAGGCAGACGAGGCTCTCCGCGAAGAGGTTGTCGCCGAGCCGGTGTCCGCCGTAGAAGTCGTGCGTCGCCGTTTC
>CAYPNI010000045.1:0-24076 GCA_964411925.1 uncultured Nitrospirales bacterium
GCAACGCGATCTCGTTCATTCAGGGTGAGCCCGGGGTTGACCCGGACCGCATCGGTCTGTGGGGGTCGAGTTACGCCGGCGGCCACGTGCTCACCGTCGCGTCCATCGACCCGCGCGTGCGCTGCGCGGTCTCGCAGGTCTCCGGCATCAACGGAAACGGCCAGTCCGAAGGCCCGCTGCCGATGACCGACGCCGAGACGAAGGACGCGATCGCCCGCGCGCGCACGGGGCAGGGGGGAGAGTTCCGCACCGGGTTTTCCACGCCGCGCATGGTGGATCTCGAGACCGCGCGCCTGTCGAAGGAGTACCGCCCGTTCCACTACGTCAAGAACATCCCGGAGACGGTCGCCGTCCTGTTCCTCCTCGCAGGCAATGAAGAACTCATCGACAACGACAAGGCCGGCAAGGCCGCGTATGAAATGTTGAAAGGCCCCAAGAAACTCGTCGTGTACCCCGGCATCGGCCACTTCGACATCTACATCGAGGAAAACTTTCCGAAGGCGTCCGGCGAAGCGATCGCGTGGTACAAGGAGCACCTGGCGAAATGATGTGGCATGGGCGGGCCGCCCATGCCACGATGGTCAGTCGAGCGACTCGATCCACTCCCTGATCAGCGCCACGCCCTCGTCGTGAACGACCGTGCGGCCGATCTGCGGCATGCGGATGAACGGATGCGTGGACGAAAGTCGCGTCAGCAGGAACGACGCGTCCGGATTTCCCGGAACGATTGCGAAATTGCGGCCCCGCGACGCGTTGCCGGCCGCGGTCGGGCGGTGGTAGACGCCGGGCCGGTTCACCAGCGCCTCGTCGAGCGTGAAGTTGAGCAGCGTCGGCCCCGCGAGCCCCGCGGGGTTGTGGCAGTGCGCACAGTTCACGTCGAGGTACGTCAGCGCGCGTTGTTCGATCGTGCCGGTCGCGGCGTCGTCCCACACCGCGAGGCGCGGCGCGTCCGCCGATTTCGGCGCGCCCATGAGAATGCCCATCGCGGACCAGCGGTCGAGCTGGTTCGGCGCTGACTCGGAATCAGGCTTAAGCTGGACTTCGCTTAAGCCTGCCACCCCTTCGGCGAAATCGGGGACGGTCCGGTTCAGTTGTCGCGCGCGCAGGCCGAGCGGTTCGGTCTGGCCGAAGCCGCGGTGGCAGTATTTGCACTGGTTCATGTTCGGCACGAGGTAGTCCGCGTGGCGTGCGGCGCCCTGCGCGTCGATCCAGTCCACCGGCACCACCGCGCCGGCCACCTTGAGCGTCGCGTCGGAATAATCCTCGTTCCAGACGTACGCCGCGCCCTGCCACCCGTCCGGCGTGTGAATGAGCAGCCGCGTCTCGATGAGTCGCCGGCCCTTGGACGCGTCGCGGAAGTCCACCGGATACGAAAACGACTTGACCAACGCTGCGCCGACCGGCAAATCGAACGGCCCCTCGTCGCGATACGTCATCGTCGCGCCACTGGGAAGGAAGACGAAACGGTCCTTCTCCGAGTAGTCCGAGAACAACGGCGAATTGATGTCGTAACCGTACAGCCCCGTATTCGGCACCTGCGCGAGCGGATCGGCGAACAGGTTGTACGCCGATAAAGTCGTCTCGAACCGGCTCGTTGACGTTATGTTCGCCTTCTGTTCGTCGGCTAAAACAGTCGCTGATGGAAGCCAACAGCACAACGCCGTGCTCAGCCACAGGCGAACAACATTTCTCACGAAAACTGCCTCTCGCGAGTTAGTGAATCCCGACCTAAACGGGACTCCAACGCGCCAAAGGCTAACAAAATTTGTTTGGTATCCGACGGTGCAGGCGGAATCCGTAGTTCCACGGTAGAATTATCGTTAGGGAAAACACTAGGGGGAACCATGACCGACACTTCAGCCCTTAGTCCGCGCGACGTGTACAACGTAGCAAAGAATCAAAGGCGGATGCTGCAATTGATTCTGGTAGCTATCGCCATCAACATCGTGGCATTCGCCTTACTTGCCATGGACTCGGAAGAATCAGGGCCAAACCAGAGCAGTATCGGACTCGCCATTACTGGGCTCGTCATGATCGTAACTGGCATCGCGGTGGGGATATCGATGCTCATCGTCCTGGTGATGCTCCTGACCTCGATGCGAGTAAGTCCTGCGGTGCTTGTAGCCGCGCTCGTCTGTGCGTTTTTGCCATTCTTTTCCGTGATCGTGGTGCTCGTGGCAGTGTCTAAGGCCAATACGATTCTCAAACGCGCCGGATACAAGGCCGGACTATTGGGAGTTAATTCCGGCGCGCTCGCGAAACTCAGATCAGAAGCCGCGCTCACCTGAGAATGGTTCTGGGAGGGTCGCGCTGCCGCGCGACCGCCTTCGTCGACAGTTACCATTCCAGCGAAAACAATTCGCCCTGGTATGGCCAGTCTTCGGCGCGTGCGACAAGCCCATGCCGCACGGGATTGTTTGCCACGTACTCCCACTTCTCGGCGTAGGACTCATTCGAGCGCAGGCGTCGGTCCCAGTGCTTCCGTTGCCATCGACGGGTGGGCTCGGCGCTGATCTTCGAGAATCGAAACTTCCTATACGACATCCAGCGATCTAAATCGCGTTCGGTTTTCATCGGACTCGCAAAGAAGTGCACATGGTCGGGCATGATGGCGTACTTTCCGACGAGCCAGTCTGACGCTTCTGTTCAGACGTCGCGAAGAAGTTGATGACATGCATCGTTCGCGAGCCATGGGCTTCGATCCTTGGTGCATGCGGTAACAAACACGAGTACGGGCGTGTCTAGGCGCGGAAGGAACACGCCCGAGGCGGGCGTTTTGCGATTCGGACGTTCTTGGTACTGCCGATGTGATTTTTCCAAGGTCGGCGGTCGCGCGGCAGCGCGACCCTCCCATTACTCTGTACTTCGCTCGGCGGTACGACCCGCCGGTACCGCCTCTACTTCTTCAAAATCCCGCCGCGGGACGAGCTGAGGAAGATGCCCTTGAGGTTCATGTCGAGTTCTTCGGGGTTGTCGGAGGCTTCCCGGGCCTCTTCGAGCGTGACGAGGTCGCCCTTGACGAGTTCGACCAGCGACATGTTGAAGGTCTGCATGCCCGACTCGCGGCCGCCGGCGATCGCGTTGGGGATCTGTTTCACCGCGCCTTCGCGGATGAGCTGGCCGATGGCGGGGTTCATCAGCATGAGTTCGACCGCGGGCACGCGGCCCTTCCCGTCCTTGGCAGGCAACAGGCGCTGCGCGATCGATGCCTTCAATTGAAGCGAAAGCTGCGAGCGGATCTGCTGGTGCTCGTGCGAGGGGAACATGTCGAGGATGCGGTCGAGCGTCAGCATGACGTTCGTCGTGTGCAGCGTCGAAAACACGAGGTGGCCCGTCTCGCTCGCGGACATGGCCGCGCCGAAGGTCTCCGCGTCGCGCATTTCGCCGATGAGAATCACGTCGGGATCTTCGCGCATCGCCGCGCGCAGCGCCGTGTCGAAGTCCTTCGTGTCGATGCCGATTTCGCGTTGCGTGATGACGGACTTCTTGTTTTGGTGCAAAAACTCGATCGGGTCCTCCAGCGTGATGATGTGATCGCGCCGGCTGCGGTTGATGCGGTCGATGATGCTCGCCAGCGTCGTCGATTTGCCGGAACCCGTCGTCCCGGTGACCAGCACGAGGCCGCGCGTGAGCAGGCACACCTGGTCGAGCGTCGCCGGGAGATGCAACTCCTCGAATTTGAGGATCGTGCCCTTCACGTGGCGCATCACGATGCCGATCGATCCGCGCTGTTTGAGCACGTTCACGCGGAACCGGCCCAACCCCGGCACGCTCAGCGCCACGTCCGCGTCGCCCGACAGGTCGAACGCCTCCCGCTGATGCGGCTTGAGGATTTCGACGAGGAACTTGTCCGTGTCCTCCATCTTCAGCGGTTTGTCGCTGAACGCGCGAATCTCGCCGTCCACGCGGCATGCGGGCGGGCTGCCGACGGCGAGATGCACGTCGGACGCGCCGTTCTTGACGGCATACCCCAGAATGTCGGCCAGCGTTGGCATGTCCCGGTTACCCCTCCCGCCGATGCGCGCGAAAGTATAACAAACGGGACGCGCCAGGATATGCCGCCGCGCGGGCCTATTGTTCTTCCGGCGCAGTCATCCCGAGGACATGGTAGCCGCTGTCAACATGGACGACTTCGCCGGTGACGCCCGAGGCGAGGTCGGACACGAGATACACGCATGTCCGCGCAACGTCGTCCTGCGTGACGTTCCGCCGCAGCGGCGCAATCTGTTCGGTAAGCCGGAGCATCTGCCGAAACCCGGGGAATGCCGCTGACGAGAGCGTCCGCAACGGTCCCGCGCTGATGCAGTTCACGCGGACGTTGCTTGGGCCGAGATCCTGCGCGAGGTAACGCGCGGAGGCCTCGAGCGCGGCCTTCGCGACTCCCATCACGTTGTATTTCGGGATGACTTTTTCCGCACCGTAGTAGGTCATGGCCGCGATGCTCCCGCCCGTCTCCGGGAACAGCGGTTCCGCCGCGCGGGCCAGCGCTACGAGCGAATACGCCGAGATGTCCAGCGCGAGCGCGAAGTGGTCGCGCGGAGTGTCCACATAGCGGCCTTTGAGGTCCTCACGATCCGCGTACGCGACGGAGTGAACCAGGAAATCCACCCGGCCCCACTGCTCACGAATGAAATCGAAATACGCCGTGATCTCGCCGTCTTTCGTCACGTCGCACGACGCTACAAGCGCGCCGGGCGCGTGTTCATCCACCAGCGCGCGCACGCGCTTTTCCTGCGCATCGCCCAGGTAAGTGAATGCGAGTTCCGCCCCATGCGCCCGGCACGCCAGGGCACACGCCCACGCGATCGAGCGATCGTTCGCGACCCCCGTAATGATCCCGCGTTTACCCGCTAACAGCATTCCGCTCACGATCGCCTTCCTTTGTTTGGCCGTGCTCAGGCACGTCCGGAGGAGTCGAGCAGTGCGCATTGTACCGATAGGGTAGAAGCAGCGCACGGGGCACGAGAAACATGCGACAGATTGACTGGCCGATCCAGCCTGAATATCGTATACGGCCTGCCAGCCCGGCCGTTCACACACTGGAGGAACCCATGGCGAAAATGGATGCGGGGCGCTTTGCGTACTTCGAGGGGAATTATGTGCCGATCGAAGACGCCAAGGTAAGCATCCTGTCGCACGCCTTCAACTACGGCACGGGCCTCTTCGAGGGCATCCGTGGTTATTACAATGCCGACGAGAAGAAAATCCTGATTTTCCGGTTGCAGGAACATGTCGATCGCATCTACCGGAATTCCCGGCTGCTGTGCATGGAGATTCCGGAATCAGCCAAGGACATCGAGCAGGTGTGTATCGAGACGGTCCGCCGGGGCGGGTTCAACGAGGGCGTTTACATCCGCCCGATGATCTACAAGAGCGAGCACTCGCTCGGGCCGAAGGTCAAAGGCGTCGAAGCCAGGCTGTGCTGCTGGGTCATCAAGCTCGGCGATTATGTCGATGTCGAGACCGGGCTGGACGTGTGCGTGTCGTCCTGGCGGCGGCTGTCGGACAACGCGATCCCTGCGCGCGCGAAAACGACCGGCAGCTACGTCAATTCCGCGCTCGCGCGCACGGAGGCGGAGCTCGCGGGCTTCGACGAGTCCATCGTCTTGCGCGAGGACGGCACCGTGTCCGAAGGCAGCGCAATGAACGTGTTCGTGATCAACGGCGGAAAGCTGTATACGCCGCCGGAGAACGCTGACCTGCTCGTCGGCATCACGCGCAATTCCGTCATGGAACTCGCGCGCGAAGAGCTCGGCCTCGAAGTCATCGAGCGGCCCATCGCGCGAACCGAGCTCTACGTCTGCGACGAAATCTTCTTCACGGGCACGGGCGCGCAGGTCGCGCCGGTGAGGTCGGTCGACCGCAGGATGATCGGCGACGGCAATCCCGGACCGATTTCGAAGCAGTTGCAGGATCTGTATTTTCGGGTCGTGCTCGGCAAGGTCCCGAAGTACCGGCATTGGTGTACCCCGGTTGACTGACTCCGCGATGGCTGACGACGCGGCGGGCGTGGCGCCAGGCGACTCCGCACCATCGCAGATCGGGTTTGCCGCCGGGCGCGCCGGCACGCTCGTTCCACCGGCCCTGCCGCACAGGGCGTTGGGGTGGCGCGGACTTCTCCTGGCGCTCGCCATCATCTGGGGATTCGCCGTCTGCTCGCAGCTCCTCGCAGGCGCGATCGTGGGAATCGTCGCAGCCATCAACGATTCGGATCCGTTGGAAATGTTCATGCAGCCCGCGCTGATTGCGCCGTTGTCGATCCTCGGATCGATCGTCGCCGTCACGGTGGGTTGGTATTTTGCCTGCGCCAGGACGGGCGCTTCGCTGGCCGAAGGGCTCGCCGTCCGCCCGGCGCCGCTGCGGGGCTTCGTCTTGGGCGGCTCGCTCGGATTCGTCGCCGCGCTCGCAATCTCGCTTGTCGCCTCCAGCGTGGAGGAGTCGAAGTCGCTCATGTCCGAACTCGTCGCAGTCGATACCGGCGACGGAAACGCGCCGCGCCCCTCGCTGATCATGATGGCGTTCGCCGTCATCATGCCTCCCTTCGAGGAACTGTATTACCGGGGCTTCCTGTACACGGCGTTTCGGCGTTTGGCGTCGGTCTGGGTCGCCTTCCCGCTCATCTGCATTTGGTTCGGCAGCATCCACGCGTTCCAACTCGCGGGCGACTGGGTTTTCCTCGGTTTCGTGGTGTTGATGGGCATCGCGTGGACCGGGCTGCGCGAGCGATACGGCTCGATGTTGGTCAGCCTGGCGAGCCACTGGATCTACAATGGGACACTCGTTGCCACCGCCTACGCCGTGTGGGCGTTCAGTTCGTAATGGGGTCGCGACACTACCGGGATACGCCACTGTGACGAGTGCGAATGAAACCGAGCTGCGCGTGTGCATGTGCGAAGTCGGCCGCAGGCTTTACGCGCGCAACCTCATTGCCGCCGCGGACGGCAACATCAGCGTGCGCATCGCCCCCGACCGGTTTCTTTGTACACCCAGCGGCGCCGCCAAGGGCTTCATGCACCCCCACGAAATGGTAATCGCGGACGGTCGCGGCCGGCTCGTCTCCGGTGACGGCAAAGTCTCCTCCGAATTCCTGACCCATCTTGCGGCATACGATCAACGCGAGGACGTTATCGCCGTCGTTCACGCGCACCCGCCGACCGCCGTCGCGTTCACGCTCGCCGGTGTCTCGCTCGAGGATCTCGCGCTGCCGGAGGTCGTGTTTGCCATCGGCGGCCTGCCCACCGCGCCCTACGCCACCCCCGGCACGCCCGAGGGCGCACAATCCGTCCGCGATCTCGTGGGACGCTGCGACGCGCTCATGCTTGATCGTCATGGCGCGCTGACCCTGGGCGTGAGCCTGATGGACGTGTACCTGAAGATGGAGAAGATCGAACACGCCGCACAGATCCTGCTCGCAGCGCGAACGTTGGGGAAAGTGCGAACGCTGACCGGGGACGAATTGGGCAAAATCCTCCGCGCACGGGAAAACTATGGCGCAACCGGTCGTCTGTACCTCCCGAAGACTTGAAACCCGGGTCCTCGCCTCCCCACTGCGAACTCGGCAAAAAAAGAAGACCCGCAAAGCCGCAGATCCCGGGATGGCCGTGTCCGGATGGGCGATTCAACCGCGCTTGCCGGCCGCCCGGCTTCCGATCCAAAATGGGGTGCCCATCGTTGGCCTGGTTATCGATACGTGACCCCGACAGGGCCCGAAGGGACGCGTAGTCCGGCACTTTTTCTATCCGTAGTAGAATTCGACGGCCTGTGATACTGTATCGGTGTCGGGACGCGGAGCGAGAATGGCCCCGGAAAACCGGGCCGTTCCCGCGCCGGTGATCGCGCGACGCTCGAGGGCGCAATTAGCTCCATTGCGCCCCTTGTTCGCGCTTGGAGTACTGTGCCGATGAGTGAGTGGATGAAGCGCGACGATAAGGGCGAGAAGCTTCGCGTCTGCCCAAGTTGTCGGATGCAGATCAGCGTCCTCGCCACGAAGTGTCACTTTTGCGGCGAGGAAGTCGGCAAGCCCAAAGAGGAAGCACGAACTCTCTCCGTCCACGACCTGGGGGGCGAGAGCGTCCAACACCGCGCACCTTCGGGCAGTGTCATGGAAGCCCTCGAGTCTTTCCGGGTCGAGGAGGCCTTCAGCACCTCAGATATTCCTCAACTCGGCGGCGCGAGCCTGGATCAGGATTTCGGCGGTGGCTCGGGAAAATCGAGTTCCTCCGCATTTGCGAATCAACGCTCATCAAAGGCCGGCAAAACGCCCAAAAGCAAGATGCCGCTCATCGCGGGCATCGTCGCCGGCGTTGCAGTCGTTGCCGGGCTGGTCGTCGCGGCGCCCACCATCCTCTCCAAAGTCGGTGGATCGAAGGCTGACGCCAGCGCGCCCACCTTCGTAAACCGTGCGCCCGGAATCCTGGCGAGCGGCGGGCCCGCGATTGACGCCTTGCAGGCCGCCGTCGAAGCCATCGGGCACGAGAACAGCGCCAAGAACCAACAAGTCGCCGCGGACGCAGTGTCGGCGCTCGATAAGGAAGTCCGCACGCTGCTGAACAAGTCGCCGTTCGTGATGGAAAACATTACCGCAGCGTCGTCGCTAGCGAGCCGCGGTGCAGACCTCTATCCGAACGCGGTCACAAAGAAACTGGTGGACGACGTCCGGGACGAGAACAGCGCCTACAAGATCGTCCTGCGCCGTATCGACAAATCGACGCAGAGCGCGACATTCGTACTCAATTCGCCGGGCGCGCCCGAGGTCACCGTCCAGCAAGGCTCGATGATTCTCGATCGGTTCCGTGTTGAACGAATCGCCGCGGGCATTGAGACGGTCACGGTAGCGGACACCAAGCGCAAGGACCGGCCGGTTGTCTTCGATCTGACCGGCCAGACCCGTGCGCCAAACTGATCGCGGAATTGAGCTTTAGTAAGGGGGATTCATGCGACTCGCGATACTCTTGTTCTGCATTTGCTGCGCGCTCACCGTCCTGCCCGGCTGCAAGGGGAACGGCGGCCCGGATCCGGCCGTCGCGCCCGTGGACAGCGCCGAGGATTACGAACAACAGTTGCGCGATCTCGTGTTGACCTCCGTCGAGCGTGAACGCAACGCCAGCGGTGAGGGTTCCGCGCGGTTGCTACAGTCCAAACCGTTCTTCTACAAGGAGTACTGGGTCCTGCCCGCCGAGGAGCCCGTGTACTCCGCGGATTTCACCGAAAAGGAATCGTTGTCCATCCCGCGGACGGCGGAAGTCGAACTCGAAAAGACGCGATTCGCCACGCGCGTACGAAGGGACAGGGGAGAGGCGCGCGCCGACGAGAACTACTTGCGCAGCACGGGCATCGAACAATCGTCGTATGAATTGCGGCATGGCGAGTGGCGCCGCGTGGGCAGTCTCTTCCTCGCCCAGAAGACCGAGGAACTTCGCGACGGCGAATGGGTGCAGGTCGAGGAACGTCGCGAGATCATCACGATCGACGAGGAATCGCCCACCGGCTTCTGGCAGCGGCTGAAATTCTGGCGCTGAGGTCCGGGTCGCATGGCCGCGGATAGCCCCGCGATTCCAGCGGACGCCTCGCCGCCGGCCACCGGGTCGCGCGCCATCGCGTGGGCGGCGGTTGCCGTGGCCGCGATCTGGCTTCTCGCCGCGACGTCGCCGCCACGATCGTACGGCGATACGCTGTTCAGCCGGCTTGCTACGGTCTATGCCCTCGTTCACGACGGCACCTTCACGATCGAGGTCGCGGGAGAACCGGCGACAAACCCGTTTGCAGCCCGCACCGTCGACAAGGTGCGGATCGGCGGCCGGACAATCTCGAGCAAACCACCCGTGTTGCCGCTGTTCATGACGGCCGAGTACATGGCGCTGCGCGCGCTGACCGGCTGGTCGCTCGAAGACCCGGAAGATCTGGCGCGCATCACGCGCGTCATGACCTACACGTTTTGCGGACTCCCGTTTCTGGTACTCGTCTGGGCACTCACGCGTTCCGTGCAGATCGTCGCGCCTGGAAACGCCGCCGCCGCGTTCCTCGGGTTTGCGGCGATCGCCGGGACTCAGGCCGCCGCGTTCGCGACCGTGTTGAACAACCACGTCCCCGCCGCCTCGGCGGTCATGCTCTGTTTCCTGATCGCAATCCGGCTGGTCGCCGATCCGTCATCCGCAAGCCCTCCGGTGTTTATCGCATTCGGACTGGCCGCGGGTTTCGCCGCGACCGTGGATACGCCGACCGCGTTGTTCCCCGCGCTGCTCGGATTGGTGCTCGCGCCGCGGCATCTCAAGCCGTTGCTCGGCTGGGCGATTCCCGCCGCGCTCGTGCTCGTCGCGATGCAAAGTGTCGCACTCTACCTATCGGCGGGAAACGCGCTACCGGTCCAACTAAGGAGTGACGTCTATCTCTTCGAGAACAGCGAGTGGCGAAATCCGCTTGGCGTGGATGCCATCAACGATCCCCGCGCGCTCTATCTGTTCCACATCACCGTGGGCCGTGTCGGAATTTTCTCGCTGTTTCCAGTCACCCTCCTCGCGATCCCGGGGCTGATTCTCTGGTGGCGCAGGCCGGACCCGACCGTCGCGATCCCAATGTGCGCGGCCCCTGGCACGCTGGTTATCGCCGCGTATTACGTGATGACGACGAACAATTACGGCGGATCGGCCTTCGGGTTTCGATGGTTCATCGTGCTCGGGCCGGTCTTCCTGTTGCTCGCGGCCCCCGCCGTCGCACGGTTTCGAACCGCGCTCTGGCTGGTCGCGTTGGTCCTGCTCGGCGTATCGATGGTTTCGACCTACGAGTGCGCGAGACGGCCCTGGCAGGCCAACCAGGAATGGACCGTCCGAATCTTCGGATCGAGCGTCTAATCCCACCGATTCAATACCGGGAACTGCTTGCAAGGATTAGTGTTCAAGGTGTACATTCTGTTCGTATAACGAACGTTAGGTACATCGATGGCGGTCAATCCAGTTCACGATAGTCCAGCCGATTCGGGCGACGATTCCACTCGCACCCGCCTCGCTGACTGTGCGCTAAGTCTCTTCGCGGCAAAAGGTTATGACGCTACGAGTGTCCGCGAAATTATCGAGGCTGCCGGGGTTACGCGGCCGGTTCTCTACTACTACTTCCAAAATAAGGCCGACCTGTTTTGCTATCTGGTCGAGACCCAGTTCGAGCGGACGTTCGTGCAAATGGACGCGATCATCGCCGCCCATCGGAGTTGTCGCGACCGTCTTCGAGGCCTGATCCGCAACGAATTTGAGGGCGCGGAGCGCTCGCCGGAGACGGTCCGCTTCCTTCTGCGATATTTCTTCGCGCCACCCGAGGAAACCATGCGGCTCGACAGCCGGGAACTCGCCCAGCAGCGGTTCGGACGTATCGTCGAAGTGATGACCGCCGGCCGCGAGTCGGGTGAACTCTCGGGCGGCGATCCGGCCGCGCTCGCCCTGGCGTTTTCGGGGCTGATGGATTTGCACGTGATGGCCAAGGGACACAACCCCGAGGTCGAGCTCGACGCCGGTTTGGGCGATGCGCTTGTGGAGTTGTTTATGTCGGGCGCTGCCAGGGGCGGCGCGGGATTGGAGGGGCTGCGGCCCGTAGTGGAAATGCCGGCGGCAGACACCGCCTCCGGCGCTGAGGTGAGGGAAGCATGAAAAAGTTCTTCATGAGTTTGGTGATCATCGGCGCGCTCGCCGCCGTCGGTGCCGTGATCGTCGTCGGCGTTTGGGCCGCCGCGCTCTCGACGCCGCAGGAGATCGTCGAAAAGCCCGACACGACACCGGCGGTCGCGGTGCAGACGATCGCGCCCCATCGCGTGGAGGATCGTCTCTACCTCACCGGTGTCGCGGAACCGTGGGAAGCGGTCACGATCAGCGCCGAGATTTCCGGCAAAATCGAATGGCAGGGCCGCGACGAGGGCGACCCAATCCAGGCAGGGGAAGAGATCATCCGCATCAACACGACCGCCATCCAGGCGCGGCTTGACCAGGCGCGTGCCGAACACACGCTGAGCGGCCAGGAATTCGAACGCATTCGCGAACTGCGCGATCGCGGGATCAGCTCGCCGCAGGAATTCGATCGCGCATCCACCAATCGCGAGGCCAAACAGGCCATGGTAAGGCTGGCCGAAGTCGACTTCGAGCACAGCGTGATCAAGCCCGGCATCACCGGCGTCGTCGATCGGATGTACAACGAGGCCGGCGAGTTTATCACGGTGGGCATGCCGCTTGTCCGGATCGTGCAAGTGGACAAACTCAAGGTGCTCGTCGGCATTCCCGAGCGCGATGTTTCCCATTTCAAGCCCGGCGACACGGTCCAGATGCGTTTCGATGCGTTGACGGATCGCATCATCGAGGGACGCATCTTCCGGATCGCGACCACGGCCGAGCCGTCCTCGCGCAGTTTCGTGACGGAAATTGAAGTCGAGAATCCGGGCGGCGTGCTCAAGCCGGGCATGGTCGCGCGCGTCGCGCTGGTCCGCGCCGCGTTTCCCGAGGCGATTACGGTCCCGATGTTCGCCGTGCTCAGCCGCCCCGAGGGCCGGTTCGTGTTCGTCGAGCGCGATGGCGTCGCCGAGATGCGATCCATCGAAGTCGGGTTCTTCCAGGAAGGTGAAGTGCTGGTCACCCGCGGCTTGAGCGGCGGGGAAAACCTCATCGTGACCGGCCAGCGCACGCTTCGCGACGGCGAGCCGGTCCGCGTCGCGCCGGCGGTGGGCCAGCCGTGACACTGACCGATTTCAGCGTCGACCGCAGCATCACGGTCGTCGTATCGCTCGTGCTCGTCCTCGTGATGGGCTTCTACTGTTTCAGTGTCCTTCCGCGCGAAACGGAACCCGAACTCGTCATTCCCATCGCCATGGTCTCCGTGCGGTACGAGGGCGTGTCCCCGCAGGACATCGAATCGCTCATCACGATGCCCGTCGAGCGCAAATTGACCGGTATCTCAGGGGTCAAGAAGGTCACCTCGACCAGCAACGAGGGCATGGCCACGGTCGTCGTCGAGTTCGAGCCGGACGTGAATGTCGACGACGCGATCCAGAAAGTACGCGACAAGGTGGAAACGGCCCGCGCCGAATTGCCCGAGGAAGCGGACGATCCGATCGTCAACGACATCAACACAGCCGAGCAACCGATCATCCAGGTGAATTTGACTGGACCGATCGACCGAATCGAGCTGACGCGCATCGCCGAGCGAATGCAAGACGAAATCGAGGGACTGCCCGGCATATTGCAGGCCCAGATCATCGGCGGGTTCGAGCGCGAGATTCAGATCGTCGTCGATCCCGCGCGTGCCGCCGCCTACGGAATCTCGCTCGCCGAACTCGCCCAAATCGCGTTCCAGGAAAACGTCAATGTGCCCGCGGGCTCGATGGAAGTCGGCCAGGGGCGCTACATCATGCGCGTGCCCGGCGAAATCTCCGGCGCCGAAGACCTGCGCGACCTCGTCATCAAGCGCGGCGAGACCGGCGTGGTTTATCTGCGGGACCTCGCCGAGATCACCGACGGATTCAAGGAGCCCGAGAACTACGCGCGGCTCGAGTTCGACCCCTCGGTGTCGCTCGTCATCAGCAAGCGCGCGGGCGTGGACGTCGTCAAGACGTCGAAGAGCGTTCGCGACCTGCTCGACCGCCAGGCGCGCGCGTTGCCCGCCGAGGTGCGCATCGATATCACACTCGACGAATCGCTCCGCATCGACGAGATGGAGCACCAGCTCGCGAACAGCATTTACACGGGATTGCTGCTCGTGTTCGTCGTGGTGTTCGCGTTCCTCGGATTCCTGAACGGATTCTTCGTCTCGCTCGCGATTCCGCTCTCCATGCTGATCACGTTCATCGTCATGTATCTGGTGGGTATGTCGTTCAACATGGTGTCGCTCTTCAGTCTCATGGTGTCGCTCGGCATGCTCGTCGATAACGGCATCGTCGTTGTCGAGAACATCCACCGCCACATCCAGATGGGTTATCGGCGCGTCGAAGCCGCCAAATTGGGCGCAGGCGAGGTCGCCTGGCCGATCATCGGGTCGTGCGCGACCACCGTTGCCGCATTCTTCCCGCTGATCTTCTGGCCGGGAATGATGGGTAGTTTCATGAGCCTGTTGCCGAAGACCGTCATCATCACGCTCATCGCGTCGCTGTTCGTCGGGTTGATCGTCAACCCCGCGCTCGCCTCCAGGTATTCGAGGACCAAAGGCTTCAAATCGCACGACGAACACCACGACTCGTTCATCATCCGCGCGTACGGCCGGATCCTCAGCACGGCGCTTCACTGGCGCGCGGTCAGCGTCGCCGGCATGGTCGTCATCATTGTGACCATCATCGGCGTCTGGGCGGCGAACGCGCAGTTCGAGTTCCTCAACGAAGTCGAGCCGGACCGCGCAAACATCAACATCGAGATGGCCGAGGGCACGAACCTCGACTCGACCGACGCCGTCGCGCGCGTCGTCGAGGACACCGTGAAGCCATACCAGGAACAGACGGACTACATCACCGCGGCGGTCGGGTCGCGCGGCGCGAACGTGCGCGAAGGCATGCCCGGCAGTTCCACCAATGTCGGCTCGGCAAACATCGGCCGCGTCGCCCTCGTGTTCCCGCCCTCTCAAGACATGGAGACAAAACCGTCCGAGATCGTCGCGGCGCTCCGGAATGCCTTCGTGGACATCCCCGGTGCGGAGATCCGCATCGGCAAAACCGCGATGGGTCCCCCCCCGGCGCCTCCGGTCAACATCGAACTCGCCGGGGAGGACTTCGGCGTCCTGCAGGACCTCGCGCAACAAATCAAGGCGCGGATCGCGGACGTGAACGGGCTCGTCGATTTGTACGATGACATGGAACGCGGCAAGCCCGAGGTGCGCGTCGTCGTAGATCGACAGCAGGCCAAGCTCGCCGGGCTGAGCACGCAGGCCATCGGCGCGACCGTGCAGGCCGCGATCCACGGCCGAAAAGCCGGCGAATACCGCGTCGGCGACGACGAATACGACGTCACCGTGAAATTCCCCGAGTGGTTCCGGCGCGACGTGTCCTTCGTCGAGGGAATGGTCTTCACCAACGCGATGGGGCAAAGCATTCCGTTCTCGTCCGTCGCGCGGCTCGAGTACGGCGTCGGCCCCGGCACGATCAAGCGCATCGACCGCAAACGCACCGTCACCGTCGTCGGCGAAGCGCAGGGCCGGCCCGGGCCGGCGGTGTTGGCCGACGTGCGCGAACGCCTCGCGGACCTGACGCTGCCCGCGGGCTACACGCTCTCCTACACCGGCGAACAACAGAACGTAAACGAGTCAGCCGCGTTCATGCGCAACGCGTTCGTGGTCGCGCTGCTGCTGATCTCGCTGTTGCTCATCCTACAGTTCAACTCAATTATCCAGCCGCTCATCATTATGTCCACCGTGTTGCTTTCGTTGGGTGGCGTGTTCCTCGGCCTGCTCGTCTTCGGGTTGCCCTTCGGCTTTCTGATGACCGGTATCGGCTGCATCAGTCTCTCCGGCATTGTCGTCAACAACGGCATCATTCTCGTCGACTTTATCAATGTGCTGCGCAAGTCCGGTGTCGCGCTCGAAGAGGCGGTCGTTACCGCATGCAAACTGCGCTTCCGGCCGGTCCTGCTGACCGCCGGCACGACCGTCCTCGGACTCGTGCCGCTGGCGTTCGGCATCAGCATTGACTTCTCGACCCTCTCGCTTGAGTTCGGCGGGACCCAGGCCGCGTTCTGGAAATCCATGGCCGTTGCGCTCATGTTCGGCCTCGCCTTCGCAACGGCGTTGACCTTGGTCGTCGTGCCCGTGTTGTATAGCATCGCGGCGACGTGGGCCGAGCGGCGGCAACCCGCGCCGGACACCGGGCCGGTGCCCGTGGGGGCGGAGCCCATCGCGAAGTAGGCGTGTCCCCCTGCGGCGAACGATTGGACGTCGGACGATGGGGCATGCTACCCGATTCGTAGCGCTGCTGCTGTTGGCAGCCGGCATCGGTGCGCTCGGCACGTACACGGCCGATCGTGTGCGGGTCGGCACGCTCACCGCCGAGTTTCCGGCCGAGCCCGCATCCTCCGAGGATCCGCCGACCGCGGAGTTCGCCGTCCGCGCAGCGGATCCACTTCGAATTCAACTGCTCGGGATTTCGCCCCATGCAGGATCCACTCTCCACGATCGCCTCGAGGTCAGCATCGATTCGACGAAAAACGTGCACGATTTGACCTTGGGGTCGGAGTTCCCGGTGGGCGAGGAGACGTTCCGCGTCGCCGATGTGCGCACCTGGCAGGGACTTCTGCCCGTTCCCGGCGGAGCGGCCATGGCCAGCGTTTCGATACTCCAGCAGGACGCCGCACCGCTGGAAAACGTGTTGCTTCGCGCTGGTCAACGGCTCGATATCAAATCCGAATTGTCGATCGAACTGCGTGCCTGCGACGGCCGCGCCGATGCGCTAGCGCAGATCGCCGCACTCGATCGCGAGTCCGCCCGGGGGCGATGGGGCATCGCCGACGCCACGGGCGTCATCTGGTTCGAGAGTTTTACCCCCGGCGCGGGTGCACGCCTGCTGGATGGCTCGCTCGTGACGCTCGAGTCGTTTTCGCCGGACGGCCCCGTGCTGATCGTGCGCAAGCGCACCGCAGACGGCGACGAACTGCTGCGGCTTGATGGTCCGTCCAACGAACCGCCTTTGCTGCTCGAGTTCGGCGGCGGCGATCTGAACCGGGTTACGCTTTTCGTCGCGGACGATGGCAACGTGGTTTTGTCCTCGCCCCGCGCGGACACCGGGCCGGTCGATCTCGCGGTCGGCCAATCGTGGGAGGTCGCCGGCGCCGGATATCGCCTTCGGCTCGAGCAGGCGCTCCTCAGCGCCGCGCCAGTCCAGGCGGCCGACTCGCCGTTTTTCGAAGCGGTACTCGAATCCCCCGGGTCGCGTGTTCGGGTGCGTCAAGGCGAAGCCGTGCGCGTGGGAGACGCGCTCCTGCGCTACCTGCGCGAACCCGGCAACCGGACGGCGGTGTTTCAATTGCGTGTTTTCGTGCCGGGCACGGAAGTCGAAGACGTCGCGCTGGCTCCGGGCAGTGCGCACGAATTCGCGTGGGCCGGTGGCGTGTGGAGGATCTCGCACGCCAACGTAGAACCCGGCACCGGCATCACGATAGAACGTGTTGGTTCACGGAACACCTTGCTGTTCGCCGGGCTCGCGTGCCTCGCAACATCCCTCGGGTTGCTCCGGTTGACCCGCCGCCACACGCGAAATTGAGCCGGTTTCCCGCCGTTCTTATAATCGCGTCCGGGCCCCGGGACTTTCCATGAACGATACGATCGACACGCCGAACTCTGCTCGCACGCCGATCGAGGCGGCCCTCGATCCGCTCGTGCGCTATCTCGCGACTTCGGGGCGGCAGTTGCTTGCCGCTGCGATGGTGCTGGCGGCGGTCGTCCTCGTCGCCTATTCGAACACAGTATCCTCCGGGCTACAGTCCGACGAGCGCGCCCACGTGCAAAAATCGGTCGAGGACAGCGGCGCACCGGGACCGACACCGACCGGCGCGCTCGTGCTCGGCGTCGAATCGCGCGTGTTCGGGCCTTCCGCCGTGGGCTACCGGATCTCGTCCCTCGCGTGGCACTTTCTCGCGGCGCTCGCGCTGTATTTTATCGTCCGGCGACTCGCGCCCGACGGTGCTTACGGCTGGCTCGCCGCCACGCTCGCCGCGGCGATCTTCGCCGCACACCCCGCGGGAACGCACGCGGTCAACGCACTCACGGCCCGTGCCGAACTTGCCGGGTCCGCGCTCGCGCTCGTCGGGGTTGCCCTGATGCTCTCCGTCGTTGGAGCGAGTCGCGCCGAGTCCCAGTGGAGGCGCGCGGCAATGTCGTGGATCGCCGTCGGCGCGGGCTGCGCGGCGAACCCGGCCGCGGCCCTCGCCGCTCCGATACTCCCCGCGTTGGAATACGCGTCCCGGCGCCGCGTCACGTGGCCGGTTCACGGCCCCGCGATAGCGCTCGTCGTTTTGATGACGCTCGTGCGTGGTCTGATGCAGACGGCGGACGCACAGGCGGTCGCGAGCCCGCCGTCCAGGTTCACGCTCGCCGCGATCGATGCGGCGCTCGCGCCCGTGCGGCTGCTGGTGTATCACGCGCCCGCCCAGCCGCAATGGGGAAACTGGATCTGGCTTGGGTTGCTCGCGGCCGGTATTGCCGCGTTTGCCGTGCGTCCCGCGATCGGGGTTGGCGTGCTGTGGTTCGCACTCGCGATTCGACTTGCCCGGCCCGGCGCATCGTTCGACGAGGCCGAGATGTACCTCGCGCTCGCCGGCGTGGCGGTTCTCGTAGTCTGCGTGTTGAGTATGCCGCGTGCATGGCTGCTGCGCGTCGCGGTCGTTCTCCCGGCGGCGGTCGCGTTGCTCGGCGCGATCGCGCTCACATCCACCCGCAACAATGTCTGGCGCAGCGAAGCCGCTGTCTGGGTGCAGGCGTACGACGCCTGCCCGAGATGCGCCGTGCCCGCGGACCGTCTCGGCCGCCTGCATTACGAACAGGCAACGCGCGACCTCGCCGCCGCCGGTGCGGTGCAGGAATTGCCGGAAGAGGTTCGTGGCCATCTGGAACTTGCGGTCAAAATGCTGCGGATCGCGAACCATTTCGGGGGCTTGACCGCCGAACGCGCCCTGATTCGCTTCAACGCGCTGCGTTTGCTCGGCCGGGACGATGCGGCCGATGTGCAATTGAACGAGGCCGCTGCTCGCTTCCCCACGAATGGCGCGCTACAGGTCGCGCGGGTCGAATCGACAACCGATCCCGGAACCATTGGGCGGGCGTCGGCCCTGCGCGCTGTCCGGGGCTACCGCGCGGCCGCGGAGCGTGGCGCCGTCCCCGCGGATTCACGCGCGAGATATGCGCGGGCGCTCGCATTCGCCGGCCAGTGGCGTGAGGCGTCCGCCGCACTGCGCGGTATGGACGTGGAGGCTGACCCGGCCCTTTCGGCGCTCGCTGCGGAGGCCGCCGGGCGCGTACAGGCGGCGCAGGCCGCCCAGGGCGCGTATTTTCAGACGGCGCAACGACTCGGTCCGGCCGATCGCTCTGCCCTCGCCGCGACGATACTCGTCGCCGAGGGACACTACCAACTCGCTGGCGAGTTGGCGCGCGCGACGCTCGCACAGTATCCGTCCGCTACGCGCGCATGGCTCGTGGCAGGTCTTGCAGACTGGTATGCGGGGGAACTGACCCGATTCATCGAGAGTGGCGTGCCCGCGGCGTTTGCTGCCGACACCGGCGCGCGTTGGGAAGATCTCGCGCGCTTCCTGGCGCAGTCCAGCGAGTTGGCCGCCGCCGAGCGCGTGTTTCGCGATGCTTTGGGCTTGAGCGAGTTCGATGCCGTCATGCGCATGGCCGCCATGGCGTCCGAACTTCGCCGCGCGACGGTCGCGATGTCGTTGTTGCGCCGGGCGGCCGGCATCGAGCCGGAGAACCCCGCACCGTGGCTCTCGCTCGCCGAACTTGCCATTGCGGCGCAGCAGGGGGATGTCGCGCGCGAGGCCATCGACGGCGCGGAACAACGCGGAGCCGATGCAGAAGCCATCGCCGTGTTGAAGGCGCGCGCGGGTATTTCCGCCACCGATACGCAGGGACTCAGGAGAACCATCATCAGATGACGGGCCGCGCACCCACATGGAAGTAATCATCCGCCCGACCGCGGACGCCGCGGCCGGGCTCGTCGCCGCGCTCGTCGCAAAGAGCCTTCGCCAGAATCCCCGCCTTGTTCTCGGTTTCGCGACCGGTCGCACGATGGAGCGGGTGTACGCGCTTCTCGCGGCCGAGCATCGCGAGCGGGGACTGACGTTCAAGGACGTTTCCACATTCAATCTGGACGAATACGTGGGTCTGCCGGCCGGATCGGCCGATTCCTACCGGCATTACATGGTCGAAAAGCTGTTTCGGCACATCGACATCGCTCCGGAGCGCACCTATCTGCCGGATGGCAACGCCAGCGACCTCGACGTCGAATGTGCGGCCTACGAGCGGCGCATCACCACGGCCGGCGGCATCGATCTTCAACTGCTCGGTATCGGCGGCGTCGGACACATCGGATTCAACGAGCCGCTCTCCGCACTATTTTCCCGGACGCGCGTCAAGGCGCTGTCTCCGCAAACCATCGCCCAGAACGCCGTCATGTTCGGCGGCGACGCGAACAAAGTCCCGCGCCGCGCGATCACCATGGGCGTCGGTACGATCCTCGATTGCCGCCGGTGCATCCTGCTCGCGACCGGCGGCGAGAAGGCGGAAATCATCGCGAAGGCCGTCGAGGGCCCGGTGACCTCAATGATCTCGGCGTCCGCGCTGCAGCTTCACGCAAGGTGCACCGTCGTTGTGGACGAGGCCGCGGCCGTCCGCCTGACCCAACAGGAATACTATCGTTGGCTGTTCGACAACGAACCCGAGTGGAAAGAATTTCGCTAGCGCAGCGCGAGACGGCGAACCGCCCTCAATCGTCAGGGGCGCAGCTGAAATATCAGCATCACGTCCGCCGTTCCGCCGCTTTCGGGAAGAGTAACGTTCAGGTTCTCGACGCGCCCCGTCTCATCCGTCGCCCGTTGCACGACGCCGGACGACACTTCGACCCAGGACAAAGCCAGTTCGGCGGGAATGAGCAGCGGAATCGCGAATTCGCCCGACCCGATCAGCGTCATGCGCAGCCGCGCGTTCGCCGGGTCCCACGTATACGCATCGAAGACCGGATAGCTCTGGCCGACGTTTGTCCCGAGGAGTAACGGCATGGGCTGCGGCGTCAGCGGCCGCAACACCAGCAGCGTTGCGTCGCCCGGCGCAACCGTCACGTTGAGCCGGTCGATCGCCGAGCCGAGATACTTTCCAGCCCAGAAGTCGTACACGGTGTAGTACGTCCCCGTGGCATCGCCGAGCATCGCGAGGGGCAACGCCGTGGTCTGCGCCTCGTTTTCCCAATTGAATACCGCGACCGTATGCGCGACCCCCGCGCGGTTCGCGCTGCGGGAGTGCAGCACACGCGCCCGGTCCGACGAGAACAAGTCAGCGGGCACGGCCCGGCCCTGTGCCACGGGAAAGATGCTCCTGGCCAGCTCTATTCCTCCGGCAACAGCGAGCATTCGCTCGAGGTCGAAGAGCAGCGCGGCATCCGTCAGCGTGCTGGTTGCAGCCCTTCGCCAGGCCGCCCCGTCCTCGGCGCGGATCTCCATGCGCACGCTCGCCGGCGCGATCGACGCCGAAGCGACGGGGCTTGTCACGTCGTTACTCTCAGCTATGACACCATCCGTCAGCACGGAGGCGAGCAGCGATGGAGAGGTGGCATAGATGCGACTGCCTGTCCCGAGGCCTCGCCGCAGCGCCCCGATCCGCCCCGTAATCTCCGCGATCGACCCGCCGCTCTCCGCGAGACGCGCGAAGTCAACGCCTGCGACACCGTGGACGCCCAGCGCGGACAGCTTAGCCGCGATGGATTCGATTTCCGCCGGAACTAACGTAGGGTCGCACCACAGCACCGGCTGGAAACCCGCAGAGGCCGCGCGTTCGGCCTGCACGGCGATGGTCCCTACAGCAGACTGCGGGATTGCCGAAGCGGGCCGGGTCGAATCACCCAACAACACGAACGGCACCTGATCCGCCTCAAACAGCGTCTGTGCAGTCGCGAGGTCGCGATCGAACCTCGCCATGTCCGAGGCCGTACTCGCCCACCCGACGAACGGCGACACGACCTCGCCGGGTCGATTGGCAGCGGTGATCGCGCGGGCGTAGCGCTGCAGGCCCACCACGGGATCCGTCTCGGCGATCGCGATGTAGAGTACTTCCGAGGTAATCTGCTCGCCCGGCTCCACCACGACCGGCGGATCGAACTCGCAGATCGCGCGGAACCGGTAAAATCCGGACTCCTCGCCGCCCGCCACGTCCCCGACTTCGAAGCGGCACTCTGCGCGGGCCTGCGTTACGAACCCCGCGATCAGCGATCGGCCCGACCGTGCGTTCCAGATCGCGATCGCGTCCGGGCCGACTGCCTCGCCGTGCTGCCGCACCGGCTTGCCGCGCGTCGCGCCCGTCAGGATGACGGACTCGTCCGCGCCCTCGCCGAGCATCAGCGCGCCCTTGCCGGGTTTGCCGATGCACCACGGCATGATGGCTCGCACCGTAACGGGCTTTTTCCCCGCGTTCATATACGCCGCCTGGACGGCGAAGAACGGCCGCGTGGGATACGCGCGCAGCGACCAGTTGAGTGCCTTGTACTGCTGGACCATGCCCTGGCCGTCGCCAAGCCGATCCTCGACACCGGAGCGCTGCGTCCAGCGGCCGTCTGTCTTGATGCGCTCGGGTTCGGGTTCGCCGTCGAACCAAATCATCGGAAACACGTCATACATCGAGCCGGCCGTGCCGCCCAGAAACACGTCTATCTCGCCGTTCTTCTGGATCTCGATGTGGTAGAGCTCGGTGTTGAGCGACCGATACTCCTTACCACGATTGGTCTGTGCCGACACGCCGGCGCACGGCAGCGAGCCGAGGACAATCACCGCCGGGAGGACTCGCGCGATCGCGCGGGGAAGAGTCATACTTTTAGCGAAACGCGCCGCCCGGTCTTCGACGACGCATACGCCGCGAGCGCGACCGCGAGCGCATCTCTGCCGGCCTTGCCGGACATGGTCAGCGGCGCCTTGCCGTCCAGCACGTCCAGCCAGTGGCCGATCTCGATGTCCCAACCGCCGCGCGTGGGTTTGGGGTCGATCAATTTCCATTCCATCGTGCTGTCCCGGCCGGCCGATGACTTGCCCGTGCACATGGACAGCCCCTTGGCGTAGTCGCAAATGAGCGATCCTGTTGTGCCATAAATCTCGAATCCGGAAAACCCCGGCGGACTCGTCCAGCCAACTTCAATGTACCCCAGTGCGCCACCCTTGAACTCGAGCTGCAACAGCGCGTTGTCATCCACCTCGATCTTCTTGATGAGCGTCGCCGCCCGCGCGGACACGTTCTTGATCGGACCGATGAGCCAGTGGCATAAGTCGATCGCGTGAATGCCCATGTCCAGCATCGCGCCGCCCCGGCTGAGTTTCTTGTTGTAGAACCACGCGTTCTTCGCCCAACCGGGATACGGGCCGCCATGCGCGAAGCGCACGCGGATCATGTACGGTTTACCCAACTTCTTATCGGCGAGCAACTCCTTGCACTTCTGCGGACCGGAGAACATCCGGTGGGAGAACCCCACCATCAGCTTGCGGCGGTTGCGCTTGGCTGCCGTGTTGATCTCGTCCGCCTCCTCCAGCGTCGTCGCCAGCGGCTTTTCACACAGGACGTGACAGCCCGCGTTCAGCGCCGCCACCGCGTGCGCCGCGTGGAATACGTTTGGCGTTGCCACGCTCACGACGTCCAATTCTTCGTGCGCGAGCATGCGGCGATAATCCGTGTACGCCATCATCTTCCCGAACCGCCCGATGATCTCCTCGTGGCGCTCGACCGCCGGATCGGCGAATGCGATCACATTGGCACGCCGATCCTTCTTGTAACCGGGGAAATGAAGCGCCTGGGCGATCGCGCCCGCTCCGATGATTCCGATCCGGTACCGGTGGCGCTTTTGCATGCTACGGACCCCCGAAACCGGGCCAGTCTACTGAGCCCCCGGATGGCGGTCAAACGTGGTAAATAGGCCAAAAATCAGCCTCTATCCACCAGCAATGCTTATTCACCGGCGCAACATAGATGTCCAAAGTTAACCCCTCCGCATACGGACTTTCGGGGGTTTTCGGCCTGCCGACTTGAAAATTCTTAGCACTTAGAGTAAAAGATACCCAACTTGGGCTTTCTGCGTTGCCGGTACGAAAATTGCGCGCTTTTTTGCCGATTTGTGTCACACGGGAACTGTTTCTAGCCTCATCCAGGGCGAGAATTTCCCGTAAACTGTGCTGACGAAGGAGTCGGGCATGCTTGGGGCAATGTTGCGCGCTCGGGCGCAAGCCATTCGGAGCGAAGGCCTCGTCAAGGCGTTCAAACGCCGCCGCGGTGCCGCTCTGGTAGAGATGGCGCTCGTCATCATGATCCTCGTCCTGATCCTGTTAGGGATCATGGACATCGGCTATGTCTTCTTCGTCCAGCACAACATGGTCAACGCGGCGCGCGA